>JAZKFE010000408.1:0-16269 GCA_040386595.1 Planctomycetota bacterium | reverse complement strand
GAGCCCCAGCCTCTTGTTCGCTTCGCTCACCCAGATTCAAGAATCTGGGCTACCCCAGTATCTTGGTGTGCTAGGTACTCAACACGCTCTCCGCGGGAACTTCGCTCAATGTATTACGCAGCCAGTCGACCAGTTCGCAGTGGAAATCTGTCAGGCATTGGCGAATTGCGAACTTCGCTGCCGGGAGTTCTTCTGCGGTAATCAATGGTTGGCAGGCGGCAAAATAAAATTTCAGTTTGGGTTCCGTTCCCGACGGGCGGATGGTCACGGCGACGTCCCGTCCGTGCGCATTTCCGATCAACCGCAAGATGTTCCCGCGGGGCTGCGGAAGTTCGGCGGCATGTGCGTTGGCCGGCAGGGAACGGATTTCATGTTGCGAATAGTCGACCATCTGGGTCAGGACCAAGTCTCCGAATGCCGTCGGGGGGGATTCACGAAGGCGTCGCATGATCGTGGTGATTTGTTCTTGCCCCCGCGCACCGGTGCAGGTTTCCGTATGCAGTTCTTCCCAATGTAAGCCGTATTTCAACGCCAATTGGTCCAGCTGATCAACTAAGGTCAGGCCGTTTGCCTTGAGTTCGGCGGCCAATTCAGTGATGTAGAGCGCGGCGATGGCGGCGTCTTTGTCTCGGGCGTAGCCTCCCGCCAGATAGCCCAGCGATTCTTCACATCCCAGGAGAAAGCGGTCGGCTCCGCGGTCTTCGACCACTTGCCCGATGTATTTGAATCCGACTGGCAGATCATCCACGATCTGCACGCCGAAACTCGCCGCGATACGTCCCAGAATGGGGGTCGTGACGAAGGTTTCCACGAGGTAGTGTTCGGGGGACAGTGTGCGATTGTCGGTCCGTTTGCGGAGCACATAGTCGGCCAGCAACGCGGCCACCTCATTGCCGTTCAGGCAGACCCAACTGCCGTCCTGAGACCGGGCGACGACTCCCAGACGGTCGGCGTCGGGGTCACTGGCCAGGATCAGGTCGGTTTCTGGTGTCGCAGAGGCAATCACGGGGCCGAACACAGCGGCACGTTCGGGATTGGGGGCTTGGTCGGGGACGTTGGTGAAGGCACCGTCGGCTTTGCGCTGCGGTTCGAAGATCTCGATTCCCGAAAATCCGGCCCCTTGCAGCACGCGAAAGACGTTCGTTTCGCCCACACCGTGCAACGGAGTAAACAGTACGCGAACATCGCGTGAGCGGGACAGCGACAGGGCGACGACACTTTCCAGATAGGGCAGATCGACTTCCTGTCCCACAATCGACAGTCGCTCGGAATGAAAGGCTTCTTCGATACTGGTGGCGTGAATTTCGGTCACATTCAGCACGGCCGCAATGATTCCGGCGTCGTGTGGCGGCAGGACCTGGCCGCCGTGTGACCAGTAGGCTTTGAAGCCGTTATCGCTGGGGGGATTGTGCGAGGCTGAGATCATGACTCCGGCGTCGCAGCCCAGATGACGGACGGCGAACGACAATTCAGGAGTCGACCGAGGGCCTTCGAACAGGAAGACCTCGAATCCATTGGCCACGAGGGTGGTTGCCGTGAGCCGGGAAAACTCGGCCGACCGTAGCCGTGTGTCGCAGGCGACGACTGCCCGAGGACGTTCCTTGCCGGTGGCCTGCCGAGTGTATTCGGCCAAGCCTTGAGCCGATTCGGCGATTGTACGGCGGTTGATGGTGGCCGTTCCATAGGCACCCATCGCGCCGCGCCGGCCGCCGGTGCCGAAGGGAATGATTTCCCAAAAGGCAGCCTCGAGATCGGTCCAGGCCGAACGTTCGATTGCCGTGGCAATTTCTGGAACGAAGGTCGCGTATTCGGGGGCGGTCAGCCAACGGGTGGCCGATTGACAGGTTGTCGGGGAAATCTTGCCATCGGACAGCGCTGAATTCAGGGCCGTCAGCAGGGAATCGACAGGTAAGGTGTGGTTCTGGTCCATCGGCAACAATTCGTATGTGGGGCGGCATCCCTCCGCCCGGCCTGAGTCTGAATCGGGAATCTCTGTCGTCGCTTGGCCTGCATGGCATCCGAGCCATTTGGGCCCAAGCGAATCGTGTGTTCCAATTTCTACAGGAATCGCCGCCGCTGCGGTTCTGGGCAGTCACACGACAATTCCTCGCAGAGAGGTTACATTGAGATGTGCCCGAGCGACAGTCTGGCTCATTCCGCTGGATGATTCTCGCCGTTCGCTGCCGGGCCGTAGGTCTCGATTTCAGCCCCAGGCTGGCGGGGCCACGTTCCGTTTAAGTTGATTTTGTCCGATGTTCAAGGATTGTGCCGCGTGCCTGTTCCCGATTTATTTCCCAATTCTGTGCTGTTTGAGGACAATCACTGCCTCGTGATCAACAAGCCCCCCCGTTTGCTGACGGTGGCGGATAAGACCGAGCATGATAATTTGCTGGATCTCGCGAAGGACTACCTCAAGGAAAAGTACCGCAAGCCGGGGGACGTGTTTCTGGGCGTGGTGCATCGGCTGGACCGGCCCGTTTCGGGCGTCGTCCTGTTTGCTCGCACGAGCAAGGCCGCCTCGCGTTTGGCGGACCAGTTTCGGACTCGGTCAACGCAAAAGATTTATTGGGCGATCGTCAGCGGTCAGGTTTCTCCCAGCAAGGGAACGCTGGAGGATTGGATTCTGAAGGACGAAGACGAGAACCTCTCGTCGATTACGACGCCTCGTGCTCCGGGGGCCAAGCTCTGCACCTTGCGGTATGAGGAAATTCCGCTCGCTGGCGGTCCGACTCTGCTGGAAGTTCAGTTGGACACCGGTCGAAGCCATCAGATCCGCGTGCAGCTGTCGGCTCGCAAGTGGCCGATTGCCGGTGACCGGAAGTATGGCTCGTCGTTCGCCGGTGGTGGTACGATTGGTTTGCATGCCGTCGAGCTGACGTTTATGCACCCCATCCGCAACGAACCGATTACGGTTTCCGCTCCACCGCCAGAGAGCTGGACTCGTTGGAACCCACGGGTTGGGGCGTGGTTTGATCAATGTCACCGGAGGTAGAATCCCGCAGGCCAGGCATCGTCCGCACGGTGTCCGCGCTATAATCACGGGAGCAACTTGTCCGTTTGAGAAATTCCAGATTCGTTCTCGGCTCGACCGTTTTCAGCGTGCGAGGATTTTCGATTGGCCACCATTTCTCAAGACTTGCAGGTCGTTTTTCCGGATAGCCATCTCGCTGCCCCCTTGGTGATCTGGGCGATCGACCGCGACGGGATTTTTACCCTGTCGGAGGGGCCCGGATTGCAGGCTGTGGGGCTGCGGCCCGGGGAAGCGGTCGGCCAATCGTTGTGGGAGATGTATCAAGAGGTCCCCGAAGTGGTGGCGTTGGCCAGTGCCGCGTTGCGTGGCGAGGCTTCTTGTAATCACAGTGTCGTGCGGAACACCCACTTTGAAACTCGGTGTGCGCCACTGCGCGACGATCAGGGGGAATTGATCGGAGCCGTGGGGGTTTCCATCGATATTTCCCAGGCGGTCGAATTGCCGCAGCGGGCTCCCCGCGCGAGCGACCTGTATCGCCAATTGGCACAGCAGCTGCCGGTGATGACGTACATTGCCGAATCTCGGCCCCCGTTTCAACGGCTGTATATCAGCTCGCAGATTGAAGCTGCCATCGGGTTGCCTCCACGGTCCGCATTGGAAGTGGGGGGCAATTGGTTGCATTGGGTGCATCCCGATGACCGGGACGGAGTACTGGAAAATCTGCAGCAGGCGGTCGCGGAAGTGCGGATTGTCAGAAGCGAGTACCGCCTGATCAGCCTGACTGGCCGCGAAGTGTTCGTGGAAGAACATCTGCTGGCGGTGCGCGACGCCTCCGAACGCCCGGTTTGCTTGCAGGGAATTCTGATTGATATCACTGCCCGGAAGCTCGCCGAAACGCAATCGGCCGCATCGGGAGCTTATTTGCGGTTGCTGGTCGAATCGGCCAGTGACGGCATCTTCACGATACTGCGAAACGGGTGTTTCGACTATGCGAATCCACGCATAGCCCAGATGCTGGAAGTGGACGTGAAAGAGATTCTGAAGCGGCATTTTTCGGACTTCCTGCTCCCGGAAGACCGCGGTTCGATTATCGAGCGTTTTGAACGTCGCATGTCGGGGCACCAGGAGCCGCGGCACTATGAAGTGCAAATTCAAACGGCCAAGGGGAACACGTTCTGGTCAGAACTGAACATTACTCCTTTGAAGATGGCCAATACATTCATTGGCAGCCTAGTCTTTATGCGGGACATTACCCAGCGCAAGGCCACGGAAGACGAGCTGGAAGAGATCCGCAATCAACTGGAATTGCGCGTCTACGAACGAACTCGGGATGTCGTGCTGGCGAATCAGGTTCTCGAAGAACAAATCCAGCGAGCTCGGTCAGTGACGGAAAAGTTGCAAGCCTCGGAAGCCAAATGGCGTTCGCTGGTGGAGCATGCTCCGCAGTTTGTCTTACTGATTGATCGTGACGGTCGGTTGCAGTTTCTAAATCGCTGTGCCCCCGGCTATAACATGGATGAAGTGATCGGGACGCACTTTCTCAATTTCTTGCCGCCGCACCATGCTCCGTTCATGGAACGCGTTTTTGAACGAGTTTTCGTACATGGCGAACGGCAAACCTATGAGATCGATGGGTATGGACCATACGGGCAAATTACGTGGTACTCGGTCTGTATCGGCCCCATTTTCTCGAAGACCGAATCGCAAATAGCGACCGCAGTCATGATTGCGATCGATATTACCGAACGCAAAGCGACAGAAGAGGCACTTCAGAAACGGCAGCTGGAGCTGGCCCATGTTTCGCGACTGAACATGATGGGAGCTTTGAGTGCCGAACTGGCCCACGAATTGAACCAGCCTCTCGAAGCCATCTCGGCGTATGCGGATGCGTGTTTGCGTTCGATGAGTACCGAACAGATCCATTCGGCTCGCGTGGAAACAGCCTTGCAGAATATTTGCCTGCAGTCTTCGCGTGCGGGGCAGATCATCCGCAAGATTCTCGACTTCCTTCGTAAACGAGACAATCCGCGGCAATCGACCGAGATCAATCGGTTGATTCGTGATGCCGTTTCGTTTGCCGAACTGGAAGCGGAACAGCATCAAATTCCGATCGAGTTCGACCTGGCCGCAGATCTGCCGGAGATCCCCGTCAAACGCGTGCAAGTCGAACAGGTGTTGCTGAATCTGATGTTGAATGCCGTGGATGCCGTGCAGGTGGCACAGCCCGCCGCACCGTTGATCCGAGTCAGTTCCAAGCTCTCTGGCAGCGAGGACATCGAGATCAGCGTGCAGGACAACGGTTGTGGCTTTTCGTTGGCGGCGGCGGATGAATTGTTTCAGCCGTTTTACAGCACGAAAGGTCAACAAGGTCTGGGAATGGGCCTGTCCATCAGCCGGACGATCGTGGATGAACACGGTGGCCGCATCTGGGCCACATCGGAACCGGGTAAGGGGGCGACGTTCTCATTCGTCCTGCCGGGTGGTTCGCACTAAGCGGTCCTCGCAGCATTTCGTGACGCAATTTGTTGAGAATTCAGCCACCACGGAGAGCCGGAGAACACTGAGGTTTAAAGGAGTGCGTCGAGCCCGGGGTGCTGATCGCCCTTTACTTTGCGCGGTTGGCGTGTCTATTCTATATCAATAATAGTCGATGGATTGGAGCTGCCCGCAATTCCTGCCTGTGGTTGATTTTGCCTGACGTGGTCAGACATCAGACGTTTTGATCGCGGTGGTACTATTAGCGAAGGTCTCACGCCCGGCCGCCTGTAGAACAATGATTCGACCTGACAGCTCAACTTACTTGCCCTGTGACTCGCCTGGATATTCTTTGCGATTTGCGAAGAGTGTTCGTGTTGAATGAGGTGTTTGATGTTCGACGTCGTAGTTGCTCGCTCGACACGTCGGCTTGGTGCGGCTGTGTTGATTCTGGCCTGGGCTGGGATCACGTCTGCGGAAGATGCGAAACCTGCGGCCGTTACGCCGGTCAGTTTCTATCGGCAAGTGCGCCCCGTGTTGCAACGCAATTGTTCAGGCTGTCATCAGCCGGCAAAGGCGGGGGGGAAGCTGGTCCTGACATCGTTCGAAGCCTTGCAACACGGGGGCGACAATGGCCCCGGAGTCGTGGCAGGAAAACCCGCAGAGAGCACGCTGGTGGAGTTCATCTCTGGCGACAAGCCCCAGATGCCCCTCAAGGCCGAGCCACTGAAGAAGGCGCAAGTCGAATTGATCACGCGGTGGGTTGCTGAGGGGGCGAAGGACGATACTCCGGCTGCATTGCAGGACAACATCACTGCCGAACATCCCCCGCTCTATACGAATCCTCCGGTGGTGACTGCGCTCGCCTATTCGCCCGACAGCCAGTTACTGGCGGTCTCTGGCTTCCGCGAGATTCTGGTTCACAAGGCCGATGGCAGCGGATTGGTCAAACGCCTGGTGGGACGCTCACAACGGATTGAATCGCTGGAGTTTTCTCCCGATGGCAAGATCCTGGCGGCTGTTGGTGGAACTCCCAGTTTGTTTGGCGAAGTTCAATTCTGGAATACGGCTGACTGGACCGAACGCAGTGCCAATTTTGCGTCTGACGTGTTGTTCGGTGGCTGGTTTTCGGATGACAGCAAGCTGTTCGCGTGCGGTGCCGCGGACAACGGAATCCGTCTGATCAAGGTCGAGGACCTCAGCCTGCTGAGAAAGATGGACCCGCATTCGGATTGGGTTTTGGGGACTGGTTTCTCGGTGGATGGAAAACACATCGTGACTGTGGGCCGGGATATGGCCATGAAGCTGTCGATCGTGGACAACGGCCAGTTTGTCGACAACATCACCAGCATCACCCCGGGGGCACTCAAGGGAGGCTTGATGGCCATTCGCCGGCATCCCCAACGTGACGAGTTCCTCACTGGTGGTTCGGACGGTGAGCCCAAGCTCTACAAAATGATTCGGACTCAGGCCCGCCAGATTGGCGACGATTACAATCGCATCCGGGGTTATGCCCCCCTGCCCGGCCGGATTTTTGCCTTGGATTTCAACGGCGACGGTTCGAAGTTCGTGGTCGGATCGAGCACCGCGATGACTGGAGCCGTTCGCATCTACAACACGGAAGACGCCAAGTTGCTGTTTGAACTTCCTGGTCACAGTCGGGCGGTATTTGCCGTCGACTTCCGACCGGATGGGGCTCAAGTGGCAACCGGAGGCTTTGATGGCACGATTCGTTTGTTCGATGCCAATACCGGAGCGTTGGTGAAGCAGTTTGTTCCGGTCGAGATTACTCCAGCCGTTGCCGGGCAGAAATAATTACGGAATTTGTTAGCTACGAATCCTAAGCGGCCTGATTGTGAACCGACGGGCTGTTGCGCCACTGATTCGACGAGGACTCCTAATGCATACTAGTAAGCTAGCGATCTACCTCTGGGCCGGATTGATTTGCGGTTGGCCGGCTGGAGTGATGTCAGCTGAGCCGCCACAGGTGGCCATCGTCGAACTGCAGGTCCAGCCGACCAGTCTGGAGCTGACCGGTGCCAGCGATTCTCGACGAGTCCTGGTGACCGGCAAGACCGCTGACGGGCGGTACATTGACCTGACCGCCGATGCCCAGCTAACTGTCGCTAGCCCCGTTGCCACGCTGGATGCGGATCGCTTTGTCGCTCCTCATACAGTTGGCGATACGGTCTTGAATGTGACCTACGGTGGTCAGACAGTGGCTGTCCCCGTCAAAGTAAAAGATGTCACCCATACCCCGATCAGCTTCGTCCGCGACGTGCTGCCAGTCTTGACCAAGACCGGCTGCAATCAGGGGGCGTGCCATGGGGGACAACAGGGTAAGGCCGGCTTCAAACTGTCGTTGCGTGGCTATGATCCGCAGTATGACTATGCCGCTTTGACCGATGATCTGGCTGGCCGTCGTTTCAATCGTGCTCAGCCCGAACAAAGCTTGATGTTGCTGAAACCCACTCAAGGCGTGCCGCACGAGGGGGGCTTTCTGTTCGATGAAGATTCCCGTTACTACCAGTTGTTGAAGCGTTGGATTGCCGAAGGGTGCCAGTTCGACACCGTGGATCGCGTGCAGAGTTTGGAAGTGATTCCGAAGTCGTTGTTGCTCGATGATGTCGGTCAGAAGCAGGCCCAGATTGTGATCGCCAAATATGCCGACGGTAGCACGCGTGATGTTTCTCGCGATGTCGGGTATGAAACCAGCGATTTCGAAAAGGCCGTCGTCGACAAGGCGGGCAATGTAACTGCTGTCCGTCGGGGCGAGGCCAGTATTCTGATTCGCTACGAAGGGGCGTTCATCACCAACGTGTGTACGGTCCTCGGTAAGCGCGAGGGATTCGCTTGGAAAGATACCCCGGAATTCAATTTTGTTGACACGGCCGTGAATAACAAATTGAAGCGGTTGAAGGTCCTGCCGTCGGAACTTTGTACGGACGCCGAATTCTTGCGGCGCCTCAAGATTGATCTGACTGGTGTGCCACCCACTTCCGAACAAACTCGAGCCTTCCTCACGGACACTCGCGATTCGAAGACGAAGCGTGAGGCCAAAATTGACGAGTTGCTGAGTGGTCCCGACTTCATTGATTTCTGGACGATGAAGTGGAGCGATCTGCTGATGAGCAATCGCAAATTCATCACGGAGAAAGGGGTCTGGAGCTTCCGGAATTGGATTCGCAACGCGATCGCGACCAACGTCCCCTACGACCGATTCGTGTCGGATCTCATGACGGCGAATGGCAACACGTTTGAGAATCCAGCTGCCAATTACTATCGCATCTCCCGCGAGCCGCGGCTCGCGATGGAGAACATGACGCAGGTGTTCATCGGCACGCGGTTCATGTGTAATCAGTGTCACGATCACCCGTTCGAGAAATGGACTCAGATCCAGTACTACGAACTCTCGGCCTTCTTTGCCGGTGTAGGTCGCAAGCCGGGAGCCTCGGCCGAAGAGGAAGTGATCTTCAGCCAGCCGAACGCGCAGGTTGTCATGCATCCCAAGTCAGGGCAGCCGATTGCGGCCGCCTTCCCCTACAAGCACGCGGGGATTGATTCGACGCTGACTGATCCGCGTGAACAACTCGCCAACTGGCTGGTTTCGAAAGAGAATCCGTACTTCGCCAAGAGCTTGGCGAATCGTTATTGGAGCTACTTCCTGGGCCGGGGCATCATTGATCCGGTCGACGATATCCGGCAAAGTAATCCGCCGAGTAACGGCGAACTGTTGGACGCGTTGACTGCGGACTTCCTGGCTCACAACTTTGATCTCAAACACCTCATCAAAACGATCGTCAGCTCGCATACGTACCAGCGCAGCATCGAGACCAACCTGTTCAATCAGGACGACAACACGAACTACTCTCATGGTTCGCCGCGCCGCTTGGGGGCCGAGCAGCTGTATGACGCCGTCATGGAAGCTACCGGTAGTCCCGGTACGATTCCGGGTGTTCCGGCGGGTTTCCGAGCGACGCAACTTCCCGACGGCAAGGTCGATTTGAGCTTCCTGGATATGTTCGGCCGCCCGCCGCGTGAATCACCTTGTGAATGCGAACGGACCAGCGAAGTGAGTCTCTCACAGACGTTGAACTTGATTAACGGCCCGACGATCGGCGACGCGATCGCTCATCCGCAGGCATTGATCGGTCGCCTGGTTGCCGAAAAGGCAGACAGTAAACGGCTGATTGAGGAAGTCTATTTGTCGGTCGTTTGTCGGTTCCCGACACCCGCAGAGCTGAAACAGGGTGAAGAATTCCTGGCCCAGGTGCCCAGCCCGGCAGAGGGAGCCCAAGACCTGATGTGGGCGTTGATTAACAGCCCAGCGTTCCTGTTCAATCGCTAACTCTGCGAAGTCGAGGCGTCCATAGTCGTTGTTCGCTCCGCGAACAGAACGCAATCGCAGTAACCGGTTGAAATTGTTCCTCAGAGGGGCGAGACAAATTCAGTCTCGCCCCCAGCCAAATCACGAAGTGATGAGTGTTCGTAGGCGAGCGTCCAGCGTGAGCTGGATGGTTGTTGGCGGCTTGAAGCACGTATCAAAGTGGCCATCAGAAACGAATCGATCCGGAGTGACCGACGTCTTGGTCACGGTCTTTCTTGCCGACAGTTGCTCACAATTATCCGGCTGACGCTGGAATCGACAAGAAAACAAAACCGCGGTGAGAACGGAAGTGTTCTCACCGCGGTTTTTACATTTCACTGAGACATCGGCGTTGCCGATTCGTCGCTGTGGATTACGTGCTGCTGACCTTTACGGTCTTCGACACGGCCACGCTGACTCCGCCTTGTCCGTCCGTCAGCTGGAAGCTGATGGTGCGTGAGGCCAGCGAAGGCTTCGCTCCCGAGGTGTCGAAGGTGATGCTGCGGGTCAACGCTCGGACTGCGGCGTTCGTGGCGTTGCCATTGAAGGTGATGACCAGCGGTGCCGAACCGGTGCCGCCAGAAATCGTGCCGATCAGGATGCCACCATACAGAATGTTGGTGCCGCCGGAGACCGCAATCTGACCGACGTTCGAACCTTGATTGCGAACTTGCAAGCGGTCCAAAGCCTGTCCGTTGCCCGCGATTTTGACCGTCAAGATACCACCGGTGAAGACCGTCGTGTCAGAATCGGTGATGGTCGCTGCCGGCTCGATGATGACTGGTGTCTTGCCCAAGTGGAAGGTGGGCGACGTTGTGGTCACACCAATCACGGGTGAACTGTTCTTCTTGGCGACATTAATCAGTTTCGTGGACACCAGGCTGGTGCCCCCGTCGCCGTCGGTCAACTTGAACTGGACCGTTCGCGTTCCCAGCGGGGCCGAGGCACCGATCGTGCGGAACGTGATATTTCGTACCAAGGCCTGCACCGCGGCCAGCGTGGCGGACGCGTTCAGGGTGATTGTCCGATCGATCGTCCCGCTGGAAAGCGTGCCGATGGTCGTTCCCTGGTACTTGATGGTCGAACCGGAGAAGCTGATTTGGCCAGTGCCCTTCCCCTGGTTCTTGACTTCAATTCGGTCATAAGTCGTCGAGCCATTCGACGAGATTTTGACCGAGAGGATACCACCGGCGAAGTTGGTCGAATCAGGATCGACGACCGTGGCACTGGGATCGATGACCGTCGCTGCGGATCCAGGTTGGAAGTTGAGTGACGTCGGGCTCAGGGTAATCGTGGGGGCCACATTGACGCCGCTGGGACCAGTGACAATGTTGATCAGGCGGCTGGCGGTGGCATCTCCGCTGCCGTTTCCGCTGTCCAGAGTCACTTGCACTTTGCGTTGCAGCAATGAAGTGCTCTGAGTGCGGAAGGTGATGTCACGTAACAGATAGCCGACCGCTTTCACCGTGGCATTGTTGTTGAATGACACGACCAGCGGCGAGGCCCCACTCCCGCCCATGTAGGTTCCAATCAGCAGACCACCGAAGTAGACGCGGTTGCCGCTGAGCGTGATATCGTTGGGGGTGGCGACGCGGTTCGGAATCAAGGCCTGATTCACGATTTCCAGGTAGTCACTGGAGGTTCCATTTTGCGTGACGGCGACGGTTAATGTGCCGCCGTTATACACCGGTGTCTGCGAATCCTGGACGACTGCGTTCAGATCGATGTTGATGGGCAGTGAGCCAATGGGATAGCTCAACGGCGTCGGGCTGAGCGTGACGGTCGGCGGTTGGTTGGTGAAAACCTGGACGTTGTCTACAGTAATGGGATTGGCGTTGTAGTACAGGTCGTAGTTTTGGAAGCGGATCAGCACGTCGCTGCCGAGGCCAATTCCATTGGCGGTTGCCAATTGCGTTAAGTTGAATTTGAGTGATTTAAAACTCGTGTCGATTTGTGTTCCGGTCAGCGAAACGATTCGGAACCACAGATTACCACCATCGACACTGAAGGCGACGCCGTCAGAGTTCTCGCCGCCGAAGAAGTAGGACGACATGGGGTCGTCACTGCCGTTGGAGAAGACCGTACTCGAGGACGGAAACTGATGTTTGACGTCGAACGACACGAAAACATCGTCGGTGGCAGAGGACGGATCGATGTGCAATGTCGCTTCGCTCTGTGCGTCGAATCCGAAGGAGCTGAAAAAGAACGGATTCGAAGTGTCGAATCCAGACCCCAGGGTCATGCTCTTCGTACCGTCGGTGGCCCCGCTGTTTCCGTTGACCGTAATGACAGCGTTACCTTCGGTATTTGTATCCCAGTATCCTGACAACGCTCCGGTTTCAAAGCTGTCTGAGAAATTCAGGCCGGCTTGAATGGGTGAGCCGAAGATCGCGGCATACGCATTGATCAACCCGTAACCGGTAAAGTTGTCGACGCCCGGAGCCCCAATATCGGTCGCTGTGCTCGTAATCCGGTCATAGATTTGCTGCGGCGACAAACCCGGGTTGGCTTGCTTGATAAGGGCGGCAATCGCGGCGGCGTGCGGAGCGGCGGCGGAGGTTCCGAAGAAGTTCGGCAGACCATCGTTCTCCACGTCGTTACCACCGACGAACGGGAAGTTCCCCGTGAAGAAGCTGGTATTCGTGCCGTCAACCGCCGTGATATCGGGTGTCTGACGGACATCGGGAGTACCGAGTCGAGAACCAGTCGGTGTGAACAAGATCGTCGTCCCACCCTCGGCCGAAAATGACTCGACATTGTGCGAATCAAAATACGGTGCGGCGGCCACTGCCATGGCTTGGGCTGCGGCAGCGTGACCGTAAACGGTGGAACTCTGTGTGTCGTATTGGAAAGTTTGATTATGTCTTCCAAAGTCGACCCATTTCAGTCGTCCCGGGGCTGGTCCCGATTCCAGACGCACGACCACGCTGTAGGTGCCAGACGTAAACGTCTGCATGCTGACAAACTCAGACGGAGTTTGTGTCGCGATGTTATTGCTGGTGGACGAGGCGACAACCTGACCGGTGGAGACATCGATAATGAAGATATCGATATCGGTGTCGACACCGTTTGTCGTGTAGTACGGATCGTCCCATTGGAGTTCCAGGCTGAGTGATTCACCAGCGTTCAGGAAGATCGAATTGGTGGTGACGACTGACGATCCCGGTGCAAAATCGAGGTAGGTTCCGGGGCCGACGGTGGTGTCGGTGACGAAGGTCGGATTCACCGCTTCGTAAGAATTGCTGCCGCCGTTGCCCGCTGCGGAGAAGTACGACACGCCGTTGAAATTGACGACATCATTCACCGCTTGGGCGATGATACCGTCTTGGAACATCGGCTCATCAAAATAGATGACGTCATCGACAATGATGTCCGCGTTACCAATCGCCGGGTTGGCGAGATTGCGGATCTGTTGGGCGAAAGAGGCTTGTCCGTTGAAGGCGGACGCAAACAAGAGCGTTGCTCCGGGGGCCACGTCGTGGACCAATTCGGCCATTGCGCGGCCTTCATCGGTACTCCCCGGTGTGCCTTCTAACAGGACTTGAACGGTGGGAGGCAAGTCCCCGTTTTGGTTGGCCGGCAGAATGGCGCCGTTGGAGTTGTAGCTATCGCTCAGAATACCGATCCGGACCCCGGTTCCATCGTAACCAGGAACCGTGGCGAGCGTCCGATCCACGCCCATGGGGCCGAGCCCCTGATTGACTGTGGGGCCAGCCATGGTCAGCGCGGTATACAGAGGCGTGACGCCAATCCGGCCGTATCCGGAAATGGCACCGAGCGCGGCAATATTGGCTTGGGGGATGAACCCCTCGACAAAGTTCAAGTCGGGACGTGAGCCTGTGACCACAAATCCCAGTGCTTGCAAGGCTGGTTGCAGCCCATTGATATTCGAATTGGTAATCTTTACACCGATCCGACCATAACGGTCGCGGGCCACGAAGCTGGCGGTGTTGTCGACAGCGCCCGATGAGCCGGTGCTGGTCGTGCCAGTCGACGATTGCGTGGTCGCACCGGAACCGGTGGTGGAAGTTGACGTCGAGCCCGACGCAATTTGCAGCAGGACCGGTGAAATGTTGTCGTAGGGTGACGGTGCCGGAACATTGTAACTGTTCGTGGCCGACAGCAATTGGCGCTCTTCCAGATTTTCTACCTGGAAGACAAACATTTGCTTCGTTTGTCGTTCTTTACGACGCAGAGAACCTTGCGGAACGACATGACAGAAGCGTTTCAACGCTTGAGGGAGCCAATCAATCAACACGGAAACACTCCTTGTGGAAGATCCAGGTTCGAATGCAGTTCTGCCATCGGATGTGACTGCTTTGCAGCCTGCTCACATCGTCGTCCGCACTTGCCGACGCCGACCGAGTTGAGGTTGCAATTCCGTCAACCCCTTTGGAAAGACCGACTTCACGCCCGAGATTTGTGCACCGATCGTTTCGGTACCACCCACCAACTACGGACCAAACCAGCGACTGAAACAACCGCACCCTGCGGAACCCAACGATGCGACAGGCGGCCCATGCCTGGGGCTGCCTATTCCCATCGGAAGATTGGTTTTGTTCCGTTCACCGATTCACGGACTCCAGTGACTCGGAATAAACGGTCGGATAGTGGAAACTCGTAAAATCGTTGCAATCCAACCAACGCCTATAATCCGCACCTTGGACGCGGCCCGAATTCCTTGACAGTCGCTAGTGGCCACTGCCGGTGATTCGGATGTTTTTAAATACTTATGCGATGAAACATCTGTTGTCTGGAACACTTCAGACGTTTTATTTCGCAAAGAGTTCCTTAAGAAGTAGATTTCGTGTCAAGAAAAACGGTAATTAAAGACACAACGGACAAATTATAGGGAATTGTCCCGGAAATGCACCGCAGCACGATTTTCGAGCTCGTGAGGCCGCCCAGAACCAGCGCAGGGTAGTCCAGATTCTCGAATCTGGGTGAGCGCAGCGAACAAGAGGTTGCGGCTTTTGCGAGCGAACAACCCTCATGAAGGAAGCGGAATTCGTACGAACTCGGGGACGTCAGACCTCGCGTATTTCCGACATCAATCAGCCGTGGCTGTTGATCAGAAATGACGCGGTCTCAGCGAAGAACGCCTTCAGGGCCGTGACGATTTCGGGTGCGAACCCGGCTGATTCGAGTGATCGGTTCATCAATTGGAACCAGCGATCGCGGGCGGCTTGGTGGATCACGAAGGGAGCATGCCGAATCCTCAGCCGAGGATGGCCGCGTTCGACGATGTACCGGTCGGGACCGCCGAAACGGTAGATTAAAAACTCCCGCAATCGACGCTCGGCCGCTTCGCGCTCGGCCGGCGGATACATGGGACCGAGGATCTCGTCATCCGGGACTTGCGCGTAAAATCCACGAACTAAACGTGTTAAGCCGTCTTCGCCAATGAGTTCGAAGACAGTTTGAGGAGCCGATTCCGACACAGTTCAAATACCGCATGAAAGCAGGAGACAACGGATCGACCCGCGCAGCGGAGGCATCGACAGCCCGTTACGGGGGCACCGTTGCTGGGGTGTCGTTCTCGCCGGTGGTCGCCGCCAAGGGGGCAACAACGTCAGTCGCTGTCGCATCAGGGGCCGCATCGCTGACATTAGCGACCGGTTCCAGAGGGGGCAAGACCCAGATCTCGCCATACGGCTCGGGTTGCTCGGCCCGCATGTGGTAGTGTCGCAGCAACTCGAGAATTGCCAAGAAGATACCGACGACTTTGCTTTTGGAATACGCTCCATCGAACAGACTGCTGAAGGCCACCCGGCCGTGTTCCATGACCAAGTCGTAAATACGTTGGACGTAGGTCGAAATGGGTGTGTCGTCGTAGACGATCGACGTTTGATTGGTGGCTGGGTTACGCCGCAGAATTCTCGACAAGGCACTGACGAGATCCCACAGTTCAACTTCCTTGATCCGGTCTTCCGACGGATCGACCCCTTCGGCGGGCCGTTCGTCAGAGAGCCGCGGATAGTGCTCCTGCCATTCGGCGGCCTGCTCTTCCAGTAAACGCGAGGCGTCTTTGTATTTCTTGTATTCGATCAGCTGCCGGACTAGATCGCTGCGGGGGTCGTCGTCCCCTTCGCGCGCTTCGGGCTCGTCTTCTTCCGGCCGCGGGAGCACCATGCGGCTCTTGATTTCCACCAGCGTGCTCGCCATCACCACGAAATCGCCGATCATATCGAAATCGAGCACCTCGATGATTTCCAGCAAGTCGCTGAACTGCCGGGTGATCTTGGCGATGGGCAGATCCAGAATATCCAACTCGTGCCGTTTGACCAGATAGAGCATCAGGTCCAGCGGGCCAGAAAAAACGTCGAGTTGAACTCGGTAATCCATAGAGAATGACAGACTTACGTGGCCTGGGCGAACCGCTTGTTCGCCGGCGGTCAAAGGGGTGATTGGGCTGACCTTACAGCTTCTCCCAATTGTATCGACCAGATGCCAGAGG
>JAZKFE010000407.1:0-6433 GCA_040386595.1 Planctomycetota bacterium | reverse complement strand
CAGCCGGCCACTGCGAATGCGTTGTGTTCGCGGAGCGAACAACGACTATACAAGTGGGCTCGCCCTTGAAGTTGTTGGAGTGTTCCATTACAGACAGGGGTGTAAATTCACGGCGATCTGGTTAACGGGGTCGTTCTTGTCGTCTTTGCCAATTTGGCAGGATTGCTGGAGCCCCTGATCGGTCGCCTGAGTTGACCAAACGAAGTGAGTTTGTGGATTTCAGAATTTCTGTAATCTGCTGGTAAATCCTCGCAATCGGCACGCTGGATGCGTATTTCCTGCGTCGCATGGAGCGAGAACGGACAGTTTCTGCCAATTTGGCTGAGCTGTGCGCGGGACTACGACCAACAGCATTACTGATTACAGACAAACGGCTTAGCTTCCCGTTCCGCGTTTTGGCGCGGAATGGACGATTCCTGGATGAGGTGTCTATGGCTGATGATAAAAAGCAGGCAATGATCGAAGCACGCGGCCTGTGCAAATACTATGGACCGTTTGCCGCGATTCAAGGGGTGACATTTTCTGTCCCTCGCGGTCAGGTTTGTGCATTCCTGGGCCCAAACGGTGCAGGCAAGTCGACCACGATGAAGCTCCTCACGGGGTATCTTTCCCCGTCGCAAGGCTCGGCCTTCATCGGTGGCCACGACGTTTATACCGAACGCATTCAAGCGGCCACGTTGATCGGCTACTTGCCGGAAAACGGTCCGCTGTATCCCGAAATGACTCCCGAGTCGATCCTGAAGTATCTGGGTGAAGCCCGTGGGATGTCGGGAAGTAATCTGAAGCAGCGGCTGGAATATGTCGCTGACAAGTGCTCGCTGACCGCCGTGTGGGGCAAGCCGATCAGCAAGCTTTCACGGGGCTATAAGCAACGTGTCGGCATGGCTCAGGCCTTGTTGCACGATCCCCAGGTCCTGATTCTGGACGAACCGACCAGCGGACTGGATCCGAATCAGGTGCATGATGTTCGTGAACTGATCATCAGCCTGAGCAAGACGAAAACCATTCTGCTGTCGACGCACATTCTGCAAGAAGTGAAGGCGATGTGCAGTCGAGTGATCGTCATCAATAACGGTCGACTGGTGTTTGATGGTGGCGTGAATGATCTGGAACAGACGGGTGTCGATATGGAAACCCGGTTC
Source organism: Planctomycetota bacterium (assembly GCA_040386595.1). GTDB lineage: Bacteria > Planctomycetota > Planctomycetia > Planctomycetales > Planctomycetaceae > JAKFVC01. Next base: position 5,291 of record JAZKFE010000407.1, on the reverse strand, counting down.
CGCCAGCTCACACTCGGTAAAGCGTAGTCCGCGGCATTTTTCCCCGCGTATTGCCTTCTCGTTCAGTCTTTGACAGCTTCACTTGATTCCTTGACTTGAGGAAACAGCATCTATGGCCCTGCGACCACATGTGATCCTCGCGGTCTTCAAACGCAACTTCTTGAGTTACTTCTCAAGCGTGATCGGCTACCTGTTTGTGGTAGCGTTCGTGGGTTTGATGGCCTTTCGAGCATTCACTCCCGAATTCTTCGCCGATAACCAGGCGACTTTGGATCAGCTCAACGGCTGGTTCTCGCTCATTCTGCTGTTCATCATTCCTGCCATCGCCATGACCAGTTGGTCAGAGGAAAAGAAGCAGGGAACTGACGAACTGCTCTTTACGCTCCCCGCGCACGACATTGAAATCCTGCTGGGCAAGTATTTTTCTCTGCTCGCGATTTACACGACGGCGCTGGCGTTTTCGTTCGTCTTCGGAACGACGATCGTCTTGAAGTTCCTGACCGGCAGTTCGATCTTCAATCCGATCGATTATGACTTTGACTTCACGTTGATTCTGGCCAATTACATTGGCTACTGGATCTCCGGTGCGGCTCTGCTGAGTGCCGCGATGGTCGCCTCGGTGTTGACCAACAGCCCGACGGTGGCGTTCATCCTGGGCTCGGCCATTTGTGCCGTCCCGGTGGCTTTGGGACGGATCGTGTTTCCCGACTGGGGATTCCTGTCGAAGCTCAACAACCTGGGAATCGACGAACATCTCCGCGACTTCGGTCTGGGGATGGTGCCCCTTTCGGGCATCCTGTACTTCGTCTCTTTCGCCGCATTCATGCTGTATGTGAACTTGGTGATGATCGCCAAGCGTCACTGGAGTGGCGGGCCGCACGGCTCGATGGGCTGGCATTATCTGGCTCGTGGCGTCGCCTTGGCGGTCACTCTGGTTTGTTTGAATATTGCGGTCTCCGGATTCGCCGGTATGCGAGCCGACTTCACCGCCGAACGCATCTATAGCGTCTACCCGACGACTCGTGAAACCCTACGATCAATCGACGCCAAGAAGCCGGTCGTGATCCAGGCCTTCATCAGCCCCAAGGTCCCCGGCGAGTACGTCGCGACTCGCAGCAACCTGATTGGTTTGCTGCGTCAGTTCGATCAGATTGGTGGCGATAAGGTCCGCGTCCGCATCGTCGAGACTGATCAGTTCAGCACGGCCGCCGACGAAGCCAAGGGTTTCGGCATCAATCCGCAAACGGTCCAAAGTCAACGCGGCGGTAAGTTCTCTGTCGAGTCGATTTACATGGGCTGCGTCATCAGCAGCGGGTCGGATAAGGAAGTTGTTATTCCGTTCTTCGATGTGGGAACCCCCGTCGAATACGAGCTGACACGTTCGATCCGCACGATTGTCACCGACAAGGAAGTCCGCATCGGCATCCTCACGACGGATGTGAAGCTGGCGGGTGGGTTCGATCCCGCGACGTTCCGGCAATCACCCGAATGGCGGATCGTGACCGAGCTGAAGAAGCAATACAAAGTCGAACAGGTCATGGCCGACTCGCCGATCACTGGCACCTATGATGTGCTGGTCGCGGTGTTGCCCTCGTCCTTGACTGAACCGCAAATGCAGCACTTTGTGGACTACGTCAAACAAGGCAAACCGACGTTGATTTTCGATGATCCGGTTCCGTTGTTTGATATCCGCAGTGCCCCGCGTCAGCCCAAGCCCAGCCAGGGTGGCGGCGGCCCGTTCGGTGGTGGTGGCCAACCACCCCCTCAGCCCAAGGCTGACAACGGCAAGGCGACACGTTTGATGAATTTGTTGGGCGTCGCCTGGGATAACGGTGAGGTCGTCTTCGACCAATACACACCGCACCCGGAATACACCGACCTAATGATCGGGCCGGAACTGATTTGGGTTGGAGCTAAGAGCCCCGGTGTGGGTGGCTTCAGTGCCAAGAGCCCGGTGACCAGCGGTTTGCAAGAGATGCTGGTTCCGTTCCCCGGAACGATTCGTCAACGTGAAAACGCCGGGTTGGAGTTCATCCCCTTGCTGCGTTCCAGCACGCAATCGGGAACTATCCCCTGGGAAGAGCTGATCAAGGAAACCCCCAGCTTCTTCGGCATGGGTGGCCCCCAGATCAATCGTGAAGCCGCTCATATGCTGCCCGACGGCGAGCAATATGTTCTGGCCGCACAAATCAAATCCAAGCCGGTCGCCAAAGATGCCAAGGAACCGGGCGAGCAAGTCAACGTGATTTACGTCTGCGACATCGATCTGATCTCGGATTCGATGTTCGATATTCGTGAACGCGATTTGTACAACCTGCGTCTCGACAACGTGACGTTTGCCTTGGATTGCGTCGACGAATTGGCTGGCGAAGAAGCCTTGATTCCGTTGCGTAAGCGACGTGCCAAGGAACGCACTTTGACCGCCGTCGAGGCTCGGACACAGGTCTTCACCCGGAAACGGAATGAAGAACGTGACGCTGCGGAGAAGGAAGCCAAGAAGCAACTGCAAGAGGCCAAGGAACGCTTGCAAAAGCAAATCCAAGCCGTGCAAAGCGATAAGACTTTGGACGAGCGGGCCAAGTTGCAGAAGAGTCGGATCCTGCAGGAAGAAGAATCGCGTCGACTGGCGATTGAAGAATCGGAAATCGAGAACCGCAAGAAGCAGCAGATCGAAAAGGCTCGCAATGAAAGCGAGCGTGAGATCCGCAATATCGAATTCCGCTACAGCCTGTTGTCGGTGATTCTGCCTCCCATTCCGGCGTTACTCGTTGGACTGTGGGTCTTCTTACGACGATCTGCGGACGAGAATCGGAACATCAATCCGGATCGTCTGATCAAGCAATAATTGAAGCACGCTGCTCTCTCCGGGCCCCGGTCATTCCGGGGCCGGGGGAGAGAACGGTCCGCTATCGAAGCGGACAAGTCATTGAATCGGCGCTATTGAATCTGCAATGCGGTCCAGCAGTCTGGACGCCACAGAATATTTTGGAGACACCTCGATGAACGAATCGACGCGAACCCTCAGCTATGTCGGAGTCGCCGCTGTGTCGGTTGTCCTCGCGGCCTTTTTTGCACCGGCCAATCCCAAGGCACCCGACGAGTTTGGCGACTTGGGCCGTCCCTTCTACGCGGACTTCGATGCGACCGCTGCCAAGTCGTTGACCGTCGTCAGCTTCAGCGAAGACAGCACCCGTTCCAAGGTGTTCAATGTCGAGCAGAAGGACGGCAAGTGGATCATCGGCTCGCACCGCAACTACCCGGCCGATGGCAAGGACCGTTTGGCCAAGACCGCCGCGTCGGTCATCGGCATCAAAAAAGAACAGTTCGCGACGAAAGATCCCGAGCAATATGTCGCGATGCAAGTCGTCGATCCGCTCGATGAGGACAACAAGAAGTTGAAGGGCCGCGGCCAGCGCGTGACCTTGAAGGACGCGTCCGGCAAAGTGCTGGTCGACTACATCATTGGTAAACGTGTCCCCAATCGCGACAGCTACTACTACATTCGCAACCCGGGTGAAAAATCGGTCTATATGGCCAAGCTGAATATCGATCTGTCGACGAAGTTCGCTGACTGGATCGAATCAGACTTGCTGCAATTGCAGGGGGAAAACCTCAGCGAAATCGTCGTCAACAAGTACTCCATCGATAAGAAAAAGGGCAAGCTGGTCGGTCAAGAAACGAACGTCTTGAAGCGCGCCAAGCCCGCCGATCCGTGGACATTAGACGGTTTGGATGCTGCGAAAGAAGAAGTGAACCAGGACGAAGTCCGGACGATGACGACGGCTCTGGCCGATCTGAAGATTCTGGGCGTTCGCGAAAAACCCGAAGGTCTGAGCTCTGACTTGAAAACCGACAAGGGTATCGCCTTGGATCAGGTTGCCATGCGTGACCTGCAAGCCAAGGGTTTCTACTTTCAGCCCGACGGCCAGCTGATCTGTAACGAAGGCGAAATGATCCCGATTACCGACGCGGGGGTCGCTTATACCCTGCGGTTCGGCGAAGTCTTCGTCGGTTCGGAATTGGAAATGGAAACCGGCCTGGAAGCCGATCAGCGGAAACAAGAAGAGAAGGACGGCAAGAAGGAAAAGGTTGAAGAGAAGGGTTCCACCAAGAGCCGCTATGTCTTCATCACGGCTCACTTCGACCCGGCCGCTCTGGGGCCGAAGCCCGAAGCCCCCGGCAAAAAAGCTGCAACACCCGCCGAGAAAACTCCGGCTGCCGCTCAGCCTGAAGAAGCTAAGCCGGCCGAAGAAAAGCCCGCTGAAGAGAAACCTGCTGCCGACAAGCCAGCAGAAGAGAAGCCAGCCGAGGAAAAACCTGCAGAAGAAAAGCCGGCTGAAGCCAAACCCGAAGCCAAGGCCGACGAACCGGCGAAGAAGGGGGATTGCCAGGACGCTCCTGAGAAGGCGGCTGAAGAGAAGCCCGAAGCTGCTCCCGAAGCGAAGCCTGAACCTGAAGCCAAGGAACCGGCAGCACCTGAAGCAAAACCGGCCGAAGCCAAACCGGAAGCGGCTCCCGTGGCTGCTCCCGCAGCTCCCAAGGGACCGACTGCTGAAGAACAGGCCAAGGCCGATCTGCTGGCTGCGACCAAGAAGTATGAAACCGACTTGAAGGTCTACGACGACAAGGTTGCCAAGAGCCAGAAGAAGGTGAAAGAGCTCAACGAGCGTTTCGCCGACTGGTACTACGTGATCTCGGAAGAGAACTTCCTCAAGCTGCGGTTGTCTCGTGCAAGCCTGGTGAAAGAGAAGACTAAGGCCGAGCCTAAGCCCGGTGAAGCCGCTCCGGCAGAAGCCAATCCGGCCGAGCCCAAGCTTGAAGCTCAGCCCGATGCCAAGCCCGCCGCGGAAGCTCCAAAGGCTGACGCCGACAAGCCGGCCGAACCCAAGCCCGAGGAAGCCAAGCCAGAAGAACCCAAGGCTGAAGAAAAGAAACCCGATGCTGCCAAGCCAGCCGAGGAGAAGCCTGCGGAACCCAAACCCGAAGAGAAACAGCCCGAGTCCGAAAAGCCAGCTGAATAACAATCAGCATTAGTCGGATCTCGAAGCCACAAAATGAAATCGCAGGGCAGACCTTGGTGTCTGCCCTGCGATTTTTGCGTACCGGCAGTCACGGTTGCCGACTCGTCCGTCTTCGTAGGCGAGCGTCCAGCGTGAGTTGGATGGTGTGTTACACGCTGTCGGCAATAAAAAATACATGGGCACCACGGAGACACGGAGAACACGGAGTTTTAAAGGTTCTTTTAAGAAGAGTTTTTGAGCCACGGATTAACACAGAATAACACGGATTGG
>JAZKFE010000406.1:0-2675 GCA_040386595.1 Planctomycetota bacterium | reverse complement strand
ACCGCTTGGTCTTTTCGCCCCCAGTAGACCAAGCGGTTCGGCAGGAGCCTCACCCTCCCAGCATCCTTCACGGCGTCGTCGTATGGGGCGATGACCCCGGCAAATTGCCGGTTCCAGATTTGAATGCCGACAGATCTCCCGTAAGATAGAAGCGTATCCCATTGGGGCTGGCGATGACGATGTCACCAACTTCCCGAATTCCCATACCAATCCAACAAACACGACCACAATGCACGACGTTCGCTGTCGATCCGGACTTCGGATCATCAAGCGGGATGTCGATTGTGGCTCTGCGAAGGAGGCACTGACATGCCACTGCCAACGAAAACGCTACGGGAAGTTGCTGCTGAGTTCGGGATTCCGGAAGCGGAAATTCGAGCCTTGATTGATCTCGGCAAGATTCGCGCGGTCTTTAAAAAGGGAACATTTTTGATTGCCCCCGACGAGATCGTAAAACTCCGGCGTGAACGTAAGACCATTCCCGATTCTTCCTCAAAGGCGGCCCCGCCGTCGGCCCCCATCGCCAAGCCACTGCCAACCAAGCCCAAGCAACCCCCGCGCACATTCGGCTAGAGCACTTTTACTTCCGGTATTCGTGAAGAAAGAGTTGCACCACGGAGACACGGAGAGTTCATACGAAGAGGGAGTTTTAGCCACGGATTGACACGAACGAAACACGGATTGGGTCAGCGTTTGCAGACCTTGTCTGGCGATTACAGCCAGTCTTGGACTATTCAGCTGGCGTCATGAGATAACACAAACACAGGATGATTTGATCCGTGTTAATCTGTGGCTAAAAACTCCCTTCTCAGCGTTCTTTCGTATCGTCCCTGTGTCCGTATGTATTTCGATGATCCAAGTGTGTTCGGTTACCGTTTCTCTTTGTAAGAATCGCTGGGGCATCGAGCCCGGATCAGGCAAATTCACGAGTTCGATACGTATATCGATGGGGAACGGCACATGTTAGAAACAATTGTCGGTTTCGTACTACTGGTCATATTCTTTGGCGGTATTATTGGGCTTCTCACCGTCGTTTTCAGTATTGTGATCGTGCATCCGCAGGAAGAGAAAGTCCTAATTTACTGGGGTAAGTTTTCAGAGCTCCTGACGCAGCCGGGGCTTTATTTCCGAAATATCTGGGGCCGCCAACTCCATACGGTAAGTACGAAGCGGCAAACGCTGGATCTGGCTCGAACCACGGTCGCCGACGGCAACGGCAATCCCATTGTGATCGCGGCGGTCGTCACCTATCGCTATGTGGACTCCAAAAAAGTCACTTTTGACATTGAGGATGCCCATGGCTTCGTGAAGACGCAGGCCATGGCCGTGCTGAAGCAAGTTGCCTCGAAGTATCCGTACGAATCCCACGATGGCCACAGCTTGAAGGCCGAAGCGCAGGCCATTGGTGCCGAAATGGTGGCCTTGCTGCAAACCAAGGTGAATGCTGCCGGTACTGAAGTGCTGGCGTTCGAACTCTCCGACCTCAGCTACGCCCCCGAGATCGCCCAGTCGATGCTGGTGCGACAACAGGCTCAGGCCCTGGTCGACGCCCGCAAGATCGTCGTCGAGGGTGCGGTCGAGATCGTGTACGAAGCCGTGCATCAGCTGGAGGCCAAAGGCTTGGGGTTAGGTGAGGGAGAACGTTCGCGGCTGGTGTCGAATCTGTTGACCGTCATCTGCGGCGAAGCCAAAGTTCAGCCGACCTATCCGATTCACTCGGGGCAAGATTCACAGCCGCATCATGACGACCGGATGTATGGGCTGCTCGAGCAGATCTCACGCAACACGACTCCTAAAGGCTGATGTCCGCGGGAGCTCGCAGATCCAAGTTCACCGCCAAACACAAAGCAGAGTATTTCCTAGAGACCAAGGGAAATACTCTGTTTTCGTTTCGAGCCTCGGTCAGGATCACCTCGATCACGTCACTGACGGAGGCGAATGAAGAATTGGTGAAACCCGGTGTGGGCCACCTCGTTCACTCCTACCGCAGCGGTTAGCGTGCTAAGCTGTCACCCCGGCACTTCGCCTGAATCAACTTGTGACCAGCACTCCATACCTGAGGGATTGTTCTATGCCCCTGCTGCCTCGTCGAAGCTTTCTGGGTTCGTCTCTCGGCGGTCTCGCTGCAGTTCTGTCCGTCGGATCAGACCTATTCGGCCAAGATGCAGCCGCGAAGCCGGAATCGGTGCCGCCTGCCGCAGCACCGCTCGGTCTGGATACGCTGTTCCTGACGTGGCAAAAAGATCCGACCACCACCATGACCGTGCAGTGGGTGGGCCCCGAGACATCGGCCGATCAGTCGATCCAGTATGCGACTCTGGAAACGCCGATGTGGCAGATTGGCAAGTCGCTCTTAAAGCCCTTTACCAACACCAACCTCAAGGTTCACCGCAGTGAGCTGACCGGGTTACGCCCCGGAACGGAGTACCAGTTTCAGGTTGGTGGGATGGGGCCGACGTATCGCTTTCGCACGATGCCGGCGAAGGCCACGAATACCATTCAGTTCGTCTCGGGTGGTGACAGCGGCGTCGATATAAACGCGGTGGCAACAAACATTCTGGCCGCCAAGCAAGAGCCCTATTTCGCCCTCATTGCCGGGGATCTCGCTTATGACAATGGCAAGACTCCCGAGAGGTTCATCAAGTTCCTGCAGAATTATCATACGAACATGATTG
>JAZKFE010000405.1:18479-19994 GCA_040386595.1 Planctomycetota bacterium | reverse complement strand
CCCCGGTATTTCCGGGGAGAGGGGCTGGGGGTGAGGGGGTTTCCTGGTGAGTTCACACAGATTGAGTTGGCGCGGGGAGACTACGGGCTGGAAAGTGACTAAAAAGGTGGAAACGGCTGAAAAACGACGAAAATCGGGAGACTTACCGAGCCCCTCACCCCCGCCCCCTCTCCCCGGAAATACCGAGGCGAGGGGAGACAATATCAGCCGCGTCGAGCGTGCCCCCCCCTCACCAGTTGACGGCTGCAGCCGCCTAACGCACGGGGGCCTGATCTACGCGACTTTGCCTGGGAACTTCCAACTTGCCGGGTACGGGGCAATCGACCGCAACACGAAAACACTGCTTAACGACTGTGTACAGTCGTGAAACAGTGCCATTCCGCCAGCAACGTGCGAGACCGGCTTTCCATTAATCCCCCCAATAGATCTGTTCAATTCTTTTGTACAACTTGCCACTGATCGCCGTTGCGGTTTCTCGATGGTCCGTTACGATTGAGACAAGAGGTTCAGCGTCCAGAATCATGAAGTCGAATTCCAATCGGCTGGAGCACACGAGGGCACCATGGATCAACCGAAACGGCGAAGATCGAATCTGCCATTCATTCTTTTGGGCGGAATTGTCTCCATTTCTCTGGTCGTTTACGTGGCCAACCTCAAGGCTCCGCCGCCTCAGAACAAGCTGGTCAGAAATCCCTTCGACCAGATCCCGCCGCTCGTTCCTGAGGAACGCCCTCCGGTTTCGGAAGCCAACGATGATCAGGCATTTGAAGCGTTAAAAGAGGCCCTGGCCGATAAGCCGTTGCCCGACGATGTGGAAGCACGCCTGCAGGACGCCCATCACGACTCGGCACTGCCGATGTTGATCGAGATGATGTCCCACCCCCAAAGTCCGGTCCGCGAGCGGGTCTGCAAGCTTGTGAAAGAGTTGACTCCGTCCGCTTCGGCCGTTCCACCACTTTTAAAACTATTGTCCGATCCCGACTCGGGGGTAAGGGTCGCGGCGATTGAAGCGTTGGGCGTGCACGGCACTCAGTCGGATCAGGCCATCCCCGCCCTGGGTAAGAAGCTTCAAGACGAGAAAGAGCTTGAGTTGGTTACGTGCGGGGCGTTGGAAACACTGGCGAATAACAACCCCATGCAGACCGAGCAAGCCGCCGCCGTGATGATTGCGGCGTTGGAAAAAGCAGGCCCCTACGATGCTTACAATCTCGTCAGAGCCTTGAAATCTTTCGGTACGGCCGCACGACCGGCTATCCCGAAACTGCTGAAACTACTTGGTAAATCCTGGTCTGATACCGAAATTGTGGGGGTCCTGGCTCAATGCGGACAATTCGATGCGCTCCAACCGTTTATTGATGACCGGTCTGAAGAAAAACGAGCCGAACGAGTCAGCATTGCCCAAGGTCTCGGCCGGTTGCGCCCCATGTCGGCCGAGGCCATCGTCATTCTGGAAAGACTCTTCTCGGAAACTGATTCCAAAGTCCGCATCGCGGTGATCGAGAGCGTGCACGACGG
>JAZKFE010000405.1:0-18469 GCA_040386595.1 Planctomycetota bacterium | reverse complement strand
CAAAAATGTGAGCCTCGATTGCCCGCAGCACTACCGCTCATTGAGCGCGCCCAAAGTGACTCGAATCCCGACGTCCGCTCTGAGGCGGCCAATGCGATGGCACTGTATGCGACAAATCTGACCGATAAGGTGAATCGTCTATTAAAGCAACTGGCTTTGTCCGGTGGCAACGAATGGAAAGAGACTAAGAACATCGTGCGTGGAATTCGCGATGCGAAGGCGGACGGTTTACAATTAATCCTCAAAATCCTGTCTGATGCAACCACCCCAGCCGACATCCAGCGTGCGGCCGTGCTCGTGTTGGTTGACCATTGGGACGCAGCCGCTTACGACGAACCGAATCGGGAAAAAATAGTAGGCCGGCTCAACAATCAAGAACAGCCGCTGCAGGTACGAGCCGCCGCTGCCGTAATTCTCTCTCGACGGAGCATCGCCGCACCACAAATCGTGCCGACATTGCGAGAAGCCTTAGACCATCCCGAATTAGTGCGGCAAGTTTTCAATGACTCGATTCACGCCATACCACCTGAAGAAACCTCTTTTGCGCAACCGCTATTTGATCTGGCCGAGCACTTCGAAAAGCCTTTGCCAGCCGATGCCAGTCCTCAAGCGATCATGCAGCATCACGCGATCCATGGCAACATCCTCTCTAAGCTCGTCGAAATGCCGCCAGCCGACCCGGCGAGGCTAATAAAACGCCTGCATGTTGCTGCGCGCCAGGGGGATGATTGGCTGAAACAGGTGGCGCTGGCTGGCATCAAGCAATCTCAGGACAAATCTCGCGAGACGGTGGATCTCGTTCGGCAATTGACGAAGGACGAATCCAAGAACGTTCGCGAGTGGGCGACGGGGATGCTGGGACAACTCCCACTCAGTCCCGAGTCCCTGATTTCAGATCTGCGGGCTGCTCTCAAAGATCCGGACTACACTGTCCGCAGCAATGCCGTTTCCAGCTTGGGGCGATTAGGACCGAAAGCGAACGTGGCGGTCCCTGATTTGATTGCATTATTTAAGGAAGGCCAGGAATCCACGTTGGGTGTGCCGAAGGCCCTGCTGGCGATCGCACCAGATAATGTTGCAGTTCAACAAGCGATCGTCGCCGCGCTGCCCCAGAAGGATTATGGCTGGCAGATCGTGAAGGACTTAAACCTCAGTCGTCACAGTGCCAGGTTCGCAGTCCCCGGATTGCGGAAAATCTTCCCCACAGTGGAAGGGGACTTGCAACTTGAGATCGTGGAGATCTTCTGCGGTCTGGGAGAGTTGGCGAAAGAGGCCATCCCCGAAATTGCGGGTCAGCTGACTAAACACGATCCAGATCAACGAGCTCACGCGGCTAATGCGCTCGGCTGCATGCGGGAATACGCCCAGGCTCACGTTCCGACGCTCATCAAGTTGCTGGACGACAACAATTACAACGTCCAGATCTACGCCATCTCCGCTCTCGGGCACATTGGTTACCCCGCCAAGGTTGCGATTCCGACGTTAGAAAAGTTGCTCGCTACGACCAATTCGGACGATCTCAAAGAGGCCGCCTCCCGCGCCGTCAATCGTTTAAAGCTTGATCCGGGAGACAATGACCCTGACATTTTCTTTCTGCTGATGGATAAGTATGTCTCGAACACCGTCTACGTCAGCCGGTTTGAGGGTCGTGAATTGGCAGGGGTGAAATCGTTTTCCAAATTCCTGTTTAGCGACAATGCGTTCTTGAAGAATTCAGCCTGGCACGCAATCTCAACTGCGTTGTCTGAGCCCGCCTGCGAAAAGGTCCTGCAACAAGAATTGAATAGCGAAAACGCCGACGACCAGGCTCTGGCAGCGATTTTATTGCAGCATTTACCCGCGACCGGCAATCAAGCCGCGTTGGCCAAATCTTTATTGCCCTGGCTGAATTGTGAGCATACCGCTTCGATGGCCACCCAGATGTTGATGCGGCTGGAACCAGACGCAACGCCCCTTTTCGAAGGGATTTTGCTGTCGCATTCTGAGTCGTCAACGAGGCGCAAGACGATCCTCGATTCATTGGTGGATTCGCAATTCGAAGTTTCCACTTTGCTCCCCGCCCTGCGCCAAGGTCTTGCGTCTGACAAAGTCGAAGTACAACAACTGGCGGCACTGGCGCTCGCTCGCCTTAGTCCGCGCGAGCCCGGTTTACTGCCGCACATTCTGCAGTCCCTGAAGAGTCCGCAGCCAGAGTGGTCAGTTCCGGCAGTCACTGCGGTGATGTCTCTGTCGGCCGCAGAGATCGACGTCGCGTCGGCACTTCCTGAATTAACGACGCTGCTGGGCAACTATTTTCAGGATGGTCCAGAGCGTACCGCCGCCGAGACGGAGGCATGTCATTCCGTCGTACTGGCGATCACGCAGATCGGCGTCCGAGTTGAGGACTTGCCGGCCTTGCGGGCCGCATTGACCTCGTGTACTCAACGCGAAGCGGCAATGGACTCGGAATATTACAATGAGTTGCAATATGAAATCGCTCGGTTGGGAGCGAACTTGATCGGTGCCATCGGAACAGCCGGTCCGCCTGCAGTCGAGGCCTTCCCGGAGATTAGAACCTTCCTCTCCAGCTGCAAGGATTCAGGGTGTCAAAGTACCTCGGAGGAATGTTCGGCCGGGCTCCAGAGAATTGGCACTCCAGCAATTCCACTGCTGGCTGAGATCGCCAAAAGTGCGGAGACGCCACTGGCCTCACGCGAGTGGGCGATCGCATTACTGGCGACATTTATCGAGGCTGATGACGCGGCAGTCGCGGCACTCTCCGGCTTCATCAAGGACGAGGATCTCACGATCCGTAAGTCCGCAATTCTGGCTCTGGCAAATGAGCCACGGTCATTCCAAGTGGTGTTGCCTGTCCTGCGTGAAATGCTGCCACTCGCAGTCTCCGCCGGGGAACGCAAAGACCTCAACTTCGCCAGTCAGATCATCCATCGACTGGCCGCACAAACGACGAAATCAATTGAGGCGATTCCGGATCTCATTCGGGTCGTCAAACAACCCGATTTTACAGGCGGGATTCCCCCCGATGCGATGCGAGCGTTATTGCAAATCAAATCCGATCAGCCCGAAATTCGTGAGTTGTATATCGAGTGTTTACGTAGCTTTCCTGATGAAGCACAACCAGCTCTGAGTACGGAAGATCTGGACCTTCTCAGTCCCGAGATACTTGTGGAGTTGACCCAGGCGGTTGAAAACGAAAGTGACCCTTATCGCACGCGCGCTGTCCGTTTGCTGGGGAACCTGGAGGGCAAGGCGATTGCCGCCGTTCCTGCACTTCGTAAACTCTTGAATTCCGACGAAGGAAATACGGCCTCATTGGCCGCAATCGCCATCGCGCGGATCGATCCGACCGCAGCGGACGTGCTCCCCAGAGTGATGAAAGTCTTTGTCGAAGAAGGCGAACAGTCTCACGAATCCACCGCAGCACTGCAGAGACTGGGGCCGAATGTCGCCCAGGCACTACCGCAACTGATGGATCTGGCAAAGGACAAACGGAGACGCGACTCTGTCCTGCAAATCCTGGGGACTTTAGGCCCGGCCGCGAAACCGGCACTGCCTCTGTTGCTGGAGGCGATCAGCCAACGACAGATGGACGATTCCGCGTCTCGCGCGATCGTCATGTTAGGGCCTGCTGCAGCAGAAATTGGACCGATCCTGTTTCAGCGAATGCGTGATGGCAAAGACTTTAAGGAATATGGTCACATGATCACTAATATTGGCGAGCCGGCCAAACTCGCTGTTGACGAGCTGCGAAAAGATCTGCAACACGAACCTCGCAAGCTGCGAACAATCTTCCTGCTTGGTCAGCTTGGCGAGGCATCCGAGCCGGCAATTGGGGACCTGCTGCCGCTCGCACAAAACGGGATTCCGGAGCAGCGTGTCGAGGCAATCACTGCACTGGCTGCCACGGGACTGGGAAAAAACGAGATCGTCACCTTGTTGGAGTCGGCCCTATCGGATCCCGATCCCCGCATTGCCACCGCGGGTGCGATAGGACTCGAGAGACTGGGGAAGAATGCCTTGTCGGCCCTGCCGAAAGTCATCGCGGCATTGGAAAAGCCCAGACGGTGTACCCAGTCCAGACTCGTTCAATTCCTCGCAGAACTCGGGCCAGCCGCGAGTGCCGCGATCCCCGTCGTGCAAAACTTGAGCCAGCAATCCGATCCCGCCCTCCGCCCAGAAGCCCGTTACTGTCTGAAGCAGATTCAGAAGCCCCAAGTCCCCGCTTCAAAACCGTAGCGAGCAGGGTGGCATTGGTTTGAATGCCACAAAAACGGTAGTCGTGGCGCTAAAACCAGTACCACTTTGCCCCATAGTCATAAACTCGCGGATCACCCCGAACAATCCATTCTCCGTACATCGAGATTTCGTTCTGCCAGGGGCGAAGGAGTGGGCGATACCTTCGGTGATTCAGCACACCGAGGAGTGTGTCACCGAGCGAGTCGCCAGCAAATGCGAAGGCGCCGTGAACCAAGCTGTTAGAGAAGCACCGCCCAGTCCCATCGACATACAGTTCTGCGTGGCAACCATCCTCGTTGGCGATGCCAACAAGTTGTGATCTGAGGCGTCTAGACCATGCCTGGATTGCGCTGTCCGGGGATGGAATAAGACGAAACTCGAACTTTTCGTACGGGTCGTCGTCATCGCAATCATTTTCCAACAGCTTGATGCCGCCGAACGTGCGAAGAATCTCGTGAGCAGGGTGCGAGACAGGAATCGTGTCGGGGACCTTCGTCGAATGCTGGCAGGTCCACCCGCACTCGAGGAACCACTTCTGAACGGCATCGTCCAAATGCACCATAGTCCATCCTGCCTCACGATCAAATTCACCCGCGTACGTCCCAGGGGACATGATATTCCAAACCCGCACCGCAGCACATCAGGCAGGATGGCATCGGTTTGAATGCCACAAAAACGGTGGTCGTGGTAGTCACTACCACCGTCGACTTCGACAAGTCAATGTGAAGGCTGCGCCGATGTAGCCAACCCCTGACGTGTCTCAACGGGCAGGTTTCGTTGGGCTATACTCGCGGAGGGTTCGCCCACGCCGAATCGGCTCGATAGCAAGCTTATATTCACTCGCCCAATTGCCCTGCTGATTGATGCTCTTCACGTTATAAAAATTCTGCAAAGCAATAGCCACCTGAAATGAAAAATCAGTGGAGTATGTTTGCGGGTTCATTGAGGTGCCACATTCCACATTCTGGAACCACTTCATCCACTCGTCCGTCCCCCCCTGAGTTGGGGGCGTCAAGCCACCGTCTGGTACGGCACCGACCGGAACCAGGGAAGTTGTCTGTGGATACTGCGCGGCGTTATGGCACGACATGCAAGAGACTGTATTCAGGTCGGCCGGGCCATTCAAACGGCCGTTCCAGCCAAGATGCTGCGGCGGTAAGTTCTGATCTTCGAAGATCACCGTTTCCTTGAGGTCCTTGTTCACGACCGTCAACGTAGGAGGAAATGGAGAAGTCTTGTTGGTCTTGTCCTCAGGGTCGTTGCCCCACATGATTCCAAGTGGAACGAGGTTCATGAATTTGTTCTCGTGATTCAACATTCCGTTATAGCAAAAGGTCCCAAATACCCAACCCGTTCCTTGCGGGTTCTGTGGACTTCGATTCGCACGCGGATCACGCACCGAAATATCCAATTGCAAAAGGTTCACAGTACTAACGACCCGAGTCGGAGAGAGCCAGAAGTTCTCCGTAATGTATGCCTTCCATTGCAGCGGATTTTTCAGGTAATCCACTCGATCAGTACCCTTCGGTGCGTCAGTAAACAACAGCTTTGCGAACACGGTTCCTTCAGGAAATCCGTTATCACGGCCAAACCGCTTATCCAGAACTTTAGGATCGGGGTTTTCAGGGTCGTTCCACATTCTCCCCATCGCATACCCTGCCATATCGTTTACCAACGTGATGGCATACACCGAATAGTCGCCCGGAATTCCCTGATGGTGTGGCCCCAACTGCAGCGATGACAGCGGTGCTTCCTTAATGAGTCCGTGAAATCCCTCGGTTCCACCGTTCGGTGGGTACGCATTCGGACCGGTGGTGGTGGGGTGTAACCACGGAATATGGTACCAGTTGCGAGTCTTGTTCTTGTACGGATCCCAGTGTGGAAGATTTCCCTCAAATGCGTAATCGCGAACCGCTTCGATATACTTCTTGGGCTCCTTCTTGAAGTCTATGGCCATAAAGTCAGGCAGTTGTTTTGGTTTCTCGGTGGGGAAGTCCGCTTTGAGTCGGAAGACCGGCTGGTCGGAATATTTTTGGATGTATTCAGAGGAACTTACCATGAATCCAAAATCGGGAAATCCTCTTTTCTCGTGATTGGCATTTTGTACTTCCTGAGCGGATACATCGAGGTGTCCAAGACACCAGAAACCGAAAAACGCCAACGTAATACATCTCATTTTCATAGTCATCTCTCTTGTGTGATTACGCTTTGGGTTCGATGCCTGGTCGCGACTGACGATTCACTCGCGGTTCCCTCACTGGATCATTCGCGGCCCACACCAATCAACTCACAAGCTCGCCGCACATGTTGAACCGTTGCCGGTGCGTCAAATCGAAAGTGCGGTTCGAGATTGCGTTCGATCTGGGAAGCGCGAATGGCTGCCTGACGGCGAAGAACACACTGTTGGCGAGCACCAGCGGCGGCTCGCCGACTTCCTTCGCGGAGAAAATTCGTTGGAATCCTCACCGATACTCTTTACCGACACATGATCCCTAGGAAACAAATAGGTGTTCATCCTGAGCGGAATGATCGTCGCAGCCGGGATTTTGCAACGCCAGGTGTGAGTGACGTTGAGTCGTCTTTTCTCGTCACCTTCAGCTTCGAACACCCGCTTTTCGGTCCACAGATACCCGGTGCTCCGCACGATTCCCCCCTCGACTCGTCCGATATCGATTGCTGGGTTCATGCTCCAGCCTCTGTCGCAGACTATAACGGAAGTAAACGACCACGGCTAGAAACCGCAGCTTGGGCTTGCCCGTAAAACGGGGCGGCGACGTGAAAGAACGCCTCGCCCGGGCTGGCTTGGTTAGTGGATCGGATGAATAGAACAGTTGTCCTCGTTCTTCGTCCCACGGTTCCTGCTCCCGCCAATGTGGCATTGGCTTAAATGCCAAAAAAAGGTGGCCGTGGCACTGCTTCGGGACGGCACTCAGTCACTAAGCAGTGTTTTCGTGATGACCCCTGGCCCCACAGCCGAGGTTGGAGCTGTCCGGTTCACCAGCTGCTGGCGATCGCATCTTTCCAGGCAAGTTGGAATTTCCCAGGCAGAACCGATGCGTCACAGGCAGCAACTGAGTCAACGTCGTCGCAAAGTCACTCCGCAATCGATGATCTCGTGCCACCGCTGCAGTGCGGCGCAGTTTGGCAGCGCTCAGAGAGACTCGCATACCCAGGAAATCACTGCTTAACGACCGAGTACAGTCGCGAAGCAGTGCCACGACCTCGATTTTGTAGCACTAAAACCAGTGCCCCCTGCCGGGCGGTCTCAATCAGCGGTCGGGTAAGGAACTGATTCGTTCGAGTGCTCTGTGTTTTTCTCGTTCGATTTCGACCAGCTGCGCCCAGTGTACCTCATTCGGGCAACGGCCACGTAAGTGAAACAACTTGAGCAGCCAATCCGTGACAGATCCTGCGTAGGGGGCAAAGACTTGGCTTGGCCGCTCATCGATGCCAGGAATTCGGTAGTACACAACTGGATCGTTGGGATCTTTTAACCGCAAAGCAAAATGAGTGGAACGCGAATTGAATGGCCATTCAGTTAAACTTCCATTATTCTCCGCGAGAGAATGTTCTGAGACGTACATGCACCATCCAATCATGAAGTACTCTCCGACCCAGAGATTTTCTTCTTCAAACATCGCATAATTGCTTGACGGATCGTATCCATACACTTCAACACGGTGATCATCAAGAGTTAGAGGGTAACGATTATCCCAATAGATCGAGTAGCCTGCGTATTCCTTCAACAGGCAAAAATACTCAGGATTGTTCGGAATGTCCGGGTAGAGTGTTAGAAGGAACTCCAGCGACTTTTCAAGCGAGGCGTTCCGTTCGGTTGGATGAAATGGACCTCGACCGCACATACTGTGCGGCAACGTAGAAAGCAAGTCCATCGCCGCGTTGACAATGTTCATTTCGATCATCTCTATTTTGGCGGGAAATACGCGGGTTGTCCCTTGAGGAAAACTTGCCGAGACCCCAGGCTGATGTGTCATGGTATGTTGATAACCGGGATATGCTTCGTCAAGATATGGCTGGCGGGGCGGCATCGGTTTGAATGCCACCCCTGCCCCCCTTCTTCTGTTTTTTTCTGAGGCAACTAAACGTTTACCGGTCTCAGGCCTTTCCCCCGTTCTGTGTTTCACTCGCCAAAGTCTTGGCTAATGCGATGGCATTCGGGAGCGGTTGCCAGCTTGCGTCTCGTTCCTCCTCTGGCAATGGTTTTCGGACATGGATCAGGTGTAATGGAGAGCAGCACTGATAAACGATGTAGTTCGCCTGCGCTTCCGATACTCGTAGACCACCGTTCGCGGGACTAGTATCGTCATCAGAACCTGACAGCACGTCATCTTCCCAAAAGCAGACCGGGCAAATATCCCAGTCACACCGGCTATCCAATGTTCTATATCCGCAAATCAGGCAAGGAAGTTTCACTGCAAATTCTCCAATACTTTCCAATGTTTCTGAAAGGCTTCTGTGCGAGGCTGGGGGGCACTGCTTTGCGCCTGGACTCGGTCGTTAAGCAGTGGTTCCGTAAAGCGTACATTCATGGCCCCACAGCCGAGGTTGGAGCGGTCCGGTGCTGATCGCTGGTTGGAATGTGAAAATTCCACGGATCGATGTCTGTCGAGGTCGTGCCTCCTGTAGACTCCCGTCGCGAAGCAACACGAGCCACCCCGCGAAACTCAGGAGACAGCAAGAGAATTACTCAATAAGGCGTGCTTCAGCAGCACCTATTTTTGTATGATACCATATCAAAACCACGTCGATCATGGAGCACGGGCTATGTGGCAAAGTCGTATCTGGGTCGAGCGGACAGTCGAAGCCTGTCTATTCTGTCTGATAATTTACATCGGTGGCCCATTCGCCGGATGGTGGCGGTTTCCCTGGCAAGAAAATCCGATGCGTCGACTCGAAATGCAAAGATTGACCAGAGACGCGTTCCACGCACTAGCAGAAATCGATAGTGAATATCATTCTGCAAATGATACGTACCCAGAGAATGTGTCTGATTTAGTCGTCTGGGGTATGAGAACGGACTCCCCTGAGGCAGCCAAGTGGAGAGAACTCACACGCCGGGAGCTGCCGCTTGAAAGCCTGGCTATTGATCCCTGGGGACACGCGATTGTTCTTTCGACCGACAAGGGGTTTCGAGAGTTCGTCAGTTCGGGGCCGGATGGGGTCATGGGAACCAAAGATGACATGCGTGGCAAATGATTTGAACCAGGGTAACCGAGGCGTTAGGCCGATGATCGATCCACGTAGCAAGAAGTTCCGTCTTAAAGGGCAAGATATCAAGCCTTTAGCCCCAGGTCATGGCGCTTGCATCGCCACTGACATGATTACCGTGGAGGGGCATGTCGTTGCGTTCATGTATCGCGAAAAACCCGATGATGATGTCGACAGCGGTTGGCGCTTCATGTCGGGGTACGAATCACCCGAGTACATGGACGATGCGGAAAATCACTCTGTCTACGATGTCAATACGATTGCAAACTACGATCCGGACATTATTCCTCATCTGGATTCCCCCATTGGGTCAACATTCGAGCGGCAAGACGGTAGTGGACCGTTCGTCGAGGTATTCGACTTCCAGCCAGAGGAATAGGCCAACCAGCAGCTCAACCCGACGTGTGCGGTGGTACGGGTTTGGCACATCTTGTCGCGCACAGACACGAGAACACATACTCATGGTCGACTGGGGGCACTGCTCCAGCATTTGTGGCGTTCAAACCAATGCCATCCTGCCACGGGAAAATAAATCTTCACCAGTGTCAACCTGCGATAGATATCGCAGTATCAATTAAATCATAAATCTGGCATTCGATGAACGTTCCTTGGGAAGGACAGCAATGACTCGGAGTGATCGCGTGATGCATCATTTGCATCGTGTTATGCAGCTTTACGGGAGCGATGCTACTGAAGATCGGGTAAAGCAGGCATTCCTATCTCTGATCAGACAGAGTGACGCTGTTGGCTGGGCAACACCTGCCCTGAATGAGAGTGCCATCGAACAACTCACCGAGATGGTCATAAAGTCATTACATTGCGATACTGGTGACGAAATGCGTATCCCATGGGATGTAGGATGCGCGCTATCTGCCAACGATGTCATTATTGATTATTATGACGTATTTGACTTTCTGGAGAGGCACTCAGAGGATCTTTTTTTGCAGGCAACATCGCGCGGTAGGACCGCGCAGGCCATCGCGGAAGTAGATCAAATGTGGGTAGGCATTGCACTCAGGTATCGGTACTGTGCGTCGCACAAGCAGCGTTACTTTCCAATATCGACCGTAATCGAGCTGCGAGAAGTAGTCCAGAGACTTTCCAGTCAACCCGATTGCGGCGATGCGGTAGTATGTCGCGCTTTAGAGACACTGGGAATGCTCGAAAGGGACCCCGCCGTGTAAATATAAATGTTCTACATCGTCAAAGTCAGGCAACAAAGGACAGGCGTGCCTCGCACCTGCTTCTGTACGCATTGGAGACTGAGTGATGTTCGATATTGCATTCTGCGATGACACTGAGAATGACGTGCACCTAAGCCAGGGGGTCATTCGCCTTAATGGATTGAGCGAACGTTTCGAGTGTCCTTTGGATTACTGGGATAAAACGGCATATTTCTCACAGTGGTATCAAGGAATTCTGCGGAGCATTGACGAGCAACTCGATTCATGCCTAATCACATCCATAACGGATCCATTAACTGCGAATTTTCTTTTATGGTGGCCGATGTATGCTGAAGGATCGGACGTGGTATTCCAGAATCAAGTCTATTTTTTTCGCGAGAATGAAGCGATTTTTGACGTGGAGAACCCGTACCGTTCAATAAGTCCTAGACGTTCGGTCTCAGAAGAAGGTAGGAAGATATCGGAATGGACAGTTGCGGTGAGTGATCTCAGAAAATGGATTGATGTTCAGCGGATGGGCGACGAAAAAAACATATACCAAGCGAGGTAGGTCAGGCTGTGCCTGACGTCTTGCTGATGCCCCAGTACAATCAACCACAACCGCATCGAGAGACACTCCGGTAGAATGTGTTTTTGTGTTTGAATTCCAATCACGTCAGGCACAGCCTGACCTACTTGACCGAAGAAGGATTTGGGTCAAGGAGCAAGCCACCACCAACATAAGATTCTCGACAACGGCGGTGTGTTGGATTCACATACCGGTGATCTTCTGGGCAATTTGCTCGAGTATCTTTATTTATGGGTGGAATATGAACTCAACAACACACATTGATTTCGGTGTTACGGGATCGGCTCTACATGTGAGTCAGGTTACTGCTTTGTTGGATTTGCCCCCAACGAGTGCGTTTAACCCAAACGAGCGATATGCTGGTAAGGCAAAAGTCGGCGGTACAATTGCTAGTGTCGATAAGAACCGTCCACCATTCGGTGTTTGGCACTATTCCACTGAAAACAAGATTGAAAGCCAAAGCGTGGAGGATCACGCACGCTTCTTACTGAACGAGCTTCGACCTGCAAAGTATGGAATAGAGAAGTTGTTGCAGTCATTAGAATATGATTTGAGATTGTCAATATGGTATGTCGGTCCCAATGGTTTCGATCTTGCGTCAGAGACAATGGGGCAGCTTGCCGATATTTGCACCAATCTCACGGTGAGGTGCTTCGAGACAGATGATGCCTCAACCGAGTAGCTCCGTCAACTTTCTTCGCCCCTGCGTGAGCGCCCCCTTCGCATAGGAAAAGAAACAGGGGCATAGCCATCACGGGACAGGGGACGACCACCTTGCCTGTCAGGGAAATCGCGGGGTGGCCCTGGTTGCTTGTGCAACCTGGGTTTACAGGAGACATGCTTGCCAACCCGACACATTTTCTCTTCGCTCCAGTTGCATCACGACCCATGATCGGTGGAGTGCCGGTGCTGATCGCTGGTTGGAATGTGAAAATTCACGGATCGATGTCTGCTGAAGTCGTGTCTCCTGTAGGCCCCGGGGGCGAACCAACCAGGGCTACCCCGCGGAGGAGCTATCAACCAGTTCAAAAGGCTGTTTCCGAGTATGGAAGTGATAGTGACACAAAGAAAAACGTTCTAAAGATAGGATTCGCCATGCTTGACCTCCGAGCCATAATCCATGATGCCTCAGCCGATGAGCTGGCTTGGGATTTCTGGGAAGATGATCCTGATGTTCTGCGTAAGTGCCGAGATACCGTTCCGGGACGAATTATCACTGCAATCGAGAAAATGCCACACCGAGAAGGTCGCGACCCGATCGATGTAATGGGGTTGCTTGTGGCGTACACTGCAAGAAGAAGTTTGGCGTGCTGGTTTGTGTACTGTCAATCAAAAACTCCGCTGGAGGCAGTCGCTCTTGTGGTTACCTTCTGGCTGACGTCGGCTCAGGCAAGAGAAAGCATTGATGAGTCGATGTTTATTCCGTGTGAGCCAATGTCGAATGGCCAAAGAATCGTTGATTGCCGTCGCACAGACACGATTGGGGCAAGCAGTGCAGTGGCATACGCGGCCAAGTTTACTCAGACGAGATCGCCAATCGACGCGATTCACGCGTTGTCATATTCACACATGGCATATGATACAAGTCCGATCGGTAGTATTCGCATTTTTGAGAGGTGGCTCGCTGAATGCGCTTGGCCCAGTGCATTTGGTCTCACAGCCATGTCTCGTGTCGAACAAACGGCATTTGCGGATTTCGTGTTCCCCGTAGAAATGCAAGAGGCCCTACGGGAGAATCTGTGGTGAGTATTAATCTGTACTGACGATCTGCCGGAATCACGTCGTATTGCAGGCAAAAAGAGGCGCATCCTGGAGAGTAGTTGGCTGAGTGGCACTGCTTTGCGACTGTACTCGGTCGTTAAGCAGTGGTTCCGTGACGCGAACATCCCTGGTCCCACTGGCGAGGTTGGGGCGGTCCGGTTCACCCATTGCTGGCGATCGCGCTCTTCTGGGCAAGCTGAAATCTCCCCGACGAGACCGGCACCTCACAGAGCCAACTTCGCCGCAGAGTCACTCCGCAATCGCCGGTCTCGCGTCACTGCTTCGGAAGATTGGCGCGATCTCCGTTTTTGTGGCATTCAAACCAGCGCCACCCTGCCCCGCTTGCGACGCTACCCGGGCCACCCCGCATTCAGGGCATCGAAAGGTGGAACGCTCAAGGGCCAGTTTGCTCGAAAGGCAACCACTCACAAAAACGCCTTGGCCTGAGCTAAATCTGGCCAAGGCCTGCAAGAAGGTCGTTGGGTTGCTCTGCTGCTGCTTTAATCCTCTCCAGCCGCTCAAACACTTCCTGCCTTGAAAATGCCGGTACTTGACTGGGGCGGGAAGTGTTCTCGCAACGAAAAAGACATCCCGATGAATGCATCCGGAGGGCTTTCTATTAACAATGCCCGAGACAGCGGTCGAACGTGTACTCTCTTAACGAAAACTAGACTCCTAACTTACTTGTTCATATCGCCTTAACGTCTAAGTGGACATTTCGTCTTCAGTAGAAATTCCTGTGGCACTGGACATTTCCACCCGAACGTGCGAAACTTGCACGCACCGACCACTTGCCGGCGGTCAGACGGGCGGCATCTCGTGCCATCTGTCCCAGAGGTAAGCCAGATGAGCTGCGACAAGCCCAAAAGTGGCAACACGACGATCAAGTCACCGGGCGAGCTACGACTTGGCGATTCCAACCGTAAAACCCAACGAGCAGTTGTTCCCGCTGTCGCACAGAAATTCGATCAAAATTCTTCCGTCGAGAAGATTAATTTGCACGACAACAATACCCGAGGGGCGTCAACTTTTAGTGCACTTATGGGACAACTGGATATTTGCGGGCTCGCGGAGCCATAAGATCATCAGCAATATTCAGCATTGTTAAGCCAAACCACTAGCGTTCCCTTGAATTGATTCCGAGACGACGCGTCGGCTATTCCGATGTGACAAAGCGATGCGGTATGCAGAACGAGTTGACTGGACCTGACAATTGAGCAGAACACCGCATCGTTATGAGTTTTTTTGAATCGGAAGTGATATTCCGCGAAACACTGGGCCTTTAAGTAGATGGTCAGTCGTGGACTTGCTGAGCATAATATTTATTGTCGGGAAGCAATATTTACGAACTATCGTTTTTATCATTTTCGATGAAACGATCTAACCGGAGCAATTCTACATGAGACACCTCATCGTGAGTTACATGTCCCTTTTGGTGTTGTCTCAGACATCTCTTGCTCAGGAATCAGCAAGATCGCGAGAGTCGTCGAGTGAACGAGTCATCCGGACAGAAGTAATTCCCTATGTTGTGAAGACTACACAGAATCAGGGACGAAAACGCGTTGCAATATTGTTCGCACGCAAGACCGGTTCCAAGGTTGATGCAATTGATTTTAAAAGCATCGAGCTGACGGAAGAGAAACAATTGATAAGTGCAATAAGTGGAGGTTTTTCCGCATTTCAAGGAAAGTATCGCGTACTGCCCCTCTTTCCCGGTCTGCAAGATGCCTTTGAAACAACCAGTCTTAATCCAAGCGATGTCGACTTAAACGACGTACTCGACATCCAACGCGCACTGAAAGTAATTCATGTCGACATCGGAATTATAATTCGCTCCAAGTCGAGTGATTCAACCGACAACAACGCGAACAAGACCATAAATTCGATAGTTTTCACGGTAATAACTACAGATTCTAATAAAGATTTCGTATCACAGGCGGCTCCAGGTGATCGTCGCGACACCGTCGTCGGTCATGACAATCTATCGTACATACTGGCTTGTCCTGTAAGTTCCTGCTCGCGAAATCGAGCCTGCCGGCAGGCAAGGCGAAGGTGCAGATGCAAGTAAGTTCACCGTCCAGAAAAGGCGATGAAGATGCGGTCTTGTTTAAATCGCGAGATGTTGGACTCTAGATTCAGCCGTTGACCTCGGTTGCCAGAGGCTCGGACATAGAATATTTAAGCTTGCAGAATAATAGCTGACGATCGGTCTCTATAGAGAAAACAGAAAACTCGGCGAAGCAGTGAACTTGCTTCGTCGCCGACTCTACCCCGTTGCAACTGGTAACTTTTTATTGTCGAACGGAGCGTTAAATATGTGGCGACATGCTAGTTTGGTGGCTTTCGTACTGTTGTTTTGCAAGGGAGCGGCGGCCCAGGAACCTTCAGCCGATTTTGTGGCATTTGCCGCGGACTTGGCGAAGACAAAGATTGCCCCGTTTCTCATCGAGCATGCGCCAGCTCAGCAAAAATACAGAATTGGCGTGTTTACGTTTGCAGACCGGGATGGAAAGTATGACAAAGCGGAATTTGGGACACTCGGACAAATTGCCCAAGGGCAGCTCGAAACAGCATTGCGCCCCGAGTTATCGGCTGCGCCCGGCAAATACAGTATGCTTACGCCGTCGCCTGGACTGAAGGACGCATTTGACACTGCCAATCTAGACCCGCAAGGAATATATTCTGGAGGCGTTGATGGTGCTCGTCACATTTTGCAATCTGTTAACATTCAAGTAGGGATAATTGGTAGGTTTGATTTCAAGACTGTGAAGGATCTGCCAGCGCTTGTACTTTCCGGTGAATCAGTAAAGGTGACCGTTACCGTGATTCTACCAACAACCTCAAAGGATTTTGAGGTCAATGTCAAAGCGTCTGATTTGGTCTCGCTAGTGGGTAAGCCTACAAACAATGTGCCAGGTCTCGAGCCTTCCACTGCGGAACGGTTCAAGGTGGAGTTCTATTTGAAGAAACTAGGAATGACGCCCGATACTGATCAGGACGAGGCAACTTGGGAAAAGCTTATGCTTCAAGTGTCTACCAATCCAAATTCGTCTTTCCATAATGTTTATTTTTTGGTCTTAAAGAATGAGCTTAAGGGGCGGCGATATAAGATCCGGCTCATCAACAGCGGCGTTCCGACAACTTCAGGCCAGGCAGA
Organism: Planctomycetota bacterium; assembly: GCA_040386595.1. Classification (GTDB taxonomy): domain Bacteria; phylum Planctomycetota; class Planctomycetia; order Planctomycetales; family Planctomycetaceae; genus JAKFVC01. The sequence goes on along the minus strand of JAZKFE010000405.1, from coordinate 2,334 downwards.
ATTTGCCGCACTTCAGAAAGACCAACTTGTCGCTGCCGCATTGCTGATAGATGGTGTTAACAGCTTGTATGAGGACACGGGGTTGACTGATCCCGCGACTTCGCCACCGAGTCCGATTATTGGCCCAGTCGTGCGTCACCCGGCAGTCGTTAGCAAATGGGTACTTACTTCTCCGGGTCGCAAACTATCGTCAGCCCCCGCGCACATTGTTAAATACACTCCGCCGGTTCGTTTTCTCAATCCCAACGAGACTAACCAGAATCTGATACTCGCGTCCATGCAAGACGGGAAAGGACCAAAACTTGGTCTAGGAGTCGAGGATCGGTTGCTGAATGGACAACTCACTCCTGTATCCGGAGCCGGAGGGGCGATCGTCGATGTTCGAGGATTTCAGACTTCTGACCAATTTTCGAACTCTTTTGAATTCGGTGATACTAAAGGTTCGGTGGCAGAGGGTGTTGGCGTGACTAACGACGTAGGCATGATCGCTGTTCACTTCTACAATGAGTTTTTCCCTTTTCCTACACCCGTAATTCTTTCTGCTGGAGGCGCCGCTACTCATCCAGGCGTCAGGCTCACTAACCCTATTTTTAGAGTGAAGTTTCGGTTGAGCGATAACCCGTCGCAAGTAACTCGAATTTTCTATCGTTACGAAGACGAGGTCCCTCCCGATCTTAACCTTCAACCTGTAAACTAGTATTCAGGTATTAGTTCGCGTCGACGCCACCTGATGCATCCGGAAAACAATCGGATGCATCAAAAAGCTTCGCGGTGTTCGCTCGCTAGAGCTTTCGATTTTCCTAGCACTTCACGATCAGACACTCTTCACCCTCGCAGTGTAGAGTGTCTTTTTTTGTTCGGAGCCGCGGGTGGCCCCGGTTCTTGAACAGGGGGAGCGCAGCGACTTAGAGGCAACGGCTTCCTGTAGCCCCAGTTTGCGAAGCAAACGTGTGCCACTCCGCCCCGGGGGGATGATCGGGGCTATTTCGCGTCTGATGTAACGGATTTCAACCATCACGTGCACATGCACCTTCGGTGGAAAAAACCATGTTGGTGCGGAGTCGCTGACAGATCGTGCCTCTAGTTCGCTACGCTCACGCCGGTTTGAAAGTCTGTGCCCCCCACATGATCGTTCAATAACCTGTGGCCCCCCCGCGTAAGTAGCCGGGTAGGCCAGGCTGTGCCCGACAATGCTGTCGAAACCCGCAGGCGTTGGCAATGATTCTGTCTGGACGGTCCTCGCGAACTCCGGTGACTGTTTACGCTCCGGTACACGGGAAGCTCGACCTGCTGTGTGGCTGATCTCCGTATGCCTCCAAAGTGAATTTCAGATCCTGCTTGCCTGAGAATCTGTTACTTCGGATTGGCCATCGGCAATTCGACACAGACCATTTCTTCGGAATTTCGGGCGTATAGAAAATTACCAACTAAGGCTGGAGCATTCCAAACAATATTCTGGAAGAGTTGGATCGAGCCGAGGGAGTGATGGCCGCTATTCGTCGCTTCCAGCAAATGCAACTCTCCTTGCTCCGCAACCACGAGCAACCGGCTGCATTTCGATAGCCCAAGCACTTGGCCTTGGTTGTATCGACCTTTTTTCCATCTCTTTTCTCCGGTCGTCAGATCCAAGCAGCAGAAGATTTTTCCATCAAAGCCGTAGATCACGCCATCCATTACCACAGGCTGCGACAACTCGGATTTCAGATTCCTCGTTTCATAAACTTGATTGCACGTAATCTTGTCACCCTCAAGTTTAACATCAAGCAACCTTGTTCCTCCTTTATGAGTCATCAGCATTCTCGACTGACCGAGCCAGATTGGTTGCAGCATCGGATCATCCAGATTCCACTCATAGGCACCGAGCAGCTTGCCGGACTTTACGTCGATGAACTGCAGGCCGACATCCGTTGGCAACGTCACGACTTGCCTGCCAAGCTCAGTAATTAACTGAGGCGAGCTGTGAGTTACCGTTCCAGCTCCGCACGACCAGCGCACCGTGCCATCTTGGCGATTGAAGGCGGTCACCGCGTTGTTACGGTTGTTCGTCCCAAGGCTGTATGTGATCACCAATTCGTCCGTCACGAGCGGAGAGGATGAATATCCCCATAGCAATATCGAAGTTGACATGAGCTTGGCCAGATCGACTGTCCATAACGCCTTTCCGGTCCCAGCTTCGCGGGCTTGTAATACACCAAAACCCGTCACAGCATAGATCGTTCCATTGTAGAAAGTGGGAGTTGCTCGCGGACCGACGCCGGAGGGAGCGTCCTCATATCGGCCGACAACGCCTTTCGCCCAAATCTCACGACCATTACTCGCGTTGTAGGCCACGAC
>JAZKFE010000404.1:6284-15385 GCA_040386595.1 Planctomycetota bacterium | reverse complement strand
TCAGGTACGAAACTCTACCTTATTTCCTGGTCCAGTTTTCGGGGTCCATCGTAGAGTTCCCGCTCGATTCACAGAGCAATGGATGACAAACTCAGAAATTCCTGGCTTCAAACCCCGCAGGGCTTTCAAATAATAGGCTCGCTTCTGAGCCGGCGGAACGCCATAGTTATCAGTCTCAATGAAATCAAACAGCGGATTCCCTTGAGCGACAGCCGGCTGGATCAACGTACGATACTCGTCGGGATTCTGCAGCAGCTTTCCGCACTCGGCTGGGGTCAAGTGTCGATGCAATCGAATCGGAAGCTTGAAATCCAGCCCCAGCTGCACGTAGACCTTTAAGAGATCTGGCCGCTGCAACATGACCCACATATGATGGTCTAAGTGCGTGATTCGGATCTTACGATCCAGAGCTTTCTGAATCTGTGCTCGCAACTCTCGATCAACGTCGTCGATTTTGGCGTGCTGGGCCACTTCCGCGGAAGTACGCCAGAAGGAACCATCCGTTTGAACCAGGCTTGGAACTTGTCCTTTCAGGACTGGTCCCCATCGAAAATCCCATTTCTCTGCGGTGAGGACAAGATGCAAACCAAAGTCTCTGTCGGGATTCGCGACCGCATACTTTGCGATCTCGTCGAAACCTGGACACATCACCATAATGTTCGATGACGAAACGACACCGCGTTCCATCGCACGAATCGTCGCTTCATTCACGGCGGCGCTGAATCCAGAATCGTCGGAATGAATGACGAGGTACTTGGGGGATTGAGGCTTAGCCTCTCCCACACAGAGGACAACTAAAGACAGAACCACAGCGGATCCGAGAACGGCGAAATATCGTGCTTTTTTGGTAGTCATTCTGCTTGCCACTTATCGCTGAGTAACCCGGTCGACATCAGTAACAAGTTTGCGACAGCCCACAGAACAATGTCGCCAAACCAGATTGCCTATCCAGCAGTTCATGCTATAACTAGGTTACTTCATCGTCAAGTGGCATTTCTGCTGCTCACGCTGAACGACATTCGATGCCAGATGAAGGCTCTGTTTTCACTGCAGAAGTCGGACACCATGAGTTCCACGCCTCGTCGCATAACCTTCGAAGAAGATTGTGGCGAATCACCTTCAGCCGCTGGGACGACGCCTTTAACTTATCAACCTCGTCCTGACGGACCACGATCTGCCCGAAACTCCACGCACCCACCACGGAGAGATTTATGAACAAACAGCGGCGGGGATTTACGATCTTAGAGCTGCTAGCCGTCATTGCCATCATCGGAATCCTGCTGGCACTACTGCTACCGGCGGTTCAAATGGCCCGAGAATCGGCACGACGGACACGGTGCCTCAACAACCTGAAACAAGTTGGACTGGCGCTACAGAACTACCACGATACACATCGCACCCTGCCCCCCTTCTCGGTCTGGGGCGGCAGCGGTGGTGAGCCCCTCGGTGGTGGAATTATTCCGGTCGGCCTGATGGACCATGTGGCACGCGGGGCGTCTCCCGGCAGCCATCCAGATCCACTGCAGGCGAACTGGATGGTTCTGTTGCTGCCACAACTAGACCAGGCCCCGCTCTTTCAGGAATTCAAATCTCAGCAGTCCATCTCTGATGCGGATAACGCCACAGTCCGCTCCACTCCGCTGCCGTTTTTGAAGTGCTCGTCAGATAGCTTCAACGATGCCCCTCACGACCGACTGTGGCTCACCGGCGGTAGCGGCAATCTATACGCTCGTGGCAACTATGGCATGAACTTGGGCGTGAATCGAAACTGCTACGTATGGCCTTCTGCAGCGGGAGTCTGCGAGGACGGGTTCGTGACGGATGATCCTGATTTTTCCAGCAAGAACCGTACATTAACCGGCAATGGAATCGGTGGCGTGAATGTCAGCTATCGCCTGAGTGATTTCCCCGCGGGTCTGTCCCACATGGTGGCGGTGGACGAATTGCGGGCGGGAGTCCATACCGTCGACAATCGTGGGTCGTGGGCACTCGGCCTCGCCGGAGCGAGCGGCACAGTATCACACGGCTACTACCGTGGAATCGATGATGATCATGGCCCCAATCACCATGATTCAGCAGCCGACGACCTGGTGGGATGCACCCAACTACATTCCGTCAATTCGAGTCTCGACCGCATCAACATGCCCTGCTACAGATCTGCGAACCCATTGGAAGAGATCAATATCCAAGCCACGTCACGTAGCCAACATTCAGGTGGGGTTTACACCTTGATGCTGGACGGCTCGGCACATTTCGTCTCGGACAACGTCAACGCAGACGTCTGGCTGTTCATGCACAAGCGAGACAACTCAACGGCTTTTCAACTGCCGTTCTAAATTCAAGCTTCGCAGAGCTCGCCCACCAGTGCGGCGATTTAAATGATCTCGGCCTCTTTGCCAATTTCGGATGATCTGTAAGCACAAATCATCCACCACGGCAACGAGGCCGAGCATCAAGCTTAGAATGGATCTCTTTTATGCGACACCACTTCCTTTTCGTAACGACAGTGCTGTTGTCATTGCCAATCAACCATTGCTCGGCGCAGGAGTCCGTCAAACACCCGACGTTGAGCGACATTTTAGAGAGACATCGTGCGTATTGCGCCAAGATTCACAGCCTCGATATTAACTTAGAGTGCAAGTTGCTCGAGGACGAAACTGGACCGATCTCGCCCCCGAAGCTGTTGGCGACGATGCAGCTGGTACATGCTGCAAATGAGGATCGCGTGATCTTCAACAGAATGGATGCGACTGGCCGGACCGTCGTAAAAACGATCGATCGGCTTTACGATCAGTCACAAGGTTCGGTTTGGGAACGCACACTGACTTCGGAGACTCGAGGTGGCAAGCCGCTCGATTACGATTTCGGGCTGGTGCTACCTCCACAACCAATCGGCAGTTCTCCCCGGATGTCGCACGACGCATTGCCGTGGCTCTTGCTCAGTGTCACCCCCCTCCTCCCGCCCGACCCACGATTAACACTTGACGAGCTGGTACAGCTATCGACCACGCCAGCCGTTTTATCTGTCACGCCTGACACCCCTCCGCAGTTTCAGATCGATGTTAGTTGGCCCAAAGATATTCCCTCCGCTTCAATGGTGTCAGGGACGATTTCAGTTGTTGTAAGCCCGGAAAAGCAGTACGCAATAACGAAATTGGAACGACGATACCGGACCTTCGATGCGAACATAAAAGGGGCTGGGGGAGAAAGTAGTTTGTCGCCACAAACAATAGTGCATCGACAGAGAATAGTTCGATTTGCGAAGGATCTTAAGTCCGGAGTGATTTTGCCTACCGAAGGCGAATCAGAGGTAGAAAACACTGGTATAAAAGGGCGATTGAGGGAACTCTACACCGTAACAAACTACGATGTGAATCCGGCACAGCGCCTAAAAAGATTGGGCTTTCAGTTCAAAGACGCAACTGTGGTGCAGTATTCAGGCTCGGCCGACGGAGTCACTCCCGATCGATGGGCGTATTGGGGAGTAGATGGTGATCGGCCCGAGAAAATATTCGATAGTCAGGGCGAAATGCTTGACTATGGCAGAGCCAAAAACGCGTCCGAGCGGCCTGCGGTGCAGATAGATCGCGTTAAACAATCACGTCTATTCTGGATTGTCGCCGCGAACGTCATTGTCGCATGTGCAATTTACATGGCATGGCGTCGCCGTGCTGCAGCTGGGGACAAATTTGGAAACAAGTAGAATTATTTTAAAGTGTGTTTCAAAAATTTGATCTGAGCAGTCATCACGTCAAGGAATTTGTCGGCGGCATCTCTTATAAACACATGCCATAGTGCATACTATTCTTGTCGTCACACAGCTGTCCGGCTCGTGACACGACCGCGCCCAAGACGCAGCCAGATGCGTAACAGCCGAACGAGCAATGGGGCTTGATACCGACTTGCTGCCGAAATATGTCTCACTGAGGGCGAGGGACAGGCCACCGCGCGCCCGCTCTTGCGCCTACGTGGACACAACCAAGGCGGCAAGGGAACCAAGGACATCACGGCCCACGGTAATCCGTGATGAACACGCCGGCAGCCACTCCAGCACAAGGGGCACACGAAGACTGTTCGCGGCAAAGTCCTCGCCACCGGCCTCCCGGATGACGCGAAGCGTCTGCTGCGGCAATGTCTTGAGGTCGAATCGAAAAATGCGAGGCGATTCACGCCAGCGATCCAGCATCAAGTCAGTCGGCGCGACTCCATCCAGGAGATCGGAATAGATCCGCTCTTCGGGGTCAGAACGCTGGTGGGGAGGATCTTCAGTGACGAACATCCTCAATTTCATGAGGCTCACCACCGCCCCCGCTTCGGGCGGAGACACTGATCCAATGACGGCCCCGACGACGGGCGCAAAAAAAGCCGAGATCCCCCAGAAGACATCGGGAAATCTCGGCTTAAAAGCGGAGAGGACGAGATTCGAACTCGTGGTACGGGTAAACCCGTACGCCGATTTAGCAAACCGGTGCTTTCGGCCACTCAGCCACCTCTCCGGCTTCGTGTTACGCCCACAATCATACTGGCTCACGCCGTTGACGCAACCCCTAATGGGGGATGCCTCATGGTTGTTTTTTGTCGGCATCGGCTGAATGCATGAAAAATCGTGCAACTCATTACAAATTAGGCTCTTCTGTCGAAAATGCGTGGCGGTGAAATGCCACTGAAGCGGACGATTGAAGCAAGGCAGACCGCAAGAACAAACCACCAATTCAACACCACCCCTTAAATCGAACACGCCGCCGCAATCAAATTTCTCGCTACTTTCGGCAATCTCAACTGCCGATAAGTTTCCATAACGGGTGAACTCAAACATCGTCTGGATTTCCAGATATTGTCGCAGATCACGAAACACCAATGAGTTACGGCGTTTTTCGACTGTGTGACAGAAGATTGAGTTCGTCCTGGTCCAGAGTGGATCGGTCGAAATGGGATTCCTGGGGGGGAACACAATGGTAACAGGCAATTGGTTGAGCCGGACAAAGTCCTGCTTGTTGGGTGTCGCCACGATCGTCAGCTTGGCCGGAAATCTGGCCTTGGCTGGAGACGATATCGAACGCCCGCCCGGGGACCGTCAGATTCAGTACCGCGGAAAATTGTGGCCTCCGTTCCCCCGCCCAGTGGGGAAACCCGCGCGACACATCGATCAATACCATTACACGCACTACTGGCCTTACCCGCATACCTGCGATGATAAGAACAGCGTACGAGCGGCAATGGATCTGCAAGCTTCGAATGGTTGGATCGAAGGGACCACCCTTTTCAACTATCACTTCAATAAAGAAACCAACCAGCTGAATTCCGCCGGGATCGCGCATCTGGAGTACATCCTGTTCCGCGTTCCGGGCCAGCATCGCGCGGCTTTCATTCAGATGTCGAATTCCGCGCAAGCCGATCAGGTACGAGTCGCCAGCGTGCAGGCTGCGGCCGGCGAACTGCTGCAAGATGCCAATCTTCCGCCAATCGCCTTGCGGCGTGCTCGATCTTACGGTGCCAACGCGGAAGAGATCGACATGATCTCACGGAAGTTTATTGGTAGCACACCGACCCCACGTTTGGGTGGCAACGCAGGTGCTGCCGCTGGAGGCGGAGCGACCGGCGCTGGTGGAGGGGCCGCCAACGACTGATCTCTACCGTTCGATTGTCGAACATCAGCTGATGTTCGACGTCGCATGGCGAGTTCAACGGAACAACACGGCAACGGGGGCGACAGCGAAACGTCCGAGATAACCAACCTCTGGTTCGTGATCACTCAACCTCATTCAGAAACCTGGATGACCCGTTGCCGCGCCGGATCGTTGGTGCCTGACCAGCATTGTGCTGTAGAATTTTCTCCGGAGCCGCGGTGATGGTGGAAAGCCGTGTTCCTGACCCCAGTCCGCCGGGCAAACCTCCCGCGGCAGCCTCGCAGGCGGGGCTCTACGCCCACCTGTTTGGGTCCAAATCGAAAGTCACAGGCCCCGGTACCAATCCCACCGCGCCCCTGGCTCCGACAAACCTGGCCGACTGTGGACTCAGCCTGCTTCAGGTCTGCGACCTGCTGCTGAAGCAACTGTACCTGGGAGGGCAACTGCTGGGAGTCGAGATGTCTCGACAGGCACGGTTGCCCTTTAATGTCGTCGATGAAGCGTTGCAGTTTCTGAAGGATGACAAGTGTGTTGAGGTCACCGCCGGTGAGATCATCGGCCGGATCTCGTATCGCTTCGCCCTCACGGATTTAGGTCGCGTCCGCGCCCGTGAATGCTTTGAGCAATGCCGGTATGTCGGCCCTGCCCCGGTCCCTCTGGAGACCTACGTCAAACAGTGCCTCAAGCAAACAGTGACCGGAACCGCCTGCAGCATGAAAGCGTTGCAAGACGCGTTTTCCGAGCTGATCATGCGGCCGAATCTGCTGGAGGAACTGGGCCCCGCCGTCTGCAGTGGCCGCTCGATCTTCATCTATGGGCCGCCGGGTAACGGCAAAACCATGATCGCCAAGGGGCTCGGGCGATTCTTGAATCAGTTCGGCGGCGAGATCTACGTGCCATATGCGATCCTCGCCGAAAACAGCATCATCACCGTCTTCGATCCGACCGTACATATCGCGACGGACAATAATGACCTGCACGGAGCGGAAATGGGGGGCGGCGAGCTGGCTGCCAGTCAGTTGGGACGGATGATGCATGCCACCCCTCCCGATTTGCGCTGGCGCAAAATCAAGCGACCGGTGATTATTGCCGGTGGCGAGCTCACGCTCAGCATGCTTGATTTGCGGTACAACGCCACATCTAACTTTTATCAAGCCCCCATGCATATTAAAGCCAATGGCGGGGTCTTCTTAATTGACGATTTCGGCCGGCAGATTGTTAGCCCCAGAGACTTGCTCAACCGTTGGATCATCCCGCTGGAAGAACGGGTGGACTACTTGACGCTGGCCACCGGACGCAATTTTCAGGTCCCGTTCGAACAGCTGATTATCTTCTCGACGAACCTGGATCCCAAGCAATTGGTGGACGATGCCTTCCTGCGGCGGATCCGGCACAAGATTCTGATTGGCTCCCCCGACCGGGATCTCTACACCGAGATTTTTCAGCGGGAATGTCAATTGCGGCAACTGGCGTATTGCCCGGAGTCCCTGGATTATCTATTTCGGACCTATTACGAAACATCGCGGGTCCCGCGATCGAGCGATCCTCGGGATTTGCTGGAGATCGTGGTTTCAATCTGCCGATTCCGGGGGATAGAACCTCAATTGACAGAGGCGCTCATCTCTGAAGCGGCACTCCGATTCTTCGCTAGTTTGTAGTCCACGTCACGTCATCGACAATTCATTACGGTCTCTGCCATCCACTGATCCAATGTGGGCCGATGGCGCAGCACGATCAACCTCGCACACCACCATTCATCGATCTGTCCACAATTCCCTCAACCTGGGTCGAGGGGGAGTACTGTTATGTCTAAGAACTCGGTTTCGCGTTCTGGTTTGGTGTTCTGTGTCGCGGCCTCACTTGCGGCCAGCGGCTGTGCGAGCGGCAGTATGAATCGGCTGATGGGCAAGAAGGCTGAACCTTCTGCCAAGCTGACATTGGCCTGGTCGAAACTGAAGGAAGACGAAGGCCGTCTAACCGAGGCCCGTGGCGGGTACGAAACGGTCCTCAAAAAGGAACCAAAAAACGTTGACGCCCTGCTGGGAATGGCTCGCCTGGATGAGAAGGCACAGCGCCTGGTGCCGGCGGAAGAAGGCTACGTTCAAGCCTTGGCTCTGCAGCCGAAATCCCCTTACGTGCTGAGCGAAGTCGGCAAGTTTTACGCTCTGCAGCAACGTTGGGATAAAGCCGTTCCGCTGCTGCAGAAAGCCCAACAGATGGAGCCGCACGAAAAGTCGCACCACTTCACGCTGGCCATGGCCTTAACCAAAGCGGGCCGGACAGACGAGGCCCTGCCCCACTTCACGGAAGCCGTCGGTGAAGCCGCCGCGCACTACAACATCGGCCGGATGCTGGTGGAGAGCGGTAAGACCACCGAAGCCGAGCGACAATTCACGCTGGCACTGGCCAAGGATCCCAAGCTGGACGACGCGCAGTTCTTCCTCGATGAGATTCGAAACAACACCGCGAAGCCTGGCCAACAACCGCCGATCGTGGCTCAGCCCAAAGTAACCGCTCCTGTCACCCAACGCGTTTCGGGAACGATCAGCAATCGTCCGACGGTGACACCAGCCACAGACACCAGCCCGCAAATCCGCCCCGCGGCAACGCGGCCACACACGGGCTATGAAGAATTGCCAACGCCACCAGAGATGATGGATGGCGGCAGCGTGCTGGTCCCCAAGAATGATGCCGCCGCGTTACAGTTCACACAGGTCGGCTACACCCCGGCGAGCACACCCACGAGCCTAATCTCGTCCGGCTCGGGAACCGCTCCGCGGCTGATGCCAGCGTTCACTGCCAATGGCGCTCAAGTTCGAGTCAGCGCCTCGCAGCAGTTCCCGCTGGGACGCTGAGAAAAATCCCCACAAAATTCAGGAACTGCATACAGGCAATCCAGTCCCGATAGGGACGACAGAACCTAGCCGCGGGTGTAAACCCGCGGTATGCATTCCACAACGAAACCAAGCCCTGAAAGGGCGACACCGGCAGTATTCGCAGAGTGTCGCCCCTTCAGGGCTTGGAACCTATTTTTAGCTTCGACCGTGGGTTTACACCCACGGCTAGATTATTTCGTCCCTATCGGGACTACGGAAGAACCTTAGGTGATCACTCATTAGATGAGCGATCATCTTGATTTTTCTCTCGCTGGACGGGCTCGTTCCGCGTCACGAGGACGTCGATGTTGATGAACACCTGAAGCGACCGTGCTCTAGCTTTTGGCTTTGGCGGGCGATTCTTCCAGGATTCGTTCGAGAATCATTTCCAGCACAATCTCATCGGCCTGACCGACCCATTGAGCTTGCAGCACCCCCTCGCGATTGAAGAAGAGGGTCATCGGGACGGCGTTGAAGTCGGTGATTTGATTAAACACATTCGCATCGTCCGCCAGGGCACAGCGGTAGTTTATACCAAATGTTTTCTTTGATTCATTAATTGAGGCGACTGCGGTGACACCGTCTTCGCGTTCCGTAT
>JAZKFE010000404.1:0-6274 GCA_040386595.1 Planctomycetota bacterium | reverse complement strand
CACTTTGCCGAGAAAATCTTTCTTCGCGATCGGCTTGCCATCGGTGTCTTCGAGCTTAAAGTCGAACTTAAAGTCCGGCTTGCCGAGGAACAAAGCGGCGACCATAGCTTGCATGTCGCTTTTGCGTTTGTCTTTCGCAAACTGCATGATCTCGGCGAACTTCGGATTCTTGCGGATGTGTTCCAAATCGGTTTCAGCTTGAATTTCGGCCAGATCACTCCAACCGTAGTCGATGGCCGATCGCAGTGCTTTCAAGGCATTGTCGTCCTGCTTGTCCAACGACAGCGCACGAGCTTCGTTTAAATGGACAGCCGCAGCAAATGCTTTCATCTCGTCCGATTTGGCAAGCGCCTCGTCGGCTTTAAACGCCCGGCGCAGATAGTCAGCGGACTGCTTCAGCATGCCGTAGTCCACTTCGCCGCTGTCGGTCAGCTCGGCCTTTTCTTGCGTGAAGTTGGCCAGCTTCAACAGCACTTCGGCGTTGTTAGGTTCCTTCTTCAACTGGGCGAGCAATTCGGCTTCCTTCTTGGGGGACAGCTCGTCCTCGAAATCATCGCTGGTTTCGGCCGGCATTTCGGAAGGAGTCAGCTTGGGCGGGGCATCGCCTTCGAATGCGGCCTGAGCCAGTTCGAGCGATTCGTCTCCCGGTTGCACGGGGGGATCTTCCTGATCGGTCGTCGCAACGGGAGACGGTGTTTGAACCGCAGGTTCCGTTTTGGTGCATCCTAGCGCCAAGGCCACGACCAGTAAGCTTCCCATCCGCAATCTCGCCAGCATCATGAATCCTTTTGACTGTTGAGGCATGCGGCGAAGTATGGCACGGTCAACCGCTACCAGTGCGAGCTGTCCCTGGTCGCGCTCGCCGCAACGTCAGTGTAAGGCCTTTATAAAAACGACACAATCGGTGTCTGGGAGCAGCATGCTTTCTGGGCACATTAAGAATCCTCTCGGTCCTTACGTAGATCCACCGATTGAACCCCTTCAAACCGCGTGAGCTCTGAAACCAGATGCGTCAATGTGGTCGTTGGTAGCAGCCGCAATTGATAGGTCAATTCCATGCCGGCGCCGTGACGAATGGTGCTGGCCGAGAGGGCTTCGACATCTTGAGCGAAGTGCCCCAGTAACCCTACGACTTGAGCTTCTAATTCGGCGGTCCAAACTAGACGGACGACCAGAATCATCTCGCGGCTAGCGACTGCAGAGACGGCAATCCGATCCCGAAACAGGAACGCAGCAATTCCGACCGCAACCAGACCACACAGTGCCACCATAGTCTGGCCCAACCCCGTGGCCATGCCCACCACCACGGCCACGATCACAAAAGCCGTGTCTTTGGTGTCGCGAACCGAGGTGCGAAAGCGGACGACAGAGAGAGCCCCGACTAAACTAAAAGCGAGGGCGAGGTTATCGCCGATGACCTGTGTCACCATGGCAATCAAAATGGACAGCAGGACGAGAGTTGCCGGGAACGTTGACGTCACGCTGACCGAGCGCCGCGTGGCTCGATAAATCCCAACGACCGCCAGCCCCAGTACCAGCGAGACCGCCAATCGAATGCTGAGAGTGGGCCAGGACAAGGCTGACGATTTATCGAACACAGGCTCCAACCAAGTGGGCATCTTGCAGTCCTCTGGCAAGCTTGCCAGCGATATCAAATGTTTTTTAAAGGGGCTTTAAATATGCCTGGGCGTTATTTCCCCCAGCCACTCGCTCATCTGGGAATGACGATTCGAGGAGGGGAAAGCGTGCTTCCAGGATGGATCACAGGAGGGCGTGGATGACAGGGAAGTCGTGGAACGTGCATTGGTTTGACGTCTTTCAAATACCTGGAAAGAGTTCACTCATGTCGTTGCCCATGCTCACCTAAAATGGTCCTGGCCCTGGAGGAGGGCCAGGTGGCATACCGTCTCGAAAGAGAAACCGTGGCCCACCATGACGCGGAAAGAAGAAGGCTGCGGTAAACGGTTTTCCGGTCATCGTTTGCCATTGTTTGTGTTGCTCGGGGGTCAACAACGCCAGAATCTGTCGGATGGCTTCCCGGCCGCGTTTGTCCCGTTCGTCGGCATTCGGTGGCCCGAGTCGTCCGCGGTCATCGGGTTGAAGAAAGGTCTCCAACTCGATCTGCTGAATACGCTTTTTCTGTTCGGTAGAGAGCTTCAATGTGCGGGCGAGATCGACTTCCCGAAAAACTATTGGCCCCTGGCATTGCAGGGCAATCTGACTTAAGCGGGCAATTTGCTCGGGCTTCAGGATGGCCGCATAAGCGATCTCGTCGGCTCGAGCTGCTTCTAGGATTTCCTTCTCACTCCCTTTGGACATGCGACCTGAGGGGCCTCGGCCAGGTGAACCTCGGCCCAGAATCTTGGGCCAGTGTTGGTCCCCACGGTGCTCATTGAGTTCCGCAATTTGTGCGCGTTGTTCTTTGGTCAGCTGCAGATCATCCAGGACCGCATCTTCTCGCAACAAGAAACGTTGCCGGTCAGACTGCAGCAAGGCGAGATCGGCAAGGATTTTCTGGACTCGGTTACGAGTCCCGGCGAGTTCTGATTTGCTGGCGGCTGTTGTTCCTCGATTCGCACTGAATTCCTGGTAGTAGCCGAGTGCGGCTTCCAGCAACCGCTTGCGCAGGCCTTCTTGAAATGGGGCGTCCGACAGCTCTTCTTCGGCCAGTTGGATCATTTCATCGGTGACGCGGCGCGCCAGCTTGAACTGTGCCTCGGCCTCTCGAGCTCGTAGCCGCTCACGTTGTAAGGCGGCTTCCGTTTTAGCATGTTCGCGGGCGACGATGGCTGTCGTGACGCCTAATCCAATCAGCCCGCAGACCAACAAAATTAGTGCTGCCGCGATCACTGACGGATGGCGCCGCATCCATTTCCGAGCACGGTCAATCAATTGTGGACGGCGAGCACGAATCGGAATTTCATCCAGGAAGCGTCGCAAATCGTCACCCATCTCGCCTGCCGTGGCATAGCGTTCTGCGGGAATTTTTGAGAGCGATTTGAGGACGATCGTTTCGAGCTCAACGGGAATTGCCAGGTCGAGCTTACGCAGTGGACGTGGATCTTCATTGAGGATCTGGTGCAGCAAAGCCGGACGATCCTGACCCGGAAAAATGGGTTGCAGCGTCAACAGTTCGTACAAGGTCGCACCGAGCGAATACACGTCGGTGCGATGATCGACTGGCTCACGCCGACCGGACGCTTGCTCGGGGCTCATGTAACGCAAGGTGCCCAGGACGTCTCCCGTTTGTGTCAGTCCGGCGTCGGTGGCAACCAGTGCGAGGCCGAAGTCGGTAACCCACACGGCCCCTTTGGCATCCAGCAACAGATTGGCCGGCTTGATGTCGCGGTGGATGACGCCGGAATCGTGGGCGTACTCCAGGGCGTCGGCAATTTCTGCGGCAATCCGCGCCGCCAGGCGAAAGCTGTCACGCGTCCGCCCTGAACGGGGGCTCGATCGCCCCGGCAGCGAATCTTCAACCGTCAATTCTCGATGCTGCGAGACCGTATTCGTGATGACCGTGTTGATATCTTGAGGTGCCGGCCCCGATGCACGGGATTTACTCCGCAACTCCGCGATCATGTCAGCAATGGAGCGACCTTCAATCAGCTGCATCGCATAGAAATGCATCCCGCGTTCGCAGCCGACCGCATACACCGGCACGATGTTGGTGTGATGCAACTGGGCCGCGGCGTAGGCTTCCGTTTTGAAACGTTGCAGGTGTTTCGAATCGAGTGCTGTGGCAAACGGCAAAACCTTCACCGCCACGCGGCGTCCCAGCGAGAGCTGAATGGCCTCGTAAACAATCCCCATCCCACCGCGACCAATCTCGCGCACAATTTGAAAGTCACCCAGCGGACTTGCGGTCGTATGTTCGGGTGATTGCGGCACGGCCATCGGGCGCAGTGTCTGCGCCAGCTGAATCCCATCCAGGTATTCGCTTAAGACCTCGGCGAGCTCGGGATAGCGTTCCAGATAGACCTGGCGATTGGGAGCACGTCCCGCTTCCAGTTCGGCCAGGTACTCCCGCGAAATCTGCAGAATGCGAGGGTCGTCTTCCGCGAGCGAGTCGGGGTTCTGATTCATGAATGCTCCCCCGCAAATTCCTTCTTGAGCCGCGTTAATCCACGAAGCCAGAGCTTTTCGACGCTGTCGACACTGCGGTCCATGCGTTCTGCCACTTGAGGAAACGTCAGCCCCTCCAGATGCCTTAAGATCAGCACGGTTTGATAGTCCTCAGGCAGTCGCGAGAGGGCCGCAGTGACGCGTAGACTTTGCTCGCCCCGCATGGCCTGCTGGCTGGGTGAACTATGGGGATCCACCAGGATCTGAGCCAGGGCACACGACGATTGGTCCAGATCAGCTGCGAGCTGTTGTTCCATATTCAAGTCGCGAGCCTGCGTCCCCAGGTAGCGGCGAACCACATTGGCCAGCGTTCCGGCCAGGATCGTCCGCAGCCAATGGACGAACTGCGCCTCCACTTCGCCCCGGAAGTTCGGAAAGTGCCGATGGGCATCGAGAAACGTCTCCTGGACGATGTCCGAGGCGTCAATCTTGCCCTGCAGCCTGCGGCCGATTTCGATGCGTGCCAGTAGGCGCAAGTAATTCTGATAGGACTCTAAAAGTTGCCCCAGGACGGCATTATCGCCCGTTCGAGCCTGAGCCAGCAGCAGTGCGACATCGCGATCCATTCGAAAGAACTCCCTCTTCTATAGTAAAGAGTCCGCGGTCCATACCGCCGCGAGAACGGAGAAAAAACGCTGTCGTCCGGGAAAAATGCGGCTAAAAAGCTCCTGAGACTCTCCACAGAGAGAAATGTTGGGACTTGCCCCGGGAAACTACGAGTTTTCGCGGCGGTATGACGGATCTCCGCGTCACTATTTAAACAGCGGCGGGGATTTCGACCGTCAAAACGAGAACAGCGACGAGAAATCGAGCTGCAAAATCTTGGAGTTTCGACACTCGTCGTTCGCCTTCTTTTTGCGACGAAACCGCCTGAATTCATCCTCTGATCTCGGTTCTAAACCTCTTGGTTGCCGAGAGATAAACGTTCTACAGAAAAATACCGGACCTCAAAAATTACGTCTGCGGAGAATCCAATGAGATATACATCTTGTCTGGTGATGGGCTTGCTGGTCGGATTTGCGGCGAGCAGCTTTGCTCAACCCGAGGCTCCACCTCAACCGACGCGACAGGATACGGAGCCCTCTGCGGAGACACGTCGCGACGCCGAAGTTCCCGGTGATCGCCGCGGCCGTGGCCCGGGATTTGGCGGACCGGGCGGCGGTCGTGGTGGGTTCGGTGGCCCGGGTGGCCCAGGCGGGTTCATGGGGCAAGAACGGGCTCTCGTCAAGCAGTTCGACAAGGATGTCAACGGGTACCTCGATCAGTCAGAACGCCAAGCGGCCCGTGCATTTTTGAAGACGCAGCCGTCGCGCGGCCCGGGTGGTCCCGGCGGGCCTGGGGGACGTGGTTTCAGTCCCGGCAGCCTCATGGCCAAGCCGTTGATCGACGCTCTCGATACCGACAAAGATGGGAAGCTTAGTGTCGCTGAGACTGACGCCGGAGTCAAAAAATTCGTCACCGCAGCCAACCCCGCAGAGAACGCCTCGCTGGATGAACAGCAGCTGGCAGACACTCTCAACCGAATTCTGCCCGCTCCACCGATGTTTGGCGGTCGGATGATTATTGGTGGCGGCCCTGGGGGCCCGGGTGGCGGTGGTCCCCGCCGTGGTAGGGAAGGACGGCCTCCCTTCGAATCCAACACTCCCCCGGAATCCGCTCCCAAGAATGATCAGCCAGAGCCCCCAAAGGAAAAAAATCCCGAATCCCGGCCTCCCCGAGCGGACGACCGTCCTGCCGGTGGTCGACCCGGTGGATTTGGTGGCGGATTCGGTCCTGGTGGATTTGGCCCCGGCACGATGCTGGCGGGCTCCATCACGCAACGTGCGGATGCAAACAAGGATGGCAAGCTGACGGCCGACGAGCTACTCGCCGCCAGCCAGTTGCTCTTTAAGGAAGCCGACAAGGACAAAGACCAGCTGTTGACCGAAGCTGAAGTGGGGACCGGGATCGGGAGCTTGTTTCCGGCAGGTCCACCAGGCGGTTTTGGTGCTCGAGAAAAGGGGAAGCCAGGCCCCAAGGTGACTCCCGCCGACGTGAAGACTTACGGTGACGAATCGCTCTATGCGGCGGATGTCTTGCGGACGCTGTTCTTCGAATTTGCTGACTCTACCGGATTGCAGGTGTGGTTTTTCGTCGCCCCAGCAGGGAA
>JAZKFE010000403.1:0-7810 GCA_040386595.1 Planctomycetota bacterium | reverse complement strand
CAAACTGCGTGTCATTCGACTCAGAATGCCGGGCTGGGAAAATCAGTTCTACTTCTGCAGCTCTTTATACACAAACTCGATGTTCTCGACGTTCTCTTTTACCGGCACGCCGGTCCATTCCAGATAGAACGGCAGCTCGATTTGTTTCTTAATTGTGTCGAGGTTCATGCCCTTGTCGATCGCATTCTGAATGTACTGCCGCAGTTCGACAAAGTAGCGGCGTTGCGTCGCCAGCAGGGACTTGTCGCTGGACTCGCCATGGCCGGGGCAGATTAGTTTGACCGGCAGTTTGTCGAGCTCCGTCAGCACGGCAATCCAGCTGGCAGTATTACTGTCACCGGCGTAGTTGAACTGACCATTCACGCAGGCATCGCCCGTAAACAAGATCCCCTGCTTGGGCAGCCAGGCCATTGCATCGCCCGCCGTATGAGCATGCCCCACGTGCAACAACTCGACACGCTGAGTCCCGTCATCGATGACCAGTTTTTTCGGAAAGTAGAGAGCCGGTTTGCCGTATTCCAGCGTTCCATGTCCGAATTCGGTGGGGTTGTCCCGCTTGGTGTCTTCGAACCCCTTCACCCCATTCGTGTCGAACAGCGCCTGACTGTTTTCACTGGCAATGGCCGTGGCCCCAATCTTCTGAAAGACGATGGTGCCGTCGGCATGATCGCCGTGATAGTGGGTGTCGAAGACGTACCGAATGGGCTTATCGGTCGTCTTGCGAATTTCTTTGATGACCTCTTCCGCCTGCTTCGGGAAGTTGGCATCAATCACCAGCACGAAATCCTTGAAGATTACCCAACCGTTGTTGCAGCCGATGAACTTGGGCTTGGTCAACGTCTTACGAAAGAACACGCCCGGGGCGACTTCCGTTACGACCGTTTCATCCGCTTTGAACCAGCCCGAGGTCCAACCACTCAGGCCTAGCAAAATACAACAAGTCAGAGCTGCAATCAGGGGACGGCGCCGAGACGACATAGAAACGATCCTCTTGAAATCAGGGACAACGAATTACGCGAGCCGCTTCCGAAGTTTACGTAGATATATCAATTCGGCAGTGAGTTGCAGAGTGGATGACCTGAAACAAACGTATTCGCCACCGACAGGGGCGACAATAGGGAATCTGAAGTTGTTTTGTTTGGGCCTGCACGTCACCGTGAATCAAGGTTGAGCGGGGGAGTCACGCACGACCATGGTTCCGGCAACCATATCGCCAAAACGCTGCGAGCGTTTCGAGAACAACGGCACGATCCAAACCGGGGGAAACTGGTCAATGAGGCGGAAGAGGTTGCGCACGAAAATCGCCGCGGCCCCGAGTGCAACACCATCGACACGGACGACTCGCAGACCCAGCAGCCACTTGCCGCAGGTTTGTCCGTGTAGCCAGAACTCACTGCAGCCGTAGTAGACAACACTTCCCATAGACCAGATCAGGGTGGTGAGTCCCATCAGATATTGCAGGGCTTGCAAACCCTGTTCGTCCTGTTTGTCCGGCGTCACGGCCTCGCCACCTTGAAGTGCCCAGGCGGTCTCGCGAACCGCGGTTTCCGTCACGACTCCACACCAGACCGCCAGAAAGAACGTGGCAATCAGCAGTACCATGACAACGATGTTGTCGAGGAACCAGGCGAGATAACGAATTCCTAACCCGGCGGGCGGATCGCCACCTGGAGCGCGTTCGACCGTTTTGAAAAACTCCTGGCTGGCGACCATGACGCAATCCGTGGTGCTGGCAAATTCGGGACGTCAACAAGTCTCCCACCCGATGAATCGAGTATGCAGAGTTTCAGCACACTGAACAAGGCTGAATACCACGCAGCGAAAACGCGAGAGACTGCGACCAATCGGCAACGCTCGCCAGGCCCTTCCCGGCGTCTCAGCCCCCTACTCCGCCGCCCGCTTCTTGGTCGGAGTTTTAATCAGACTCTGCAGCGTTCGCAGATTGATGGCATCCAGCTGTTCGCCATCTTCCTCACCCTTGGGCGTCTCCAGGTACATCGGCACCTTGGTGAAGCGTTCGTCATTCAACAAGTGACGAAACGGCTCCAGACCCAGCGAACCACGTCCAATGTGCGCATGCCGATCCACTCGGCTGGCAAACGGTTTCAAACTGTCATTGAGATGGAACGCCTTGATCCGAGAAACCCCAATCAGGCGATCAAACTCAGCGAACGTCGCCTCGTATTCCGCAGGTTCAATGAGCGGATAACCCGCCGAAAAGATATGGCAGGTATCAACACAGACTCCCAGCCGCTCGGGATGTTTGGCGTGATCAATAATCCACGCCAACTCCTCAAACCGAGCCCCCAACGTCGAGCCCTGCCCTGCCGTGGTTTCTAGCAATGTCAGAGTTTGATACCCAGCAGTTGACGCATGGATCTCATCAAAAGCCTCGACAATCCACTGCAACCCTGCCTCGGGACTGGACGAAACATAAGCCCCGGGATGCATCACCACACCGATCAGTTCGAGCGCTTCGGCTCGTTCCAATTCATGTTTAAAAGCCTCGGTGGACTTCTTCCAGAGCTCATCATTCGGGCTCGCCAAATTGATGAGATAACTATCATGCGCCACCGGCTGAGTAATCCCCGTCTGTTTCAGACAGCGCTTAAAATCATCCAAATCCTGACTCACCAGTGGCTTGGCATTCCACTGATTGTTATTTTTCGTGAAGAGCTGCACGCAGTTCATACCGAACTTGGCCGCGGCTTCGACGGCTTTGTAGTAGCCGCCGGCAATTGACATGTGGGCGCCGAGAACGTGCATTTCTCTGGATTTTCTTTGGTTTTAGATCGAGTGACTGTTTCCCAACAGCGTTGAGCGAAGCCGAATCTTAACAAAAACAGTGTCGAAACTGCATTGCGACAGGCTTGATGACGACGATTTCACTGCGCAATGGGTTAATCCGCGACGAATGACAAGCGGCACTGTCAGAACATTGCATCGAGGGGGCCTCTCTGTGTAAATAGGCGTCATTCAGACGACGTCGCAACTGCTGAAAAGTGGATCGGAATCAAGAGAACACGCAATGCCCCACAAGTTGACTTGGACAAAACTATTGTCCCCTGAACGAGCCCCTCGGCCTCAATCCACGGATTCCACGGTCGAGAGACCGTACGCGACGAACGATGAACGTACGCACTTCGAACAAGATTACGACCGAATTGTATTTTCACCTCCGTTTCGCAGGTTGGCCCGGAAGACTCAAGTCCATCCGATGGCCAGCAATGACCACATCCACAATCGGCTGACACATTCCATTGAAGTGGCCAGCGTGGGGCGTTCGTTTGCCGTGCGTGTGGCCGACATTGCCGCCGAGAGAAGTGATTTAAGGCCCGGCGACATTCCCGCGTTGGCGTGGATCCTGCAATCCGCTGGCCTGATCCACGATCTCGGAAATCCCCCTTTTGGACATGCCGGTGAAGAGGTGATCAGGGAGTGGGCCCACGAGCATCAAGGCCTCCTATTTCCGCCTGAACGGTTTCATTCTGAGGATGAATTGGATGCCTGCCAATCAGACTGGCGACTATTCGAAGGGAACGCTCAAGGATTTCGTTTGGCGTCTCGCCCTGACAACCCGATGGCCGGTTACTTAAGATTGACCTATGCCACTCTTAGTACCGCTGTGAAGTATCCGTGGTCATCGGCAGATTCGCGGGCCAAGCAAAAACACAAACACAATTGCTACAGCACCGAGAGGGATATCTTTCAGCAGATGTCGACGAAGCTCGGTTTAATCGTAGCAAACAATCAGTGGTGTCGGCATCCATTATCTTTTTTAATGGAAGCTGCGGATGACATTTGTTATCGCATTATTGATCCGGAAGATGCCGTGGAAATGGGCATTTGCTCGCCCGAGACGGTCCACGACCTGTTTCTGCGGATTTCCAGAAATCCGTCCAACAGCTGGATGTCGCTGTCTCAACTGCGCGGGCAGGCGATCCGAAGTTTAATGGACCAATGTTGGGATGTGTTCGAAAAGAATTTCGATGCCATCATGAATGGTTTAAGAACTGACGATCTCAAATCTTCGCTGGACTCGGAGTGCCAAGGTCAGTTGGAGGAAGTGAATGCAATCTATGGCTCGATTTTTGGCCATAGAAAAAAGATCGCGACAGAACTGGGGGCGTATCATGTTCTGGGACGGATTTTGAAAGCTTTAGTCAAGACAATCCAATCCATTTCTGATGCAGAGTCCTACTCCGAAGTTCATTTTCTGTCGAAACGAACGATCGAATTGACATGGGGACAAAAACACGTGGAAGGCAATCTCCATCAGTCGTACCGTTGGTGGTTGTCTCAAGTCATGGACTATGTCAGCGGCATGACTGACGACTATGCCACTCGTCTCTCTCGGGAGATTGGTGGATTCTCAGTCGACGTGGGATGATTTCGTTGAGAGCGCGCGGGCCCACGAACTTCAGTTCTCTGAGGCAGTGGTACTTATTGAAACTCGTCCTCAGACTCGGCGGCATCGTCATCAATGGGTTCAATGTCTTCGCTCAATTGAGCCGGGGCTCGGAAGACCGGACGCGAGGGACGGACGCCGATCAGGGGTTTGGCCGTCTCGACGACGACTGGCGGTTTCTCGGGCTTGTCGGGTTTGGGTTTTGCTTCCGGCTTGAGCTTCTCCTGGACCAGAGGGGCGATTGGGGTGACGCTTTCAATCGTCACAGGGGCCACCTTAGAGGTACCTTGGGCCTGGTTCTGGACCTTGCCCTTTTGTTGATCCACCAGCATTTGCTGATTCCCGGGTTCTCCCGGTTCACGTCGGTCCCAGAGGGCGACTTTCTGCTGACCGAATTCGGCTTCGGACACCACAAAGCTGGCGCGGCGGCGCGTCTGCGCGAACATGGGCAACAACTCGCGAATCTCGCCGGCGCGGCCGGATTGGCGTTCTACATGATCGAGCATGTCTTGCGACCAGGCGGTCCGCCGCAGGTGCAAGCGGATCGGTTGTGACTCGGGATAGCGAATTTCCATCACCAGTTCGGGCTCCCCGGTTGCGGCCGTTTGGACTCCTTGGGAACTGAAATAGAGTTGGGTTTGCCCGCGCGACGACATGCCGCGAGTCTCGGGGGATTCAGAACGGTTGCCGACGAGCACCGTGTCGGCGTGTTCGAGGTTCCAGGCGGGTGACGCCACACAGACCAGCTGTGAGCGGCCAAATGCGGTTTGATCGTACGCGTAAAGCGACGTGACCAATTGCTGCATGGCCAGCGGCGGCATCTTTCTTGGCCCCAACGTGGCCACTGATTGCAATAAAGTCATTGCCGGGAGGTCGGTGATATTTTCGGGATCGCTCAGGGTGGTAATCAGCTTGGCTTCGTTGCCCGATTGCTGGTACAGCGCCACCAGACTCGACAGACTTTGTGGGCGTTCCAGATCAACGTCGAGGTTCCTGAGAATCGCCTCTTCGGCTTCTGTGGCTTGACCGGCTCCCTGCAGGATGCGGGCACAGACGAGGTTCGCCTGCCAGGCACCGACAGAGTATTCCAGCGCGCGACGTGCCGTTTGTGGTGCGTCGGGTTGTTTCAAATAGGCTTGAATCACCGCGAGATTGGCCAATCCGGCGGCCAGCATTTCATCTTTGCGAAAATGCCCGTGCCCCAGTTTGGCGAGTTTCTCGTAGGTTTCGGAGGCGTTGGCCCACTGCCCCTGGGCCTGCTGAGTTCGCGCCACGTGATAATGGTAAGGAGGATAGCACGTCATAAAACGGTCCATCCGTTGCAGCACGCGCAGCCGCGTTTCTGGATTGGTTTCGGCCAAGGCGGCGTCGAGCTTATCGAGATCATCACCCCGTACCAGCCAGTTGTCGGGGATACTCTTCTTCTGTGCCATCTTCCAGAACGTATCGAGGAACTTGGAGGACTTATCCACCACCTCGGTCATCCGCGTTTTTTCCACCTTCCACAGGTCGAGATCGCGGTTATTCGTCGTTGCACGGTAGTCCCACCAGCTGTTGGCCCCTGTCCGTACCGCGTTGACATATTGTGCGGTCGTGACTTCAGCCCCCAGCACGATGGCGTTCGAGAGAACCTGACGCCGCACCTGATGTTTGTAACTTTGTTTCAGAACCAACCGCTCTTTGTCGGCGATGCGTTCCTTGCCGATCTCGTCGAGCACCCCTGTATAGAGCGTAATCACCTCCTGGTCACCAATCTCATTGAGATTGAGATTATTCAGGATGTGCTGCTGCTCTTCAGCGAGAACGCGTTTCGACGGATTTTGCCGCATGCGATGAAACGACGCGCGGCAGTAGTTCAACGCGACCGCGGTGGAACGTGCAGCCCGCTCGTCAGTTACGGCCATCGGCGCGGCGGCGTCCGCAGACTTTTCGGCGGCTGCAGGAGCTTTCTCGTCCGCGACCACGGCGGGGGCTCCACCAGCCCACAGACCAGCAGGCAGCAGCAACCAGCAGTAATACAGCGAACGCGAATTCAATGTCATGAGATCCCCCTCAGGCACCGCTCTAGTAACGGGCGGTGTCCTGCAAGTATGGCTCGAACCTATTGCCGGTTTGATCTTAAGCAAATGCCGTGCGCAAAGTTTTTCCAGTCTCTGGCCTGTCCCGAGGATTAGGGAAAGTTTGCGGTCAGGAGAAGAACGCCGATTCTTCCATTTTGCGACCACAACAACCGCTATAATCCCTTACATCTGCCTGATCGGAACAAACTGCCGGCATCACGGGGAAAGTAAAACAGGTAGGCGCTGCCTGAGGCGGATTCGTGAAAGATCTGATTGAACCTGCGGATGGGGATAGCCGCCCTCCGCAAATTCGGTTAGCGTACAGCGAGAATTTCTTGGCACTGGAATGAGGGGGAGACGCGTGGAGAGCGTCAAAGTTGAAGACTATCTGAAGGCCATCTACCACATCTGCGCGGCTGCCGGTTCCGAAACGGCCGCGACGGGAGAGGTAGCGGAGCGCCTGCAGGTGACTCCCGGCAGCGTCACCACGATGCTCCAGCGGCTGGCCGAATCGGGCTTGGTCCGCTACCAGTCGCATCGCGGAGCGAAGCTGACCGAGAACGGCCAGAAAGTCGCACTCAACGTATTGCGGCGGCATCGTCTGGTCGAACTGTTTCTCAGTAAGACGCTCGGGTTGTCATGGGATGAAATCCATGCCGAGGCCGAGCATCTGGAACATGCCGTTTCAGAACGCTTGATTGACCGCATTGACCAGCACTTGGGATATCCCGACCGCGATCCGCATGGTGATCCGATTCCGAATGCGGACGGCTCTCTCCGCAGTGCCCCGGGCGAACCGCTCGCCGGTTGTGCCGCACGGACCGTGGTGGTGCTGGAACGGGTGCTGGATCAGACCCCGGAGTTCCTGCGTTATCTGCGAGACGGTGGCTTGGTCCCTGGATGCACGGCGACCGTCGTGCAAAACCTTCCGTCAGCAGGCATCGTGACGCTGCAAGCGGGCGACCACCAAGTGAGCTTGAGCCGCGATGCGGCTTACAAGCTGCTGGTGCGGGTTGTTGATTGAGAGTCTAGTTGCGGGTCTAAATCAAAGCGATTTCACGAGATCTCTTCGTCAACATTCAGAGATGCTGATCATGAAGAATGCGATTGGCTTTCGAGTTCGGGTTTGCATATTGCTTCCCTGAAAGGGAAGGACAACATAGCCCAGGGTCGCTTGGTACGCCGAGCGCACCCTGGGTTCAGAGTCTCAATAAATTCCAACCCTGAAAGGGTTGAACCCGAAATCGGACTCGCAAAAGTGGAACCCATTCAGGGTTCTTTCTCATATTTTGATCGTGTACCCAGGGTGCGCCGCGAGTACTCGGCGACCCTGGGCTATGTT
>JAZKFE010000402.1:28391-30969 GCA_040386595.1 Planctomycetota bacterium | reverse complement strand
TAGCGAGGTGGGACTTCGCGTTGAGATTGAATGCTGATTCCAGCCGGCTACTGCGAACGCGTTCAGTTCGCGTAGCGAACAACGACTATGGCTCGCATTGCCTCACCCTTCCAGTCCGCTCGCCTCCAAATACATTGCGCATTAACCACCGTTCTAAACCGTCGAGCCATCTGCGGTTCCGATTATGACGAGGCCGCGTCACCATCTGGAATGCGGATCACAGGCATCAGTTCAATCGACTCGACTGGTCCGTTTGTAGCGACCTTGCAGACTGCGTGTAGTTGGCTGATCAAGAAAATTAAGACGAGTGCACAGTATGGGTGCAGTGGCTCAAGTGGGGGAGATGGAAGCGACGAAACAATAGGGGCGACGGGCGAGGCCCGCCTGGACGGAACTAGACGGTGTAACTGGATTAAAATCAGTGAAAGGAATTGGAAATGAGGAAGTTGCCCTGGATGCCTCTCCTTGCCGCTCTGCTCATGGCGTTAGGGACTGGTTCAACCGCGAACGCGGGGTACTGTGGTGGTGGAGGCTTCAATCGCTGCCCATCTGCTGCATGCGCTCCGTGCGGCGATTACTGTCAAGCGAAGGTGAGCTGCACGACCTACCGGACCGTGCGTGAGGTTGTCTGGGACAAGCAGGACGTGACTTGTAGCCGGACGGTCTACGATCAATGTGTCGAACAAGTCCCGGTGACTTGCACACGCAACGTCTACGAGACGCACTACCGCGACGTTTGCAGCACCATCCGACGGCCGGTCTACAACACCTGCTATCGTGAGTGCACTCAAACCGTGCGTCGGCCGGTCTATCAGACTTGCTACCGCGAAGTGTCACAAACGATTTGCCGGCCGGTCTACCAGACCTGCTACCGTGAATGCACGCAAACCGTCTGCCGACCTGTATACAACACGTGCTACCGCACCTGTAACTACACGGTCTGCAAGCCGGTCTACAACACCTGCTACCGTGATGTTTGCTGCACCACGTATCAGACTCAGACACAGACCCACTACCGCAACGTGTGCTACACCGTGCGTCGTCCGATTCACGAAACGAAGACGGTCGAAGTTTGCACCGGTGAATGGAAGAACGAAACCTACCACGTTCCTGGTCCGGTTGTGACCAAGTGCGTACAAGACCCCGGAACCTGGGAATTGGATCCCTGCACTGGCTGCTGCTGCTACAAGCCTGGCTGCTGCCGTGAAGTTCAGGTTCAATGCCCCGGAACGACCTGCTGCCGCCGCACCTGGTGCCCGCGAGTCGAACAACGCCAGATTTGCTGCACTCGGTATGTTTGCGAAACACAAACCCGTCAAGTGCCCTACACCACCTGCACCAAGGTGCCGGTCACGACAACTCGCCGCGTCCCTTACACCACCTGCACCATGGTGCGTGAATGCCGGACACGACAGGTTCCGTACACGACCTGCACTTACGTGAAAGAATGCGTCACACGACGGATTCCTTACACGACCTGCCGGATGGAACGACAATGCATCACCCGTAAGGTTCCGTACACGACTTGCAGCTACAAGTGCGAGACCGTGACCCGTCGGATTCCTTACACGACCTGCACCTACCAGTGCGAAACGGTCACCCGCAAGGTGCCCTACACCACCTGCCGCAAGGAATGCTACACGACGACTCGCAACGTGACCCGCTGCGTGCCCCGTCAGGTGACCTACACGAAAACACGCTGCGTACCCCGCGTTGTGTGCCGTCAAGTCCCCGTGCAAACCTGCTGTGATCCCGCTGGAGCTTGTGGCCCAACCGCCGCTGCTCCCGCTCCTGCAGCCCCGGCTGCTGCATCCTGTGCTGTGCCAGCGATCCAGTAATCGGTTCTCCGTCCAGGACCGATCTCGGGGTTAAGCCAGAGGCAGTACAGACGGTAAAGAGTCAATCCAGCAACACAGGGGGTGAGAACAGCAATGTTCTCACCCCCTAGTTTTTTTGGTGGATCGTCCTGGAACTCACCGGAATTCCGCGAGTGATTCTGGGAGGGTGAGGCTCCTGCCGAACCGCTAAGTCTACTGGGACTCGCAAGACCAAGCGGTTCGGCAGGAGCCTCACCCTCCCAGCGATTCTTCACCAATCAATCAATCACGAATTTCAAAAATCGCTTCGACTTCCACCGCGATCCGGCTGGGCAACGATCCCATGCCAACCGCGCTGCGAGCTCCCTTGCCCTGCTCACCAAACACTTCCACCAACAGGTCGCTGAAACCGTTCATCACGGTGGGGTGCCGTTCGAAGTCTGGCGCGGCATTCACCATGCCCAGAACCTTCACTAATCGCACGACGCGGTCCAGCGTCCCGAGATAGTGTTGCACTGTCGACAAAATGCACAGGCCGGTCTGACGAGCTGCCGCCTGGCCCTGCTCTTCGGTGATCTCTTTGCCCACGACTCCGGTCAGGTAGGTGCCGTCCGCCAGCTTCGGCCCGTGGCCCGAAACGTAGATCAGATTCCCCGTTCGAACCACGGGGACGTATGTCCCGGCGGGCGTCTGAGCGGGAGGCAGGTTGAGTTTCAATTCTTGAATGCGGGCTTCGGCAGACATCACTTCGCTCCTGAGAT
>JAZKFE010000402.1:0-28381 GCA_040386595.1 Planctomycetota bacterium | reverse complement strand
CGGAACGGCGATCCGATCCTCGGGCTTGGCGGCGGTTGGGTTGGCGGTGGCCTGGAACAGGCGATCAACGTTCGGCTCGCAGTCACCGTATCAGTCACTGCTGGCAGATACTTGGCCACTGATTATTAAGTGGCTGGTCAAGATTCGCAAACGGGACGGCACGAAAACGACACTGGGCGTCAACGTCGAATGCCCCTTACGCAATCCACAGAAGCCGCATGTTCTGCGTCCGTCGAGATTGTCTGATAGCCTGTCTGACACAGGGAGATGGTCGCCATTTGACCGGAAATAGTGTACTCTAGTCAGACTCCACGCCGGTCTTGCTGATTGCTCTCGTGGACCGAGAAAGTCAGCAAAACCCAGAAATTTGAACAAATGTCCGACACCATTCTGATGTGACGTGCAAATTCCTAGCGTCGATTACTGCCAGCCTTGATGCAACTGCCTGTTCTTTTCCGCGGATGAGCGGTGTTCGACACTCGATTCAGCCGTCGTTTTCCTTATCAGCCGTGTTGAATTTCTTGCCACATGCCCGCTCCACATGTCATTCCCGTAATCGGTGTCGTCGGAGGAATTGGATCTGGCAAAAGTTTTTTCGCACAGACTCTTGCCAAGCGAAAAAATCTCGTTATCGTGAATGCTGATGCCGTAGGCCACGCGCTGTTGGAACGACCTGAGATTCGTGACAGAATTCAGGAACGGTTCGGCGATGGCGTGATTGCGGCAGACGGCAAGATCAGTCGACGTGCCTTGGGGCAGGTAGTGTTCGGACAGTCACTCGAACATGCTGCGGCCAAGGCAGATCTCGAAGCCATCGTTCATCCCCCCTTAGCTGCTGAACTCCATCGTCAAATCCTTGAGGCGCAGGCCGCAGGTCAAGCTGAAGCGATAATCCTCGACGCCGCGATCTTATTGGAAGCTGGTTGGCGCAAGTTTTGCGATGCCTTGGTGATGATCGATGCTCCACCAGAATTGAGATGGCAACGCGTTCAAATGACTCGGGGCTGGTCGCATTCCGAATTCGAGGCTCGTGAAGCGAGTCAACTCTCGATTTCGGAAAAACGCGCCGCCGCGGATTATATAGTGAGAAATGTGGGCTCCGAGGATGAGGTGGCCCAGCAATGTCTACAGGTCCTGAACAAAATCATGGATGAAACCCGCTGAGAGTCTCCTCCCACGATTATTTCTGACCCGAGGCTTGCTCGCCAAACTGGCAGCTTGGTGCGTCAAACTGCAATACATGGCAGCGAAATCGTCCGATCCCATTATCAACCGTGTCGCCCGTCCAGTCATTTTTCATCGACCGAAACACTTCAGTAAGTTTTGATTTGTCGTGGTCCACGTCGAAATTCCGAACGCTAAAACTTGTCCCAAGATGAACAATCTCTCGACACTCGCTGACGCGAGCTGGGCGCATCGACCAAAAAACATTCATTAACGGCGATTTATGAGACCTGTTGCTGGCAAGTGCCAAAAACCTTCAAAAAATCTCACGCTTCGTCGTATCAAGTAAATAAATTCCAATCTTCCTCACAACACCACATCTTCGGAAACGCACCCACAAAAACTTTCCGATCGTGACATATCAGGCAGCCCTGGGCATTCTGAGTCCCATTGTTAAAGAGTGATTATCGTGAAACGCAGCAGTGACACCCCGTCATTTTCCCCCATCCGTACAGGCGAAAATTCGCCACTCGGCAATAAGCTGAGCCGTGCACGGGCAGGGCGTTCCGATACGGCTCCGGCACGACCTGCGGCGGAGGAAAATGCCGACGAAGAACAAGACGGTTTTGGCGCCGCTCTCGATACCGAGCAGCCCAAGAATCCGCAGCTGAAAACCCCCACGCAGGAAGTTGCCGAAGAGGAAGACGACTACGAAGAGCTCGGCGACCTGTCCACCGACGAGCGGTATGAAGAAATCAAGAAGGGCGAAATTCATATCGCTGAGCTGCAGCGAATGACCATGCAGCAATTGCTCGCCCAAGCTCGCAAGGAACAGCTCACCGACTACACCGGTCTGAAAAAGCAGGACTTGATCTTTAAGATCCTGAAAGAGCGGACCAAGATGAACGGGCTGATGTTCGGCGAAGGGACGCTGGAAATCCTGCCCGACGGTTTCGGCTTCCTCCGCAGCCCCGACTACCACTACCTCCCCTGCCCCGACGATATCTACGTTTCACCCAGCCAGATTCGTCGCTTCGGACTCCGCACCGGAGCTACCGTTGCCGGCCAGATTCGTCCCCCGAAAGAAAACGAACGCTACTTCGCCTTGCTGCGAGTTGAAGCGATCAGCGGCCAGGACCCCAACATCCTGACCGAAAAAGTCTTCTTCGACGACCTGACCCCGCTGCACCCCGAACGCCGGCTCAGACTCTCCGCTCAAGCCGAACAGCTCAGCACACGGGTTGTCGACCTTGTCGCTCCCATCGGTATGGGCCAGCGAGCCTTGATCGTTTCGCCGCCACGTGCTGGTAAGACGATTTTGCTGCAGCAGTTGGCGAAAGCTGTGCTGCACAATCATCCGGAATCGTACGTCATCATGTTGTTGATCGACGAGCGTCCGGAAGAAGTGACCGAAATGGAACGGCAGGTCAAAGGCCCGAACTGCGAAGTCATCAGCAGCACGTTCGACGAACCTCCGAGCCGCCACATTCAAGTCTCCGAAATGGTGATCGAAAAAGCTAAGCGTATGGTTGAGTACGGTCACGATGTGGTGATCTTCCTCGATTCCATCACACGACTGGCTCGTGCCTGGAATACCGAAGTCCCGCACTCCGGTAAGATCCTCACCGGTGGTGTGGACGCCAATGCTCTGCAACATCCCAAACGCTTCTTCGGTGCCGCTCGTAACGTGGAAGAAGGGGGCAGCCTGACGATCATCGCCACCGCCCTCGTCGACACCGGCAGCAAGATGGACGACGTGATTTTCGAGGAATTCAAAGGCACAGGTAACACCGAGTTGCACCTCGATCGCCGCATGGTCGAGAAACGCATCTGGCCAGCCATCGATGTGAATCGTTCGGGAACACGCCGCGAAGAGTTGTTGATGGGCGAGGACGAACTGCGTCGCGTCTGGATTCTGCGTCGTGTGCTGCACGATATGAATCCGGTCGAGGCCATGGAGTTGCTCGTCAACCGCATGCGTCGCACGAAGACGAACGAAGAGTTCCTGATGACCATGAATTTGTCATAGCGAACCTGCCGTCGGCAGAACTGGTCTCACCGACGGCCTTCATCGTGACACAAACACACACAAATACACTGTCCAATATTTTTAAGTCTGACTGAGTTTCCATGCCTCAAGTTTTGTCAGGCCGGTTGATCGCCGGCGGTGAATCGTACGCGATTGTGGTGGCCAGGTTTAACGATCTGATCACTCAACGACTGTTGGACGGAGCCATCGATACGCTGGTCCGCCACGGCGTCAGCGACGATCACATTACAGTCGCCTGGGTTCCTGGTTCGTTCGAGATTCCCCTGGCCGCAGATCGCCTGGCTCAGACCGGCAAGTACGCCGCGGTGATTTGCCTGGGGGCCGTCATTCAAGGCCAGACGACCCACCACGAGTACATCAACAATCAGGTCGCTGCAGCCATCATGCAGCTCAATCACAAGCATGACCTGCCTGTGACGTTCGGCGTGCTGACCTGTCAATCGATGGATCAGGCGCTAGATCGAGCCGGCGGCAAAGCCGGAAATAAAGGCCACGAGGCGACTTTGGCAGCGATCGAAATGGTGCAGCTGTTGAAAACGATCAGCCAGCCGAAATAATACAAACCTCGTAAATCCTCTTTCCAAACCATGGCTGAACTCCGCTTAGGTCGGAGATCTTTTCATTTGGTAAGGCAGAGCCCCCCCACCAGTGGTTATAATGACCCAATGGAGGCGTCTCCTGCCTGATATTGAAAAGTTCCGTCACCTGACAGTGGAACAGACCGCTAGATTACAATTGGCTTTCCTTTTATGTCGCGTCGTAGACAAGCCCGGGAAGCCGCTCTTCAGATGCTGTATCAACAGGATCTGAATCCGGATATGGACTTTCACACAGTCCGAGGCCTGATCCAAGAGCGGTTGCCGGATGAAGACCTGAATGAATTTGCTTGGCACCTGTTTATCGGGGCGATGGAGCACCGCAAGGAGCTTGATGCCAAGATTGAGGTCATTGCGCAAAACTGGTCGCTCCGCCGAATGGCCCCCACCGATCGCAACGCGTTGCGTCTGGGAGCCTACGAACTGCTCTACACGCGAACTCCACCCCGCGTGGTGATCGACGAAGCCTTGGAGTTAGCCAAGTTATTTGGCTCGGGGCAATCAGCCCAGTTCGTGAACGGCATCCTAGACCGTCTGATCCCAGCCGATCGTCGAGCAGAAATGAACCTGCCAGGCGCATCTCAAGAGGACGCCTGACAGCAAGCAGTGTTGAAGTTCTCGGTATTTTCCGAGGGTTCACCAACATGAGTGAATCCCAGAAAATACCACCTTCGCGGTTCGTGCGGGGGTAAAACCGAGAACCCAATTTTGTGAGCCCGAGAATCTACCGCGATGCCTTGTCAAAGGCAGCCGATTTGCTAGACTCCTGTGGCACACCCGGAGAGGTGACAGAGTGGCCGATTGTGCTAGTCTCGAAAACTAGTGTGGGTGCAAGCTCACCGAGGGTTCGAATCCCTCCCTCTCCGCTAGTTAAGTTGATACGTTGAAGCGAGTTAAGTAACCGGTTGTTGGTCGAGCGTGCGGCTAGATTGCCTTTGGTAGCGCTGGGAATTTTCCCGGCTTTTCGAAGGGAGCCGTCAGACCATGACCGGTTTGTCTCGTTCTTTGAGCGGTTTCAAACTGCCCGGGTATCTCCTCCACAAATCATCCGGCCATGTACGTGTCTGATTTGAAATACTGCCGAAGGATCAATTGAGCCTTCGGCCCGAAGTAAAGGATCAGCTCTTTTCCGCGTTGGACGGTCTTGTGGTCGTCCATACTTGGTAGCCCAGATGTCCTTAGTCCGATCGACTATTTCGGCTGTGAGTTTGACCAGTTCGCCTGGTCATGCTTCGCACAAAAACCAGAGGGCCAAGCAGATCGTCACGTTGTTGTCGGGGTCTATGGGTCAGAAAGAAATTCTGGACTCCAGTTCAGTACGACAACTCTGAGAATTGTCGGACCAGGTAACAATCAGCAAGACGAGACAACTCGCGGCGGTGTACTAGGAGGTCGAACGATTCAAGCCCCGCAACTCATATTGTCACGGATGCTGAAGGCTCGGTCCTCGCGATCTACCAGGCAGCGTAGCCCCTCGCCATCCTGGCCCGACTCAGTCCATTGAGCTCACTTTTTTGAGCCACCCCAGCCCAATCTTCAACCGGCCAATCGGAGCATACAACTCCTCGATAGAGGCTCCGTCGGGTTGTGCTTTGTGATAGCCGCTCCATCTCCTGGAACAGACTCGACGAATTCTTCCGCAGCTGTCGCCTCCACTAATAAATCTGACTCGCATGAACTCCCACGCGATTCGATAACTGAGCCACCGTTTTCCGCTCCCGCACGGCCGCCAATGCCACCTTCGCCTTGAACTCCACGCAGTGAGCCTGACGCTTTTTGCTATCAACTCTTCCCTGAAAATAGGTACGAAACTCCACCTTGTTTCCTGGTCCGGTTTTCGGGGGCCATCGTAACTCTCTCGCAAATTTACGAAGCCTTGTTCCCCAGTCGGACCCGGATTGGCTAAAACGGTTGACACGTCGTAATGCTGTCAGGGCCGCGCGATGTTTAGCGGTCGGCAGTCCGAGTTGGTCCATGAGTTCTGGTTCACTGTGTCGCTCGCTCAAAAAGG
This sequence comes from Planctomycetota bacterium, assembly GCA_040386595.1. Taxonomy (GTDB): domain Bacteria; phylum Planctomycetota; class Planctomycetia; order Planctomycetales; family Planctomycetaceae; genus JAKFVC01. Next base: position 22,560 of record JAZKFE010000402.1, on the reverse strand, counting down.
TCATCAGTACTTCACTGAATCGCGGATTAAACAGATCACAGATTATGTGCGTCTAAAGATCGAAACCTTAACCCGATCTTCGCGTCAATCCGTCCGCTTGGTTGCTCGAACGGCATCGAATGCTTCGCAGCCAGGTAAAATAGACGAAATGATCACTGTATATAAATGTGAGCCTGTTTAAGAGCGAAAACTGTGCCGAGACGGGATCAGCACTGTCCGGATGACCCCCAAATAGGCTTCCTTTGATGAGGCATCATGTCATTTTGAGGTCTTTGAGCAGGGCCGAGATCTGAACGAAAGTCGATATTCGTGGGCTGCAACGCAGCTGATGCTGCATAATCGACACAGGCTACACAATCAGGTTTTATTCGTGAGGTAATTCCCTCGTGACCTATGACAAATCGACTTTCCGGGCTGGGGGGGCCTTGTCATGACTAATGATTGGGTGGAAAAAGTTGCCGAACCGCGATGAGCTGTCAGGTCGAGATCGAGTCCCAATTATCGGTGACGTTGCGACTCAATTGAACCGCAAATTCTCGGTCGATGTGCATGAGATGCAACATCACCAACGAGACATTTCAGTTTATGGCATCGACTGCCAGATGTCGCGAATACGCACCACCCGCCCGGCCTCCATTCTAGCTAATATCTGTACTAATGAATCGACGCTTAACGACTGATGACTTATGTCCGCTTAAGATGTCGGGCCTATCGGAACCAAATTCATCATCGACTACCCCAAACGTTGGCTTTTCGAGCTCGGCACGAATACTACTCGTCTGTGTGTTCGTGTTCTGGTGCGCCGGAATTGGGTGGGGATATTCCTACACCCAGCAGTATGAGAATTCTCCGACGGCCACCGCAACTCCCTCATCCCTTTGGCCGTCGTCGGCATCCAGCGGTTTATCGAGTTCGCAGCCGACGCTCGTGATGTTTGTGCATCCACAATGCCCGTGCTCGCGAGCCAGCGTGGAGGAACTTGCGGTCCTGCTGCAGAGATGCCCGAAGCAGTTGCAGGTCGATGTGTTCTTCTGGCAGCCCGCAGAACTACAAGATGCCTGGAAGCAGTCAGAACTGTGGTCCGCTGCGGCAGCCATGCCGGGGATTCGACTCTGGCGTGATCTTGATGGCGTGGAAAAACGGCGATTTGGTGCTCAAGTTTCAGGAGAAGTGTTCTTATATCTGCCCAACGGAGCTCTAGCCTTTCATGGAGGCATCACGCCAAGTCGAGGGCAGATTGGAGAGAATCGAGGTCGGATTGCCATCGAATCGTGGCTTTTAGGAAACGGAGTTCCGAATGCAACGACACCAGTTTTTGGGTGCGATTTGAGGTCGCCCCAATGCCGCCCCATGCCTCTTTAGTCGTACTGAAAAAGTCGCATAGAAAACAAGAGAGCCATGAACGCTCCATTGGTGATTCCTTGGAATCTCGAGACTCGGATCGAACAACTGCGGACGGAGCACCACCTGCGAATTTTTCAGCAGACGGACCGCTTATTCGCCGTCCTGTTACTGCTGCAATGGATCGCAGCTGTCGGGGCGGCTCTCTGGCTCTCGCCGCTGACTTGGTCTGGTACAGAAGCTCAAGTTCACCCGCATGTTTGGCTGGCCCTATTCTCGGGTGGTGCGTTGTGCAGTCTTCCGGTGCTGCTGGCGTGGTTGCTGCCTGGCCAGACCGTCACTCGCTACACCATTGCCGTGACTCAAGTTCTGTTCTCGTCGTTGCTCATTCATATTACGGGCGGGCGAATTGAGACGCACTTCCATGTGTTTGGATCATTGGCGTTTCTCGCATCTTATCGGGATTGGAAGTTGCTCCTGCCGCCAACTCTCCTGATCGCCGCCGACCATATTTTGCGTGGTGCCTTTTGGCCGGAAAGCATCTTCGGTGTCTTAAGTGCGACCCCGTGGCGATGGTTAGAGCACGCCGGATGGGTGGTCTTCGAAGATGTCTTTCTCATTATTCTCATTCGGCAATCTGTCGCCGAAGAGACGGCCATTGCCATTAAGTCGGCAGAACTCGAATTAAGTCACGAGCAGCTACACGAGGCTAAGGAGCAGGCAGAAGCTTCGAACCGAGCCAAGAGCCAATTTCTGGCCAACATGAGCCACGAAATCCGGACCCCCTTAACGGGAATCTTGGGCTTCACGGATGTGCTGAGGCGTGGAGTCGGATCGCGAGAACAGCGCGACAACTACCTGCAAACGGTTCAAACCAGTGGTCAGCACCTATTAACACTCATCAACGATATTCTCGATCTCTCTAAGATCGAAGCTGGCCAAATGGAATGTGAGCTCATTCGCTGCTCGCTGCATGACGTGCTCTCGGACGTCCTGTCGATCATGCGTGTGCGGGCCGAGGAGAAAGGGCTATCACTGACTTGCGAGTGGGCGACCCCGGTACCGGAAACGATCGTGACAGACCCTGCTCGCGTGCGGCAATTGTTAATGAATATCGTCGGCAATGCGTTTAAGTTTACAGATGTCGGTGGCGTCAAAATTCGAGTGGGACTCCAACCGGACCCGCAGAGGCCCAGGATCTTATTTGAAATTGAAGACACCGGGATCGGCATCAATCCCGAACATCTGGAAAAGATTTTCCTGCCGTTTAACCAGGCCGACAACTCGATTACGCGCCGCTACGGAGGCACTGGCTTAGGCCTGTCGATCTGCCGCAGTATCGTGACCGAACTGCAAGGTGAGATCAGCGTCGACAGCCAGCCAGGACGTGGCAGCGTCTTCCGTTGCACCATCGCGATCGGATCTTTGGACGGAGTTCCGCTCACCACGGAGCCTTTCCGCGAAGCCATCTGTGCGAGTTCCAAGTCTGGACCAGAATCATTCCTCGGTTCGTTACCACCGATTCGCGTCTTGCTCGTTGATGATGGTGAGACCAATCGAGAGTTAATCTCGTTGTTATTAACCACCGCCGGCGCCACGGTCGTTTGTGCGAACAATGGTCAGGAAGCAATTGAGGAGGTCTCGGAAGCGACTTTCGACTTAATCCTGATGGATATGCAAATGCCGGTTATGGATGGCTATACCGCGACGCGGGTCTTGCGCTCACAGGGCTTTGATCGGCCCATTCTGGCCCTCACGGCGCACGCCATGCGTGGCGATCAAGACGTCTGCCGGGCGGCCGGGTGTTCGGGTTATCTTTCCAAGCCCGTGAAGATTGATGAACTGGTGGAAACGGTCCGCACCGCAGTTCTTCCGTATGCCACGTCTCGCCCCCCCCAGATTGGTTCGCAAGAACAGGAATCGCAACCCCAGCAGATCCTGTCCACACTCCCTTCGGAATTGCCCCAGCTACATCGGATCATTGACCGATTCGTCACTACCTTACCGAAGAAAATCGTGGAAATGAAAAGTGCCCAAGTCGCGGGTCAATGGGAGGAATTAGCGGATCTCGCGCATTGGCTGAAGGGAGCCGGCGGGACAGTGGGGTTTGATTGCTTGACTGCCCCAGCGGCTGAATTGGAACAACATGCGAAACTTAAGGACAACATTAAAGTCAAATGTGTCTTGGACGATCTGAGTTCGCTCGCCGCACGGATTGCGTTGGTATCCGTCTAGTCGGAATGCCATTCTTGCAGAAAGCTTGGGAAAGTTGGCTATGCTCCAATCCTTAATGAATTCGGTCTCGCGACCTGAAACCGTGAAGTCGGATTATTCATCAATTCAGCAGCTCAGCGTTAAGAACTCGCGGATATTGATCGTCGATGATGAGTCGCTGAATATCGATGTTGTGCAGGGATATCTGGAGCTTGATGGGTATTTCAATGTCCAATCGACAACTCATGCCATTGAAGCGTTATCGCTGGTAAGCGAATTTCGGCCCGACCTCGTCTTATTGGATATTCGAATGCCCGGTATCAGCGGGTTGGATATCCTTAAAGCCCTGCGGGCGGATTTTGAATTTTCGACGATTCCGATTGTCATTCTCACCGCAAATTCCTCCGGTGAGACCAAGCTGGAGGCACTGGAATTCGGTGCGACCGACTTTTTGGCCAAGCCCGTACACCGCGGCGAGCTACTCGCCCGCATTCGAAACGTCTTAACGCTTAAGGGCCATCAGGATCGACTTGCTCGCCATGCCGATGAGCTGGAACAGGCCGTTCGTTCGCGGACCGTTGAATTAGAAGCCTCGCGGATGGACGTGATTCATTGTCTCGCCCGCGCGGCAGAGTTTCGGGATGATGATACCGGTCAACACATTCTGCGTGTTGGACGTTATGCGTACATTATTGGTGAACAACTCGGATTGCCCGATGCCGAGCTCCAGATTCTGGAACTAGCGGCGCAACTCCACGATGTCGGCAAGATCGGGATACCCGACGCAGTGCTCTTAAAGCCGGGCAAATTGTCCGTTGAAGAGTATCAGATCATGCAGAAGCACTGTGACTACGGGAAAGAAATTGTGGATTGTGTCCCCTCAGCGGACGCGATGATTGCACGCGGTCATGTGGAACTGGGCGCGCGGATTATGGACATCGGCCATTCCCCGATATTGAATCTCGCCAAGCGGATCGCACTAACCCACCATGAGCGATGGGATGGCTCTGGTTATCCAATGGGGTTGGCCGGAACCGACATCCCGCTGGAAGGCCGGATTACGGCGGTGGCAGACGTGTTCGACGCACTCAGTTCGAAGCGTTCCTACAAGCCCGCATTTTCGCGCCAGAAGTGTTTAGAGATTATCCTTGAAGGACGTGGCTCTCACTTTGATCCCGAAGTGGTCGATGCTTTCTTTCGAGGCCAGGACCAAATCATTCAAGTCCAAATTGAATTCGCCGACTCCACGGGAAGCCTTCCCGTCGGAGACTGCCGGTCCCTGCTCCAGAAAGACATAGAAAACGTTGGAGAGGTCCGTCCGATCCGGCCATCTGCCTGAATGACCTGCAGCTGGCGATTGTTACACCGAGTTGATGAGAATGGTGTGCCAGCAAATCCGATTTGAGAAGCCTCAGCCCAGAGTACACTCCTGACAGATCATCAACACCGTTAATTAGTTTAAATAAGAGCACTCTTGCAGCTGTTCGGATTCGAAGACGCCTGCTGAGCGACATCCGTATTCGGCACCGACGCCGACTTGAATGGCCGGTAGGATTGCTGGCTTCTTGGCTGCCTTCTGCCCTTCGGTTCGCCGAATCTCAGTTGCACGCCACCGCAACGGGCTCGGCCCCCAAGAAAGTTTGCTCGCCGGCACTTCTACGTAAAATCTTCAATAGCTCTTGCGGCGAATTTCACTACGGATACAATGCCTGGAAATCTAGGCTTAAAAAATAAGGCACATCGCTCACAACCAGTTTTAAGAGGTTTATCTCGAATGGGCGACGTTCCGACTCCGACTCCGCGCGAATTGGAAATCTTGGGTATCTTGTGGAACCAGGGTGAGGCCACAGTCCGCGAAGTGGCTGACATTATGCGAGCCAAAGAAGACATTGCGCAGAACACCGTGCAAACGTTTCTTCGCGTGATGGAAGACAAAGGTCTCGTGCAACACACGAGTCGTGGCCGGGCCTTCGTGTATCGTCCGACCTTTGAGCGCGAACACTCGGTACGTGGTTTTCTCGATCGAGTGTTTGGCGGTGCTGCCGATCAGCTGGTGATGAGTCTGCTGCGTGTGAAAAAGCTCTCGCCGAAAGAATTGGAAGCCATCGAGCAGCTATTGCAGGATGCGAAACAGCGAAAGACGTAGCGGGGCACGTTTTGTTTCGAACGGAGTTGTCGGATTGTTTGCACGAGATTGATCTTCGGCATTCTTAACCCTCGCTGGCAGTTCTCAACAAGGATGAATACGTGATCAGAATCATCACCCTCGGCTTGGAACAGCGACTGTTTGATGTGGCTGCTGCCGTCACTGTTGTGCTGCTGGTTGCCGTATTGCTGACCAGGTTGATCTGGCAACCGGCTCAACGCCTGGCAGTGATCCAGTGGTCGTTCGTGGGGGGATTGATTTTAGCCGTAAGCTTAATGTGTCCGTGGCAAGTACATTCCCTCAGGTTGTTGGACATAAGTCGTAATACCAAGGCAGAAATGCCTCCAAGTTTGTCGCTACCGGACCACGTTCCCTTGGCGACGAAGAGCGAGCTTAACGACGCCAAACTCGTACAACGGGGTACTGCCGAAAAGGCCGCTTCATCGCCTTCCATTCTGAAGAGGGCTCAAAAAACGGACGACACCGCCTCGGTGGAGAAGGCCGGTAGTCAGCCTTCTAGAGCGATGCAGTCAACGGTTGCCGACAGACCCGCTCAATGGTTGCGTTGGACCGCGATCATTTACGTGGCTGGGGCATTCGGCATGACGCTTTGGCTGGCGATTGGGCAATGGACCGTTTATAGACTCGTTCGCCGAGCGGTACCAGCTTCTCCTGAGTTAGCACGTTTTTGGAGTGAGTTACTGTCCGATGCGCTGACTATAAATCGGACGCAGCACGGACTTCGTGCTCGGCTGTTGATCTCTCAAGATGTCTCTCTTCCCGTCGCCGTAGGGATTTTCTGGCCCGCCGTGGTGCTTCCACATTGGTTATCTGAAACTCTGACACCGGAACAGTTGCGACCGATTCTCGCGCACGAGTTGGCACACGTCCGACGCCAGGATGCCGAGCTGAGATGGGTGGCGGCATTATTTCAGATCGTGTTTTATTATCAGCCCTGCTATTGGTGGTTGCGGCGTGAGCTACGGTTATGTCAGGAGTTCCTGGCGGATGCCGACGCGACTGGCTGTGCGCGGTCAGCAACCGAGTACGCCGAGCAACTGGTGGCCTTATTGAAAGCCGCCCCTACCAAGCCCTGGCAGCCCTCGTCGGCGATCGGCATTCTCGAGAGACGGTCCGAACTCTACTACCGTATTCAGATGCTGGTGGCGTCTTCCCGGGCGGTGAAATCGGATCCTGGACGGCGTTGGAACCTGATGGCGGGCACATTGCTCATTGCGTTTTCATTCTCATTGGGTTTGATGACACTCCACGCCGCCGACGAGCAGCCACAAGAGAAGCAGCAATCGGCAGTCAAGCCGCAGCCCGTCGTGGAGCCCGAGAAACGTCATCCAGGATTTCAGTTTCAAGTTGTCGACACCAAAGGAAAGCCGGTTGCCGGGGCGCAGATAACTCTGTGGGGATATTCAAACAATGGTGGCTCCGCGAGTTTTTCTGATAAAGACCAACTACAGACGATTACCAAGACCGACGCCAGGGGCATGGCCAGAATTTTCCTTCCCACTGGCGACAACGAAGCGCAACAACGACACTGGCAGAAGCTAATTGATTCTGGACCAGAGCGTCTGGCTCTTAAGATTGAGCACCCTGGTCATCCGACGCGGGCAGACTACTTTGAAATTGCCAGTGACGAACCGATCGTCTTATCGGATTCCACCACGATTGAAATTCGCGCGCATCGATCGAACAAACAAAGCTCCGCGGGACGCTTATATCCAGCAATCGGACAGTCCATCGACTGGTCCGAGAAGGATGGCCTGCTGACGGTGCGTCGAGTGGACCTCGCTAGCAAGCGAGGTGAAGTTGGACTGCGCATTATCGATGTTCCCGAAGCTGGTCCCGCCTGGTTTAGCGATCTGATCGATTTGAAGTCGAAAACTGGTAACCCGATTGCCATTCAAGCGGAACTGAAGCCCGGAGTACGTGTTGCGGGACGACTGAGCGATCAGGTGCCGCGACCGATTAAGAATGGTCGTGTCGTGGCGGCCATCGCGGCTAGACGTGGTGCCTCGACTCAGTGGTTCTGGGAATCGACGGCCGTAATTGCTGCAGATGGAAAATTCGAAATTGAGTCGTTACCCGCAAATGAAAACTTGGAGATTGTCGCTATTTGCGATGGCTGGGTGTCAAGCAATCCAACCGCTGCAGAGTTTGCAGAATATGGGCGGCGTTACGGCTTGCTCCGACCCTCTCGCGAAGGCGACTTGGAATCGACAATCGTGTTTCCTCAATTGTGGCGCCTGGAAGGTGCATTGATCGAACCTAGTATCCCCATGCAGCGTACCGGGAGTTGCGAAGTCACGGTACTCGACGAGTTGGGCAAGGGGATTCCAGGAGCGGTTGTGGCATTCGCTGCGAACCAAGTCATTTATGAAGTCGGTTCGAAACCCGTGGGAGACGGTTGGGATCGACTAACGAGTATTCGAGCCGAATTGAAATCAGGAATTTCCTGGAAGCCCCCCGCGAGGAGCGATCGCACGGAGCGGTATTCAGTAAAAACCGATGATCGAGGAATTGCAGTCATTTCTAATCTTCCGGCAGGGAGAGATTTGGAGTCGCGCGCTCCGCAGCCCAGCCTGTTTTTCGTGTGGCACAACGACTACGAGGTTAACGCCAACTCTCCCGACCCCGAGGCTGACATTTCCGGCCCGCAATTACTTGCCGAGATATCGCCCGGGAAGACTGGCCGGATAACAGCGAGCATGCGCAAGTCATCTACCGAGCAAGGGGACCTGCTGAATGTCACTGAGAATGAGTTCGCAGGTCGCATTGTGGATCAACTAGGCCAGCCGGTGGATGACGTGCAGGTGTTGGTCTGGGAACAAGATGAGGACAAAATTCGTTCGGATAAAAATGGAGTCTTTCGTCATCAGATGACCGCGTCTAATGGCAATGAACGGCATTTGTTAGTGCGATTTAAGAAGCCGGGTTATGCACCTCATCTCGTCGTCGATTGGTCGATGGGATCGAAAAATAGAGTCGTCGTGCTGGATAACAAAACTTACATCGAAGGAACTGTACGGCGTCCAGATGGTGCTCCCGCGGTCGACGTCTTGGTTCGCGCGAATCAAGGCCCCAAAGCGGATAACCCTCAGGCCGTCATCGGCGATATTTGGACTGAAACTCGTACAGACTCCGCTGGACATTACAAACTACTGGTCCAACCCGACTCTTATGCCATCGAAATCCGCGCTCCGGGAGTGGGAACCGCCCGGGTTCCCAAATCGGATGAAAAAGGGGGAGTCGTCGCCACCTCTCACCTACTTCTGCAACAGCGGCCGAAAATTGCCATTGCGCCTCACGAAGCCAAGCAACTCGATATCCAACTTGTTCCCGGTGTGGATTTTCAGGCTCAGCTTATCGATGGCATTACAGGTCAGCCAGTACTGAATGTACGTCTGTGGCATTGGCAGTATCCCGGTATTGAAGGACAGTCAGATCAGCAAGGTGTTGTCTCGATCTCCACAATGCCTGAAGGCGAATTTACTTTCATGATCGAGGCGCCGGTTGAGTATGTACACGGTTGGTCTTCCGAGATCTCCGCGCATCAGAAACAACGGTTGATGAAAATCAGTAAAGATCGTGCCACTCCACTGTCAATTGATTTAAGACACGGTATACCGTTTGATCTGCAATCGGGTATGCCGCGCGTCACGATCACACTGGAGCCCGGTGTCACCATGACTGGTCATGTCCTTGATCCCAATGGTCAGCCAGTCAGTGGCGCGACGGTAGCTCCGGCCCGTTCCGGGAAAGGGACTTCGCTTACCGGTGATACCCGTTTCAGCGTCGTCACCGCAGCAGATGGAAGTTTCACCCTGGTGCTGCCACCGAGTGGCAGCCAAAAATACAACTTGGTGGCCCATGATGGTAAGTATCAACAATGGCGTACCTGGGCCAATGGCGTTGGGCCGACACTCGAAACGAAGCCTGGGCAAAAGATCGACAACGTTGAGTTGCGTCTTAGCCGCGCAGGCAGCATTCGTGGTCGGACTGTCGACAAACTAGGCCAACCTTTGGCCAATATTTATGTGCAAGCAACCGCGCTCGATCGCCTGGAGAACAACTACTACAACCCCGGAGTTCGCAGCGATAGTCACGGACAGTTCGAGCTATCGCTGATTCGCCCGGGCAAGCATCTTGTGCATGGGTGGATGCAAGTCCGCGACACGGAACAGGAACTGAAAAAATTTCCAACCGTCGACGTCGAGCAGGGCCAGAGAATCGAATTGGGCGACCTCTATATTCCGCCACCCTATCGTGATCATGATTGATATTCGGCGGGGAACAAAAGAGGATCGGATCCGAATGATCCCGCCGTTATGTTAGTGATTGTGGCGGCGCGCGGAGCAGTAGCTTACACGCGAGAAAGCATGTGCCTTGTAAGTGACGGGAAGTGAGAGTTCGAGGACGAACGACAAAATCGGAGTTGTTGTTGCGATGATCTTGGATTCTCTTTCATCCTCGGCGAGGCTTTCCTTGAGCTGGTGTGCAACGCTGACCGCTGACCAGGGAAGGTCTCATGTCCTTTCACGCGTCAGTTCCCGTGGCGTCTAGAACCTGCTATTGACTTATAGCCCCTACCAAAACGGACGAGTCACTGTTTTGGTAGGCGGTATCAGCTCCCGATTTTTTGACAGTCGTGCCGTCGACCTCCAACAGTGCTTTCCGGCCGTGTCATGTTCCAAGAGGGCGGATGTGCTCTAATGAGAAACTCGAATCGGACGCCGCCCCAAAACAGTGGCACAAATGAGCCGCATGTGTCGAGTTTGGCGGTTTGGTACGCCATAAACTCACGGCCTACAGCCGTGCGACTCTGAAAGGCTTCGCCGATTTGGCGTAAATAAATACGCTCTGCCCCCGGAAAGTCCGAGCCGGCTGAAGGAGAACGTGCGTATGGAAAACGTTGATTCGTTGTCGCACGTCCGTTGGGACCTGCATCTATCGCATTGTATTCGTCCCGAAATATCGGTGAAAAGTGATGTTCGGGATGCTGCGAGCAGGAAAAACGGGACGAAGGACAGGTGTTCGAATAAACTGATTCGCTGGCCAAATCAGCCCAAGCGGGGCTTCCCTTCACGTAACCGCCCCGTTTCCGGGGCAAGCCAAAGCCACGGCTTGCTAGCCGCGGTCGTTTACTCAGGAATGGTTGCCTCCGATTCCTGATTTCTAAAAAATCTGAAAATTATTGCCCAGCGGCGTAATTCGTAGCGAGTGGCAACGACTAGGTTCCTGAAGCTTCACTGGAAACGAGAGAAAATTCATGGAACATGATTGGCCGCAGATCCTTTCCGCTCATGGTCCCGCCGTGTGGCGAATCCTGCTGTGCATGGTGGGACACGATGCCGACGCACGAGACTGTTACCAGACGGTCTTCCTGGAAGCCTTCCAGTATTCCCACCAGCAAACGGTTATCGACTGGGACAAACTGCTCAAGCGAATCGCCAGAGCACGCGGGATCGATGCTCTCCGAAAGCGTTATCGGGCCGCGGCGCGAATTGATGCCACGGCTGATCCCGGAGATTCTGTCAGTCAATTGTCGACTCCGGAAAATGAAGCCGTGGCTGCGGAGTTGACTGACCAATTGCGCTGCGGTCTCGCGTTGCTGCCGCCGCAACAAGCGGAGGTCTTTGTGATGCGATTTGTCGAGCATTTGAGCTACGACCAGATTGCCGAGCGAACCGGATCGAATCGCAATGCCGTCGGCGCGATGCTCGCTCGGGCTCGCACTCAGTTGCGTCAACATCTCGAAGAGGCAAACCGCACGGCCGTTGAATACAGGAGGGATAGTCATGACCAATGAACCCGACGACAAATTGAGCGGCCTGCTGGCACAGGCCGTGGAACAACTGGTTAAGACACCACGATCCAATGAACGTCCCGACGATTTGGATGCCTTGGTCCTGCAGAAACTGTCTCGAGCAGCCGAGTCGCCAAGCGGTTTGGCCTCGACTGCCGTCACTCGACGAAAAGAGAAACATCCCATGCTACTGCTCGTAAAGTATTCGGTGGTGGCCTCACTGCTGATCGTCGCCGGGGCTGTCACCTGGCTCGGTTTGGCGGGTGGAACCAATTCGGTTTACGGTGCGGTTGCCAAACGGTTGGAAAACCTGCGGAGCATTGTTTATCGAGTTCAATGGGTTGAAGAGGCTCGGCTCATTAATGCTGTCGCGGGTGATGGTGACAAAGTTCTGCATCTCGTCCCGTCGCATGATCGAATCGAGAGGTTAAACGGCACGGTGCTGGTCGTGGATACGGACGCCCAAAAAGCGATTGATTTTAACCCCGCGATGAAGACTGCACTGTTAATGACCGGGAATGCGGCCAGCGACATGGCGATACTCTCGCGGGGACCGGTTCGATTGCTCGAAACACTACGGAAGCACTTCCGCGTTGGAAACACGCTGCCGGCCGGTGTGGAAGCATTGCCAGTTAAGGAAATTGGAGGCATTCGCACGCAGGGCTTGCGCTCGACACTCGATGGTGAAATTGTAGAGGCTTGGATCGATCCCCGGACCAGCCTGCCGCTGGAGATTCGAATTTGTTTAGTCATTCCGTCGCATGTGTCAGGTTCAGCCGGCCCGGCGATCCGCATGTGGCGAGTCATGTCCGCGTTTGAGTATGACGTCGCGATCGATCCGTCGCTGATGAGCGTTGAGGTCCCCGCCGGGTATACGGCAATTGAAATGCCCCAATTGCCGGTCGCCAAGAAGGCCGCCGCGTCGTCACTGACAGACTTGATCGCGGTGCTTCGCTTGTGTGCCCAGTACAATGATTCGCTGTTCCCCGATTCGTTGGCCATCAATGACGATCCTGGAACGTGCATGGCGATCATGAAACGCTATGCTAAAAAACAGGACGAGCTTTTGAAGGCGGGTACGGCCGCCGAAAAGCAAGTGGGGATGAAAACCGCGATGGAATTTGGTACCGCGATCGGGCGAGTGACACCGTTTCTCTTCTCCTTGCGACCCGAAAACAAACTGCGTTACGTCGGTGCCGGAGTGAAGCTGAATGCGCCCGAGCAACCGATTCTGTGGTTCTCGCCGCAGGGGGACGCTCAATACCAGGTAGTCTATGCGGACCTCTCGGTCAAAACGGTGGCCGAGTCCGCGCTTCCCAAGTTGCCCGAGCCCAAGCTTGAAAATCCCCAACCCTCAGTGCGGACCACGATCCGCTCGATATCGCCACGCGTGACATTGCCTCAATCCGCGACAAAAACCTACGACGCCTTACAGAATATCCGTCTGCAGGCGGGGCAGGATAAAGTGCGGTTCATCGACTTGCATCTGATCCCTGAGTTCTTGAAAAATGACGCGACTCCGGATGCAAAAGTGGATTCCGGCACTCCGCGTTACCAATTCCTCGAAGAGTTTCGAAACCTGGAAGGTTTGAATGTCCAGGGTTTGTTCCTGACGGAAAATGATCTGGAGGTCATCGGTCGTTGCCAAAGTCTCAAGTCCCTATCACTTAGTGGAATTGAGATCACTGAGGCATCTGGCGGAAAGCATCGTCTACAAGGTTCTGAGTTGCGTCATCTCAGCGGTTTGAAAAAACTCGAAATGCTCGACTTGAGCCAGTCTCAGTTTTCCGGCGGCTTGCAGCACTTGAGTGAATTGCCAAAGTTACAGACGCTCATCCTGAGCAGTTTCGAGAACGTCAATGATGCGTCCATCGCGCAGTTCAAGGAACTGCCTCATTTGAAAACGCTGGTCTTGGCCGCAGTCTATGGAGAAAACCGAGAGGTCACGGAGACCGGACTCGCCAGTCTGAAAGAGTTGTCTAGCCTGCGAACCCTCTATGTCGAGTCCCATGGCAAGTGGACGTTACCTGTCGAAAAGCTGCAAGCGTTGCTTCCCGGAGTTAAGGTTCAGCGTGGTTTTCTGGAAGTACCGGAAAGTGCACAGGTCAAAGCACTTCGCCAGTATGCGGAGCAGTTGCACCAGAAAGCGCCCGCTGTTGGCCCGGGCAGTGCGCCTCGTCCGGCAACTGAAGCCCCCAAAAAATAACAGGTATTCTTGTTTCTACGGCGGAACCGATGACACCGCCGTAGAAACGAGTGCCACGACAAGTCGCTCCGCAATGTTGGTTGGCGAAGAAGTAACATGTCGGCAAAAAAGTTCAATCGTCGCTCTGTTACTCCGCTTCAGCAGAGGTGAATTGAGTGTCAAGGAGAGGAACGTGCCGAGATGAGCTTCGCAGTTCGATTCCGCACTTTTTCGATCTCGACGCGGTCTCCTCTCGGGGGGAATGAGAGGTGGAGTTCGTATGCCAACAGCCCATTAACAACGAGCGGCGTCTCCTACTTTCCTCTGGCAAATGTGTCTCGCAACTGAGCGACATGGTTCAGCCGATGATTTCGCCGAAATCAGTCACGATTTTTCTTGTCTTCCGTGTCAGATTGTCCAGAACGTCAACCGTCAGCCTGAGCTCCATTCCGTGTAACAGCTTTAAATCATCAAACTGTGATAAGACATGCAGGTGGCAAAGTTTTTCGGTTGCGTTCACGTCGTCGACAATCTGTAGCACACAATCCGATTCAAATTTGTCCGCGCCGTACCACAATGAACACGGTATGAACGACCCAGATTCAGGACTTAATTCCCTCGCCTGCTTGCAGAATTTATCACGTGCGTTGGTGGTAGCACGGAGTGCGGCAGAGTCGACAGAATTTTCTACAGACGGTGTTCCGGAAAGGAGAAAATCCTGGAGCGATTGTAGGGCATCATCGTACGACGCGGTGCAGCGCGGCACGTCTGACCAGGATTTGATTCGCATGCTGATACGACAAGGTAAGCGATGGTAGTGGGCCGTTTCGCGTGCGGTAATGAATGCGTAATTATGCTTCGAGACTGCCTTGTATGAGGTGAGAATCTGCGCCGTACAGCAAGCATGTTCCGCAACTTTGTCTGCGAGTGATGGCATGGGGTACGGATTCTGCTGCTGTTTTCCGTCGATCGTTACTGAGGCCCAGTCCGAAAACTCAAGCGGCGGGCGCCAACGAGCCGCTTGTATGGGGACTGTGCCGGGGACAAGAAATGTACGCCATACTTCGGTGAGGTATGTGGTATTAAAAGGCTTAATTTCGGGTTGCAGGCAGACGACAGTTACAACCGCCAGAGGAAGCATCACTCCGTCAAAGTTGGCTGACTCAGCGGTCTCGAAACCGCCAAGATATGACGAGGTCGTGTGTAGATCGTCCGTCGGATTGGACTTCGCCGTAATGAAAAAAGTTGACATTCCCAAATCTGTCCCTGAATTTTTTAAAAGGCATCAACAATTTGGATACACATGCGGTTCCTCTCACCTCTTAACTTCCCGAGCTATATTCATTCTTCCTTGAAAGAAGAGCGAGAGGGATGACTCTTTTCAATCAATTTCATTCTTGATTACGCAAATCTGTCGACGAAAAATTTCTGACGCTGCGCCTGGTGTGGAGTGAACGGTTCTAGAAATAATCCAATTCGGCCGCATCATTCCTATCCGTTGGGAAGTAACGACCGTTCCTATCGCAGTTTGTCCGTTGATCGATTCAAGCTTGAGAACGGATTTAACTATTTGGTTCCCGATATGTATCTCAACGGGGAAAAACATTACTGCGGCGATTCTGTGCTCGATTCACCGATCTGTACTGCTCGTTATTCTTCTCTGAATTCGTTTGGCTCTCTTTATCATCTGACCTAGTACCCTGGAAGGTCATAGGTCCTTCTCACACGATAAACGTTCGTGGCACGTAGGTTTAAGCATTTCCAAAAACCAACTGGGCCAACGTGGCGGCCTCGTTTTCCGGTTCTTCCGGGGACTCATCGTTGTCACTCAAAAGCCACAGTGCAATCAGGGTTTCCAGCCGAGTTTGCGAGCTACGTAATTCAACCAGATTCGGGACCTGCAGGAGCGCGACAAACGAGAATTGAATAAACATGAAGCCGGTAGTGCGGTCTGACTGCTGGAAGCTCAAAGCGGTCAATTGAATCACAACCGGTATTAAGAGCGTTGCCATAAATACCCACAGCAATACCTGGGCAGATTTTCGGCGACGCTTGAGAACTTGGGCCGCACAAGTCCCCAGCTGGCCCGCTTTCAGGAGTTGCTTCTCGTTGTACGTCGCCTGGGGGGAAAGAGACGCCAGAAGCAATCGGTCCATCTGCTTTTTCACGGAGCGGTATCCTTGTAAAGTGCGGCTCAACGGGTCATCCCGATCTTACCGAAACCATTGACTCGAGATCAGACACTATACAAACCAGGCATCCCGGTTCGTAGTCAAATCTTCTGAACGCACGTGGATTGCTCCCTGTACCCTCGAATCCTCGCGTGAGTCGCAATTTACTCTTGAGCAACCCCATGACTGGTCGCTAAGTTGTGAGCTGTTCAATCGTTGGGCGGTCAAAGGCTCGCGAGCCAGCCTCCGGACATCAGTTTTCTGGTCGATGCGGCAACTCGACCGGCCATCTTCAAAAGGGGTGCTACGGATGAATGCGTATCAGATGGTGGTCATGACCTCTGTGTTCCTCTGTGGAGCCGTGACGCTGCAGGCGCAAGAAGCGGATATTCGCCACGAACCGGGTGGTAAGCGATTGCTGTTCATTGATGGCGATGACATTCGCCACGAGCCGGGTGGAAAGCGCCGCTTGTTTATCGATGGCAACGAACTGCGTACCGAGCCCGGCGGCAAGGTGTTGCTGTACGTCGATGGTGACGACATCCGCCCCAAATTTGGTGGCATTCGCCTGGCCTGTATCGACGACGACAGCATTCGCCGCAACCCGACCGGCAAGCGGCTGTTGTTTATCGATGGGGATGATCTCCGCCCAGAACCGGGGGGAAAGCGACTCTATTTCATCGACGGCAAGGTCAGTCGCATTCAGTTGATCGCCGCGTTGTACCTGCTGATGCCCGAGCTGTTTAAGCTGACTCCGAAGGAAGAAGCGGCGCTCCAGGCCGCCATGAAAGCTGCGGAAGCCGAGAGCGATGCGGCCATGGCGAACGTGTTACTGGGCAAATTCGATGTGCTGAATTCCAGCAACAGCGATTGGGGTGGCGGTGTGGTCTCAACCGTCGCGGGCAAAGACGGTTTTCACTACCTCGACATGAAATTGAAGAAAGCAAACCTTTCCGGGATCGGGGTGAAACGGCCGGGCCAGGGGCAGGACGAGCTGTGGTTGGCGTTTGCTCCTGAGGGGGCCGTGGCACTGGCTGTCTATGAAATCGATGGCGGCAAACTCACGGGGCAGTGGATTCCCATGAACGCCGCCAAAGACGGAAAAACCGTGCTGGGGCACGAGACCTTGCAAGGGCCAGCAACCTTAAGTGGCACCTTCAAAATCGTCTCGGCCAAGGCTCCCAACGACGGGGCCGAATACAGCGGCACAGTCACTCTCGCCCCTTACAAGCCGGCCGACGGCAACAGTTCAGACCTGTTCGATTTGTACTCCGTGACCTGGACCTTCGGCACCGTCAAGGTCCCCGGCGTTGCAGCCAAGGTGAAGACCACCGACGGCAAGTCCGTGCTGATCGCCGCATCGGGCACGAAGGGCGACTTCGCCGTGGGACATGTCACCTGCGAGAGTGCAACGCTAGCCAAAGGCATTGATTTTCTCACCAACAAAGGTGCCGCAGGATACATCGTCTGGACGAAACAGAACGAATAGCCCGCGCGTGGGTGAAGAAGCTCTTTGGAAGCCCGGGTTCCTGAAGCCGCGGCATAAGAGCTGAGGCTTCGCTGATATCCTTGATGTAAAGAAATCTCAGAGCATCCCAACAGTGACCACGCACCGTCAGTGCGAAAATGCCAGTTGGCGGGAGTCGCTAACCAAACTGCCTCTAATTTGCTGGGCTAACACCGGTTTGGATAACCTATGTTAGCCCGCCGAAGCTCCTCAATATCTGGACTGCTTCCATGAAACGAAACGTCATCCTGTCGTTCCTCACCTGTTCGTGGCTTGTGTTCAGCGCGACCTTCGCACACACACAACAGGCATCACAGAAGCCACAGGTCGAGTCGGAACCGGCGTACCCTTTAACCATCCCCGACCTCTTTAAATTGCTCATGAAAAAGGACCACCGTTTCAAAACGACTGAAAACGAACTGCGTTTTAAAACCGCTGAAGAAAAGGAACAGGATCTCAATCAGAAATTTAAGGTCCTCAAGAAAGATGCCACTGGTATCGACTATGAAATCACCGAGTTTCCTGCCCAGATGCGGATCCGCATCAATTCTGAGAAAAAGATCAACCGACTTGAGTTCGCAATACCTCTAGAAGATTTCGCTATCGACCCCAATACAGGCAAGGCGGCTGATGAGCGATTTGCCAACGAACGAGAGTCTGAGTTCATTCGGACACTGGTCGGGGTCGAATTATCATTGGACCCAGGCATCGAACAGGACTTTTGGAAATATATCTCGTTTGGACGCGATGTCGCCAAACACTTGAAAGAGAAACGGCCTGAACAACGAATTGAAAACTCTCAAACAGAGATGTCTATCCGCCGGACAGTTGAACGTCTTGTGATTGATAAGAAGAACGCGCGTGTCGAAATCATTCTCGTCACTTTTCAAGCACGGCACGCAACCTTCCGCCTGCCAAGTCCGGATGAAAACGGGCCCCCGCGCAGTCCACAAGTTAAACAGGTTGTTCAGTCTTTCGAAGACCGAGGAGCGTCCTATCTAGAGCGTGACAATGAAGCAGGATACCGACAGGTTCGCTTGACACTGCCGTTCGATTTTGCCCCCGGGGACATCCCGAAGTTGCTTCAACTGACGCATGTGACTCATCTACGTTGCGAGGACGAGGGAATCACGGACTCCGTGGTGAAAGCGATTGCCAAGCTTCCCGAGCTTCGCGAGCTGGGCTTCTATCACGCAGGGATTACCGGCGCCAGTTTGCAGGACCTCAGGCCCTTAAAGAAGTTGACGTCACTATCGGTAACATGGACTAATATTGGAGACACCGGTGCTCAGCATATCGGAAGTCTGACGGGATTGACCTCACTTCGATTGTCCTTATCCGAGATAACGGATAAGGGGATGGAATCCTTAGCGAACCTCAAGCAACTTAACACACTCGATCTCAGCTCCGATTCGATCACTGACAAGGGATTGGAACACATCCAGTTCTTGAAGCAGTTGAGTGACTTGGACCTGTCCAGTCACAAGATTACCGATGCCGGTCTGCGACATCTCAGCGCATTGACGATGTTGACGAAGATTCGTCTCAACTGTGAAAAAATCAATGGTCCAGGACTGAAACATCTGACGGGCCTCACGCACTTAAAAGAGCTCTCGATTGATACCGCAGACCTCGCTGATGACGGGTTGCAACACCTTTCCCAATGTAAGTCGCTAACGAGCCTGAGAATCATCGGAGCACGTCACGCGACGGACAAAGGTCTAAAAGATCTTTCGCAGCTCACGAATCTTGACATGCTGAATATGAGTAATAGTGGAATCACAGCAGCGGGCTTGAAAGAATTACAGCCTTTAATAAACCTGAAGTCATTATATCTAGTCAATTGCCCGATCGCCGATGCAGGAGTGTCGGACTTGCAGTCACTAAAAAATTTGAACTCGCTGGATCTAGACGGCACTCAGATTAGCGACGCGGCAATTCCAGAGCTGGCGAAACTGACCGATCTCAGGTCGCTGTCGTTGAAACGAACCCGAGTGACAAGAGTAGGTTTCGCCAGGATCAGGCATCTCATGCCAGAATGTCGAGTTGACTAGTGAATCGGGTTCAGGGGAAAACTGCCGACAGGTTTGCCCAGCAAGCATTGGGCAAATATGTTTCCGAGTATGAGGCCCACAATTTGAAAACTGAGCAGGACAAAAACATTCGCACCAGGCAACAAGAAGATCGGCGGTAATCCGATGAGGGAGCTTACACCAATGCTGACTGCCTTATAGGCTTCGGTGGGAGTTGCGGAAGTGCGACCCGTCGCCCGCTCTACCCATTGATCAGCCCCATTGAAAAGAGTGACGCCAATCATGGCTATTGCCAGCGCGATCACAATGTCGAGTGCCGAAGCCCTCACTGTTGCCATCGCAACGATCATTACCGCGACGATGAATAGCCGAATCATGATACGCCTAACGCCCAGGTTATTTTGCGTGTGTCGCACGAGTCGCCGTTAATTCTACTCCAAACCCGAATGTGGTCCACTTCAGGTTGAACTCTCGGCTCAACTATCTCACCTGATCTTTATCACTAGACGAACGACTATGGGGCTTTCAAAGGGGCGAACGCATCTCTGTGCAGCTTGTATTCGCGACCACATTTCGACCGCGAATACAAGCCTCTGCCCCCTGTGCTTCACTCTGACTAACCCACGCGTTCGCGGATTAGCTTCAGTACGGGTTCCGCGAAGTGCTGATTGGTGGCGACGGCGTTTCCGGTGCGAATTGATGGGACGCCTTGCCAATCGGTGAAATGGCCGCCCGCACCTTGGATGACGGGAAGGAGAGCTGCCAGGTCCCAGACGTTGATCAGCAGATCCACCATGATGTCGGCGCGACCCGTGGCCACTAGCAGGAAGCCGTAGGCGTCGCCCCAGGTGCGGGTGACTCGGCAGGATTTTTCCAGGTGGTCGTAGATGCCGCGGGCTCCCTCGGCGACCCGATTGAACTTGTTGACTTCTGTGACCACGAACGTGGCTTCAGCAAACTTCTCGGTGGTCGACACGCGAGCCAGCACCGGAGTTCCCTCGCCGACCGCAAACCACGTCGGCCCACCCATGGCGGCGTAGACGATTTCTCCCGTGGCCGGCGCGTAGATCACGCCAATCAGCGGTTGTTCGTCCTTCAGCACCGCCACCAGTGTGGTATACAGCGGCACTCCGGCGATAAAACTCTTTGTCCCATCGATCGGATCCAGCACCCAGCGATAGGCTGACGTTCCGGGCTTCTCGCCAAATTCTTCGCCAAGAATCGCATCATCGGGAAAGCTGGCCGAGATTTCGTCTCGCAGCAGGGTCTCGGACCGGCGATCGGCGGCGGTCACGGGCGAGCCGTCCCCTTTGCGTTCGACGGCGATGGTGGAGCGGAACCATTCCAGCGTTGAGGCTCCGGCGCGACGCGCGGCACCGACTGCAAGATCAAGCCGAGCTTGGGTTTCTGGATCAAGAATAGGGGAATCGAGCATAGGAGTGGCAGGCCGTTTGACGAAGCAGAGGTTAATACAATCCACGATGTCCCGTGGGTTCCCGCGAATTGTCGCGACCGCGCCCCACAGATTCAACGGCAGCACCCCTCACGGCGAGCCGCCGCGGCACTTTTTAGCAGGACCAATGAACCCTTGCCACTGATCAACGCATCCAGGCAGGTCAGGCTGTGCCTGACGAACTTTGGCAATGATGGTCGGAAGATTGTCGAACGATCGCCGAACCCGGCCTCTCATGAGAATTCTACTTAACCGTTGAAGGTCGCCTGGCGTCAGGTACCGCCTGACCTACCCGATTGGCCAACCACATCCGCCAGGATCTCATACGAGCGAAGCCGTGCGGCATGATCGTAAATCGCGGAGACGGCGAACACTTCGTCGACGCCAGTTTGGTCGAGGAACCGTTGCAGACTGGACTTCACCGTTTTGGGCGAACCGACGACCGCATAGGCCAGCATCCCGGAAACGTGGTCTTCCTCGGCCGATGTCCAATAGCTGTGGATATCGTCGACGGGTGGCGGCAGCCGGCCCGGAGTGCCCCGGATCAAGTTCGTAAACTGCTGTTGAGCCGAAGTGAATAAGCGGCGCGCTTCAGCATCGGTCTCAGCCGCGAAAACACTGATCCCGGCCGCCGAGTACGGCTTTTTGAGCTGTTTTGACGGCTTGAAATCGTTCCGATAGACCTGCAAAGCCTGATTGAGCGCCGCAGGAGCGAAATGAGAAGCGAACGCGTAAGGAAGTCCTAGCATCGCCGCCAGTTGTGAGCCAAACAGGCTCGACCCCAGGATCCACAAAGGGACTCGGAGCCCGCCACCTGGCACGGCCTGTACGGCTTGGCCAGGCTCGACGGGTTCAAAATATCTCTGAAGTTCCTGCACGTCCTGCGGAAATCGGTCGGCAGACATCGGATCACGGCGTAACGCCCGGAGTGTCCGCTGGTCGGTACCCGGGGCTCGCCCTAGTCCAAGGTCAATCCGACCCGGATACAACGACTCCAGCGTGCCGAATTGCTCGGCAATCACCAGCGGCGAGTGGTTGGGCAACATGATCCCCCCCGATCCCACGCGAATCGTCTGCGTCCCTCCCGCCACATGCCCAATCACAACGGCAGTCGCCGCACTGGCGATTCCGATCATGTTGTGATGTTCGGCCACCCAGAAGCGGTGATACCCCCAGCGTTCGGCATGCTGAGCCAGATCGAGTGTATTTCGCAGCGCATCACCGGGACTTGCACCGACTGGAACGAAAGCCAGATCGAGTATCGAAAGAAGTGCCATCCACAGTTCCAGTTTGATGTTTTTTCGCAAAGCTCTAACGCATCAACCAACTCCTGTGTGTTAGGCTGTGCCTAGCTTGCGTGTGTGTCGACCGAGCTACGTCGATTTTACCGCAAACGAAACCCACGGCGCACATCGGGCCGATCATGAGGGAGTCGCAGGTTAGAGCAGATTCTCTAAACCCTTATGAGTGAAGCGAATAAGCGACAACTTCGGTCATTGCCCCCGCGTGCATTCCAATAAAAGAAGTTGTGTACTCTTTGAATTCTTTGCTTTCTTCACTCGGTTCAAAGGCGGGGTCGGGCGTTCAAACTTCAAAATTGGCCACAGGTCAACGTCAGCGTTAAGCGATCAGTGCGGGGCCAATTTTGAAATTTGCTGACCCTAACGGATTGCAGGTGCATGAAAAAAGCCG
>JAZKFE010000401.1:19314-21008 GCA_040386595.1 Planctomycetota bacterium | reverse complement strand
CACTACACCTTCAACTACGCGGTCAGTCGAGGGACGTGGTTTGTCTGGGATCCGGCGACTCAAACGACAGGGACCGGTGCCTTTGGCGTTAACACCAAGTATACGGCGGCGAGTTTCACTGATGGTCTGTCGAATACGATTGGCATGTCTGAGGTCAAGTCGTTCCAGCCCAATATTAAGGCGGGATCGGGGCCTCTGACTGCGGCCTCTACAATTCCGTCATCTCCTGCCGTGGTCGTGGGTTACGGCGGAACTTATTCGACGACTGGGCATACCGAATGGGTGGACGGCAAGATTCACGAAACGTCCTTTACCAGCACATTTGTTCCGAATGCCGACGTGATGTATAACAACGCTGGAGCTATGGTCGATGTGGACTATATCTCGTCGACTGAAAAGGCCCCTCTTGGTACATCGACTGACGCCACCAACGCTGCCGTGACCTCCCGCAGCTACCATGTGGGGTTGGTAAATTCCTTGCTGATGGACGGATCGGTTCGCAGTATCAGCGAAAATATTTCACTGATAGTCTGGCAAGCACTCGGCACACGGGCGGGGGGCGAAGTGGTGGGTGAGTTCTAATTCTCGCTCCCGGTCGATCGACCTCTGATCCCCCAAAAACACCGCCAGACCGGCGAGGTTCTTCTTGAACCTCGCCGGTCTTTTGCATTGGGTTTGGTGAAGTGGCAGTTCGTGGTGATTTTCAGTTTGCCGCGGTGAAAAAATCGCCATCCGGCGATCGTTTCCTGCCCGGCTTCGAGCTTGATTACTGCCCCGTTTGCTCGTTGAGCGCGAGGGTTACACCTTGCGGTTGAGGGAATGTGGGTTTGAAAGGTCAACACCCCTGGAAAAAAACGGAAGGATTCATGTTCGTAAGCTGTTGAAATTATTAGAGATGTGTGAATTTCATTGAGAACAAGCACAAGATACACGAGTTGAATGTTAAGGAAATGTAATGTTCAGAGAGGTTGGTGTACGTTGACGCGAGGGTTGCGAGGCTTAGAATGCGTCGCTGTGGTGGAAATTGCAGCGACTGAGATTCAATCTCATGCGAGGGTCGCAGCTCCGCCTCAGTTTAGAGCCCTCCCACGAAAGGCCACCCATGCTGCCCAAGCCCTCCAACAGGCGTTCTGCGTTCACCCTGATTGAACTTCTGGTTGTGATCGCGATTATCGCGGTCTTAATCTCGTTGTTGCTGCCAGCCGTGCAACAAGCGCGTGAAGCGGCTCGCCGTTCACAGTGCAAGAACAACTTGAAACAGATTGGTTTGGCGCTGCACAACTACCTGGATGCCTTGTCGGTTTTCCCGCCGGCATCATGCTTTGGGACGACCAGCTCGGTGTCTTGGTCGATGCAGGCTCGTATTTTGCCGTATCTCGATGCTGCGAATTTGCAGAAGCTGATTGATTTCGGAACCGCCTACAGTGTGCAGCCGACCGTAACGCAAGTCCGCGTGCCGACGTTCCTGTGTCCCAGCGAAATCAAGGATGTGCCGCGTCCTCCTGCCGCGGTGGGTGGGGTGACGCATTATCCGATCAATTACGGAGTCAATCGTGGTGTCTGGTTTGTGTGGGATCCGGCGGCAGGCGGTTCGAATGGGCCAGGGGCATTCGGGGTCAATAGCCGCTATTCCGCTGCGGATTTCACGGATGGTATGTCCAACACGGTGGGGCTGTCCGAAATTAAGGCTTATA
>JAZKFE010000401.1:18018-19304 GCA_040386595.1 Planctomycetota bacterium | reverse complement strand
TCAAAACAACTACCGCGGTGGCGGAGGTCCTTTGACGGCGGGCGCTCCGATTCCGGCCTCTCCCAGCGTCGTGGTGGGATACTGCACCGCGACTGCCTCTCCGAATGGTCATACAGAGTGGGTTGACGGAAAGATTCATGAAACTTGCTTCACGTCGGCATTGGGGCCCAACGCCGACGTACTCGTCGGTACCATCGACGGCGACTATATTTCTGTCACCGAACAAGCGCCGGGAGGCACCAATGTGACTAACGCCGCGGTTACGTCTCGCAGTTATCACGTGGGAATCGTGAATTCGATGCTCATGGATGGATCGGTCCGCAGCATCAGCGAAAATATTTCGGTGACCGTATGGCAGTCATTGTGCACTCGCAATGGCGGCGAAGTGATCGGCGAGCTGTAATCTTGTGCACGCTCTCGTGATCTGAAAGTCGCGACCTGAAAACATTTGAAGACCGGTGACGTCCCATTGGGGACATCGCCGGTCTTCGTGCATTTCAGGGGATCTGCTGTCGGGAGTTTCGATTGGAATGCGGGAACGCTCTACGTTTAATACATGGCTCGGGTCGCGGCTTGATGGAGCAATACGCTATAGACCACCACGGCTGCCACGATCGCCGTGCCGAGGAACAGCACGCGTCGCCCCAATTGCAGATTCTCGCGTGCGATCACCTGACAAATCAGTGACACGAACGCCACGATGCTCAGCTTGAAGCACAATAAGCCCTTAATCCCCCAGTGGTTGATAAAGAACAGGGCAATCGGATTGGACTCGACAAACACTATTTCCTGATGTCGCAGCATCATAAACGTCATGGCGAAATCGAGGGCGCTGGCTACGACGAACCAAGTCGTCTCGATTTCTAGTGGAAATTTATGATGACGAGCCGCATCCCAGCACGACGTGCTGATCCGTTTCAACGCTTCCATGACGTTGCAGTCCCCTGCCTCTAAGGCCGTTGTTCGGTTTACGGGAGCCGGTTCAACAGAGTGCCGCGAATGCGACTATGGTGTTGATGTGTGCTTTATTGATACGTCGATCCGGCTGACTGGATCTTCATCAACTTTTCACACAAACCAATTCTATATTTGTCCAATTCGGCGTCCAGAGGATTTCTGGCCTCTGGGGACGAATTAACATAACGAAACCCAAATTGAGATTTGATGTTGCGTCACAGCCCGAGAAGGGGCGAGAGGACTGGAATTGAGAGTCAGTCTCAGTGAGGGCGGAGCGAGGCATAGTCGTTGTTCGCTCCGCGAACTGGACACGCTCGCAGTAGCGAGGT
>JAZKFE010000401.1:0-18001 GCA_040386595.1 Planctomycetota bacterium | reverse complement strand
CGTTATGTTCGCGGAGCGAACAACGACTATGGTTCGCTCCGCTCACCCAGCGAGTGCGTTGCCGAACGGTTCGCATCGCACTCGATATCGCAGCGGATGTCGAGGAAACGTTTTGAGCCACGGATTGAACACCGAAGAAACACGGATTAGATGAGCGTTAAGCTCATTCTTCCGCGTTCAATCGGTGCGTCATCCGTGGCTCAGTTTTATGGCCAAGCAACATTTGGGCTGCTGATTTCGCCTTAAAAAATTGCCTTACAGTTCTTTCACGCGGACATTACGGAAGCGGACCTTGGCCCCCTTGGGCCAGCCGTACGCGCCGCCGTGGACTTGGAAGGCGATATGCCCCTTGTCCTTCAAGACATCTTCGAACTTCTTGTCACTGGTGTATTCGGTGATTTGAGTTCCGTTGATCCAGGTGGTGATCGTGGGGGGATTGCCGACCACGCGGCACTTCATCGTATTCCAGCCGTCAATTTTCCAGACCTTGGACCAGTCCGGAACTTCCACCGGCTTTTCGCCAGGCTTGGTCGGGGCTGCGGGGGAAGCCTTGATCTCTTTGAGCACTTTCTTTTCGGCATCGGCATAAACGCCGTCGATATTAAACGTGCGATTCGATGCCCCATCCAGGCCTTCGCGATAGATCTGTCCCACGTTTCCCTTGTCGTGGTAATCGAGCATCATCTGAAAGCAGTTTCCTTTTTCGGTGCTGCGCAGGAAGAAGCCTGAGCATGGCCCCCAATCCGGATGGGCTTCAAAGATGACTTCGAAATCGCCGTAGGTTTTATCCGACAGCAGAATGCCGCCGTTGCCGCTCCCTGGGGGATCTTGTTCACCGGTGATCGCGCCGTCTTCGACGATCCACGAACCGCCCGTACCGTGTCCGATTTTTTCCGGATTCTTGTGCCAGCCGGTCAGATCCTTGCCATTAAAGAGGACGGTGAAACCAGGTTCGACCTGGGCGTCTTCGCCGACAACCGGCGAGACCGCTGGAATGGCTAACAAGCCCCAAGCGAGCAAACCACAACACGCAACGAGTGGTAACCGGGCGAGCATCTGGTATTTCCTTCGTGCAAGAGATTTTCCATCGAATGTTCTGACGACTGAACCGGTATCTTACGGCCTGCTATGAGAATGTAAAAGTAGCGTGAAGCTTCACGCTTATGAGTCGTGTGTGATTGGCGTGGCAGGCTGAAAGCGTAGTCGCCTCTCGCTTTCATTGGTTCACATTGAATTGTGGAAAATCTCACGCCAAGGTGCCAAGTCGCGAAGTTCCAATGCTCAACCGAATAATAGCTTTTGCCTCTTCGTTGCGACTTGTCACGTTTGCGTGAGACTCAAAATTTTGCAGATCATCTCGCAGAGAACATCCCCGGTGCGGTGGTCGGTTGGTTTCGCGACGTGTTACAATGCGAATCTCCTTCAGGGGCCCTGCTCGCGCGGCCCGAGCAGCATCCTTTTCAGCTGATCACAGCATCAACATTCGTGCTGGAGTGCTTTATGGCCGGGTTTCGTACGCCTTGCGGGCTGTTTCGAATCAAATTCTGTCGCGCCGTATTCGTGGCGTGCTTTGTCATCTGGGGATCGAACGCCATGACTGGCAGGACGTATCACGAGTCTTACGCGGGCGACCCGGCGGCACCCAAGTCAAAAGCGGTCGATGTGATCGATGAGGTCCACGGGCAAAAGATCGTCGATTCCTATCGCTGGCTGGAAGACGGGCAAGCTCCAGACACCCGTGAATGGATCGAATCGCAGAATCTTCGAACCACGGAATTTCTGGGCAAATTCCCTGGCCGAAAGTCATTGGCGAAACGGGCGGAAGAACTGTTGAAGGTTGATTCGATCGGACTACCCACCGTTCGTGGCCAACGCTACTTCTTTTCGAAACGGGCTGCTCATCAAGATCTGCCGGTCATCTGTTTGCGAACGGGTTTAGAGGGGCGCGATGAAGTGCTGCTCGATCCCCATCAGGCCAGCCCGGAACACACCACCACCTACAGCCTGCTGGATGTTTCGCACGATGGGCAACTTGTGGTCTACGGTGTCCGTGTGGGGGGCGAGGACGAAATTGCGGTCCGTTTCTTTGATGTCGAAGCCCGGCACGACCTGCCGTTTGAACTGCCGCGAGCTCGCTATTTCGGTATCTCGTTGACTCCGGACAAGCAGACGTTGTTCTACACCGTCCACGGTAAAGAGGGCTCTCGTGTTTTCAAACGTGGGTTCTCGGCGGATGCGCAGCCGGAACTGATTTTCGGTGAAGGTTACGAGCCGCTGGTGGGAATCAGTGCCAGTCTGTCGCACGATGGCCAGTATTTGCTGCTGCATGTCTGGTACGGCTCGGCGGGATCCAAGACGGATATCTACTACCAGAATCTCAAGGACAACACACCGATTCGGGCCTTGGTCAATGATGTCGAATCTCGGTTCGAAGCGGGAGCGGTGGGCAATGACCTATTCGTACAGACGAACTGGAAGGCGCCGCATGGCCGAATTCTCCGCGTCGATTTGCAGCATCCCGAACGAGACAACTGGAAGGAAATCGTTCCCGCCAGCGACGCCGTCATCGAAGGTTTTTCCCTGGTCGGCGGCCAATTGTATGTGCAGTTTCTGGATCAAGTCCGATCGCGTGTGACGGTCTATGATCCGCAGGGCAAGCGGCTCCGGGAGATCCAATTCCCCGCGCTGGGTACGGTCAGCAGTATTGGCGGCGACTGGGATCAGCCCGAGGCATTTTTCTCGTTCAGCACTTACCACATTCCGCCCACGATCTATCGCGAAGAGACGACGACGGGCAAGCAGTTTGTGTGGTCCAAGTCCGAGATCCCCGTCGACAGCGACAAGTTCGAAGTCCGGCAGGTGTGGTTTACCTCGAAAGACGGGACCAAGGTCCCGATGTTTCTGGTGCATAAAAAGGACTTGCTGCGCGATGGCAAGAACCCCACGATTCTGTATGGCTATGGTGGTTTCAACATCAGTTTGACGCCGTCGTTTTCGGCCAAGGCCGTGCAGTGGTGCGAACTGGGGGGCGTCTACGCGGTTGCCAATTTGCGAGGCGGCGGTGAGTTCGGTGAAGATTGGCACAAGGCGGGGATGCGCGAGCACAAGCAGAATGTGTTCGACGATTTTTATGCCGCTGCCGAGTGGTTGATTCGCGAGAATTATACCTCGCCACTGAAGTTGGCGATTGATGGCCGCAGTAATGGCGGTTTGCTGGTGGGAACGGCGATGACCCAGCGGCCGGAGCTGTTTCGTGCCGTCGTGTGTGGGTATCCGCTTCTCGACATGGTGCGGTTTCACAAGTTCCTGGTGGCTCGGTTCTGGATCCCGGAATATGGTTCGGCCGACGATCCGGAGCAGTTCAAAGTGCTGAAGGCTTACTCGCCCTATCATCAAGTTCGTCCGGGGACCAAGTATCCTGCGGCGTTGTTTATCACGGGAGACGCGGATACTCGAGTCGACCCGCTGCATGCGCGGAAGATGGCCGCCCTGCTCCAGGCGGCGACCGGTTCTGAGCGTCCCATCTTGCTGCGTTACGATACGAAGCTGGGGCATACGGGAGCCCGCCCCGTGAGCCATACGATTGATGACATCACCAACGAACTGAGCTTTCTCTGCCAGCAACTGGGTGTCTCGACCTGTGCCGTCAGCGCGGGTGAGCGACTGCATTCCGTCCTGGAGCGTGAGTGGCAATACCAGCTGCGTGAGAACCCGACTTTTGCCACCTATTTAGGGGATGAGCGGTACAACCACTTGTGGCCCGATGTCAGCCATGATGCGATCACACGGCGTCTGCAGCACGCGCGGGACGTCCTGCATGAACTTGGTGGGTTTCGACCGGCCGACTTGAATACGGATGATCGTCTCAATCTCAAATTGTTCCGCAAACAAGTGGAACTGGAGGTCGAAGAATTTCAGTATCGCTGGTACCTGGTCCCGTTAACTCAGCGTGATGGAATTCAGGACGAGAGTAGCCTGGCCGAGGTCGTGAATTTCGATACGGTGAAAGACTACGAAGACTGGCTAGCCCGGCTGGAATCATTCCCACAGTACATGAAACAGACCATCGCCCTGATGCGCGATGGCATCAAATCCAAGATCGTGCAGCCGCGAATTGTCATGGAACGGGTCCCCGCGCAGATCAAGCAGCAGATCGTGGATGATCCCGAGCAAAGTCTGTACTTCAAACCGTTTCGCCGCTTCCCCGATTCGATTCCCGCCGCGGATCAAGCACGGTTGCGAGCAGCGGGAAAACTGGCGATTTCCTCCAAGTTGGTTCCCGCCTATCGGGAGTTTTTGGAGTTTTTTAATCAGGAGTATCTGCCCGGCTGCCATCCCGAAGTTGGTGTCTGGCAGACGCCTGGCGGTGATAAGTTATATGCCTTCCGAGCTCAACAGTTCACCACCACCAATTTGACGCCTCAGGAGATCCACGAGATCGGCTTGCAGGAAGTCGCCCGCATTCATGGTGAGATGGAAGCGATCATCAAGCAGGTCGGATTTCAGGGGACCTTTGCGGAGTTTCTGACCTATCTGCGGACGGAGAAAAAATTCTATTGCACGACAGAATCCGAGCTGTTTGCCGAGTACCAGGCGGTTTGCAAACGAATCGATCCGCAGCTGCCCAAGCTGTTTCGTCATCTGCCGAAGACCCCCTACGACATTCAAGCCATTCCCGCGCATATGGCTCCTGACACGACCACGGCGTACTATCGTCCCCCGGCGGCCGATGGGTCTCGGCCGGGGACTTATTTTGTGAATCTGTATAAGCCGGAGGTTCGCCCGAAGTATGAGATGGAGGCTTTGTCATTGCATGAAGCCGTCCCCGGACACCATCTGCAGATTGCCATCGCCACCGAGCTCCAAGGGGTGCCGACCTTTCGCCGTTTCGCGAACTTCACCGCCTATGTCGAAGGTTGGGCGCTGTATAGCGAAGGCCTGGGGGAAGACTTGGGGATGTATCAAGATCCATACTCCAAGTTCGGTCAACTGACCTATGAGATGTGGCGGGCTGTGCGGCTGGTGGTCGACACGGGCATGCATCAATTCAAATGGGACCGGCAGCGGGCGATCGACTACTTTTTATTGCACACGGCCAAGACCGAGCACGACATCACGAATGAAGTGGATCGTTACATTGCCTGGCCGGGACAGGCATTGGCCTACAAAATTGGCCAGCTAAAAATCTCCGCCTTGCGGAAGCGTGCCGAGCAAGAACTCGGCACGAAGTTCGATGTGCGAGATTTCCATGACACGGTGCTCAACCCCGGTGCGGTGCCGTTGGATGTGTTGGAAGAGATCGTCAACGACTGGATCGCCAACCAGAAGATTTTGCCGTAGATCGCGTGTGTGTTACTGGATGGTGATGAAATCGCAGCGTGCAAGTCGTTATGCATTGTCACTTAACGAGATTGGAACGGCGATTTGACACGTGGCCGCTGTGAACTATGTTTGATGTGTCGCAATCTCCCCAAGCTCGAAGGACGGGCTGGCGGGGGATTGCTGCCGAGTCAAACAAGGTCGTCATGATGTTAGAAGTTGCTGCGAATCCTGAAGTCACAGAGGCCCCCTTGCCCGCCAGCGTCGCCGATCGGCATCGCGCTCCGGTTAAGGCTCCGTCGCGGCATCAGGCGACGCATTGGACTCGGCATCTGCACGATCCTTTGGGGGCGGCCCTCTTAAGCTTGCAGAAAACGCGGACAGCCTTGGACGCGGTCGATGCGGCTGCGCCCTCGTGGAAGAAGCCTGCAGAGACTGTTGTTCCGGAGATTTTACCCGAAGACAACCCACTCGAGTCGCTGCCTCAGATTTTGCGGTTTTCATGTTGTTGATGGGACCAGCCTGGTGACTACCGGGGACCGTCGGCGATTTCCGCGTCGGCAAAGCGAATGCATGGTCACGGTTTTAGAACGCCGTCAGACCGACCAGTTGACCCCGCAGCAGATTGATCGCTGGCTGCAGGCGGGCCGTTCGGTGGGACGGTTGCTGGATATCAGCCAAGCCGGTTTGTGCCTGCTTCTCGATCGCGAAATCGCTAAGGACACCGAGGTCCTGCTGCGGATCTCGAACCAGCAGTTGAACCGTCATATCGATTGCACGGCGACGGTGGTTCACTCGCACCTGACCGGACAAGGACGATTCAGCATTCACTGCCGAGTTCTGAACGAATTCACGCTGTCGGACCTACAGGACTTGGGCCGGCCATTGGCCGTGGGCCACGTCCTGGCGTGATATCGTCACGAGTACTTAAAATCGACGCAGTCGATAGGTGAGCGGAGCGAACCTAGATTCCAGAATCTGAACTATCTGAATCAGACCGAAGAGCATCAACAAAAGCACTTTGCTCGCCGGTTCAGCTGATTAACGCCTTCATTTCGCGAACGGCCTGTTGAAAGCCGACCATGATGGCTCGAGCCACGATGCTGTGGCCGATGTTCAATTCGCAGATGCCGGAGATCTTGGCGATTCGTTGCACGTTGCGATACGTCAGCCCATGCCCCATGTGCAGGATCAGACCGCGTTCGATGGCGAAGCGACCCGCCGACAACAAGGCTTCGAATTCCTTGTCTTGTTCACGCTCGGTCAACGCATCGGCGTAACGGCCGGTATGCAGTTCGACCGCCTTGGCCCCCATAATGTGTGAGGCTTCAATCTGCCGCGGATCGGGATCAACGAACATGCTGACTTCGATCCCGACAGTCACCAATTGTTCCATGCAGGCCTTGATTCGCATGGAGTTGGCGATGACATCCAGGCCACCCTCAGTCGTGACCTCTTCCCGTTTCTCAGGGACCAGGGTGACCTGTTGCGGTTGCACGTCGAGCGCGATGTTCGTCACGATCGGGTCTGCAGCCATTTCCAGGTTGACCTTCACCTGGGCTGTCTGCCTGATGATCCGCAGATCGCGTTCCTGGATGTGCCGACGATCTTCTCGCAGGTGCAGCGTGATACCATCCGCGCCACCCAGTTCCGCCAAGGCTGCCGCCCATACCGGATCAGGTTCGATCGTCCGTCGGGCTTGCCGCACGGTTGCCACGTGATCGATGTTGACTCCCAATTTTGCCATGATGCGAGTTCTTCAGAGAAGCGTGGGGAATGGACGATACCGGTACACTGGACAGCAGCTGCTCCCCAGATTGATGATCGTAGATGAACCGCTTGAGGAGCAACAGAATCCACCGGAGTGATGGATCTCAGTCTCGGTGACTCTACCTGAAAGTCGGCATTACTTCTTCGGAAAATGGACTTCAACTTTTCCGTGCATCGTGTAGAGCCGGAACTGTTCGCCGTCGAACACCAGCTGGCCGCTCGATTTGTTTTCCGATTCCGGCCGCAACGGGTTTCCGGGGTACTTCTTCCAGTGAATCAGATCGCTGGAGACCGCCAGATTCGTGGTCCACAGGCTGGGCTTCTCGGTGGATCCCGTGCCGTGATAGACGGCGTAGTATTTTCCCTGGTGCTTGAGAATCTGATTGATGGCAATCATTTTCGAATCATACTGGTTTGGTCCTAGCTGCATGACGGGCTCATCTTGAACGTGAGTCCAAACCTTCAAATCTTTAGACTTTGCCAGCCAGACTGCCAGATCGCCACGCTCGTAAAACAGGTACCAGGTGTCATCTTCATGATAGAGGGTGGGGGTACCGAACGGGCCAGGAGTCAGCGGTTGGCCGTTGGTGTAGTGAACATCCAGCGTGCCGTGGGGCTTCCAGTGAATCTTGTCCTTCGATGTCAGCAATTGAGCCTGATCGTGGAGGCCTTCGGCGACCATGTAGTAGGTGTCACCGACTTTTTGGATTTGCACATCTTCCACCCAGAAGTCATCAATAATTGGGTGCTGTGCGAAGCGAGTCCAGATCAGGCCATCTTCTGACGTGGCGAAGCCCAGCTTCTTCTGCCCTTCTCGCGTGCCGTCGTAGCCGGTGTACCACAGGCTCCATTGATTGCCTTCTTTTAAGATCCAGCCACGCTCGCGGATCTTTTCGTCCCAATGTCCCGGGCCAGCGTCGGTGAACACGGGGTTCTTGGCGTACGGTTCCCAGTGCAGTAGCTCCGGGGGGAATTCTGCGGCCGGTTGTTGGGCCATCAGCCGGGGGGCGGAAACGGATGGGGCATTGAGGAACGCCAGCCCGCCGCAACAGACAGCCAGCAGTAACACAGATGTGCGTCGCGCGTTCAGAACGGTCGTCATCGGCTTTC
Source organism: Planctomycetota bacterium (assembly GCA_040386595.1). GTDB lineage: Bacteria > Planctomycetota > Planctomycetia > Planctomycetales > Planctomycetaceae > JAKFVC01. The sequence continues at coordinate 9,802 of JAZKFE010000401.1, read as the reverse complement.
CCTCTGTCTCTGTAGTCCGACTCTCGGAGCCGGAACATCCCCACCGCGAGTAACCCAACTTCCATGAGTCGGGACGGTGTGCCCCTGGAAAGTATAGCCCATCTGTGGTCTCGGCCGATAGAAATCGACCCGTCAGATTCACCTGAATTCCGTTGTGTCTCTGTACGTTCAGGCGACACGACGGTTTTGTCGGGAGGGCGACGTCTGAACTCATCGAACGAGGTCAGAACCCGCAATCACGCATGGCCTGCCCGTAAACGATTTTGGGATGGTGCGGCAGAAGCCTCACCATCCCAGTGACCGCAAAAAGATTGCCGACGTTCCAGCGAAGCTAATGTGAGGGCGTTGCCGGAGCGACATTCGCCGTCGGAGCTTGCGGAGCAGCACCGTGAGGTGCGGAGACCGGCTTGAAAACCATGACCAGTGCGGCGCCGCAGGCTGCCATCAACAGGCCCAGGAAGAACGGCCAGTCGGGGAGTTTTTTCGCCGGATTGAAATACAGAATCGTGGCGATCGTATTGATAATCGGAGCCCCAGCGAACACCAGCGGCGGCACATACAGCGTGGCTTCTCGTCCCCCCAGATTCACGGCGAAGATGATACACAGCGCACCGGCCGCACCCAAGGTGCCGCCGAATAGACCCTTCAAGCAGGCCGTGGTATCAAAGTTCGGAATGACTCCGGGTTTGACGGTGGGATCCCACTGCAGGGCGAAGACGAAGATCGAGGGAACCAGCACGGCGGTGATGAAATAGGCGACCCCCACGAACAGGAACGCTCGTAGCGGACTTTTCAATGCTGATTGAGCAGCGTGAACGGTCGGCACATAGAGACCCCACGACAGGGCCGCTCCGGCGATGAAAATCATGACCAGTAACATAGTTTTTCCCATCTTGAACTCCGTGTCCGACGGCGAATTTAGTCACGCGACGGCGATTGGCTGGCACCCCGAGCTTGCCAGATCCGGGACGGCCCACGTCCACCAGCCGAGGTAAAGATTCCTCGTCTGGGTGCCCGCGGGGGTATGGTAGCTTTCGGCTGCCGGAATGAAAACCGATATGCCGCGGTACACGTTGATGAATGCCGAAATCCATAGGTTGCTAGAGAATGTCGCAGGGTGGAGCCCGAACTCAACAGATTGGCTTGTCTGCCTGTCTTGATCGAAATCCCGGCTTGGATTGGGGCTTCATATCTTCCACCCAGGAGTTAATGGTCGATATTGATAGCGGTTAGCTCACTGCAAGGGTGTAAAGCAACTCGCCGCGGTGCTGGTCAGTCGCCTCCTTGACAACGCGGGACGCTCTCCCCTATGTTGCCAAGGTTTATTTTGATTGGCGAAGTTGATCGCAAGTAGTGTGAGAGGTTCGGTTTCTGGGTGTGGCACAGGGATTCGATGAGATTTTTCCTCGTCGTTCCGGCAGATTTTGCCGGAGGATTCAGGTGACACCAGAACGGTCTGCAAAGGGAGAATCGCGTGACGTCCGGACTGACTCATTTTGATGATTCGGGAGCCAGTCGGATGGTCGACGTTGGGGCGAAAGACGTCACCGCCAGACGCGCGGTGGCCTCCAGTCGCATCTCCATGTTGCCGGCGACCTTGCAGTTGATCTCCAATCGCCAGGTGGCGAAAGGGGATGTTTTTGAGGTGGCCCGGTTGGCCGGAATCATGGCCGCTAAGCGGACGTCAGAATTGATCCCGCTGTGCCATTCTCTCGGTCTGGATAGTGTCGAGATTGTGTTTTCGATTCTGGACGAGGGAACGGTTGAGGTTCGGGCGACAGCGGCTGTGCATGGAAAAACAGGCGTGGAAATGGAAGCCCTCACCGCAGTCAGCGTGGCTGCTTTGACGGTTTACGATATGTGTAAAGCGGTCGATCGTGGTATGGTGCTCGGTCCGACCATGTTGCTTGAGAAATCAGGTGGCAAGAGCGGACACTTCCGTCGCGATTCGGTGTCAGGCTAAATAGACAAGTAGAATCGCCACAGGCTGGCATTCAATTTGCCAGAGTCATTGAGTTTGCCAGAGTCATTGAGTTTGCCAGAGTCATTGAGTTTGCCAGAGTGTTGTGGGCGATCGCCGAATGGCGATGATTATCGAACAGGATAGGCCAGAGACGATTTGGTCTTGGTCTGTCAGAGGTGGAATAGGGTTATGATTCAAAAAGCGGCGAGCGACAAGGTGGATTCCAACGACTTACAGGCCGCCATTCTCAGCCTGATTGGGAACGACCTGCGCGAGATGGAAGTGGTCTTCCATCGCGAGCTGCGAAGCAATCACCCCTACGTGGCAGACGTTCTAACGCATCTCAACACCTACCGCGGAAAACGACTGCGGCCGATGTTGTTGCTGTTGACCGCACAAGCCGTGGGTGAAGTGGATGCGTCGCATCATGTGTTGGCGGCTGTGGTCGAAATGATTCACACCGCGACGCTCGTGCATGACGATGTGCTGGACGATGCCACGACCCGGCGACATGTTTCTACGGTCAATTCCCGCTGGAACAACGAAACCAGCGTGCTGTTGGGCGACTATCTCTTTACGCATGCGTTCCATTTGGCCAGCAGCCTGGAAAGTGCCTTGGCTTGCCGGCTGATTGGCCGCGCGACCAACTTGGTGTGTGAAGGCGAACTGGCTCAGATTCACGAGCGTGGGAATTCCAGCCTGACCGAAGAGCAGTACTTCAACATCATCGAGGGCAAGACCGCCGAACTGTGTGCCGTCTCGTGCTACCTGGGTGCGCACTTTGCGGGCGGCTCTGAGGCCACCGTGGCAGCGATGGACCGTTACGGCCGCAGCCTGGGGATTGCGTTCCAGATTGCGGACGACTTGCTGGACGTGTGTGGGACCGAACAAGAAACGGGTAAGACGCTCGGCTCTGACTTGGAAAAGCAGAAGTTGACGTTGCCGTTGATTCGACTGCTGGCCGAAGCCACTCCGGCCGATGCGGCCAAGATTCGCGAGATGCTGGCTCATCCCAGCGCCGAATCGAAAGCCGAGTTGAATCGCTTGCTGAAGGCGGGCGATGCGTTGGAGTATGCTCGTCAACGAGCCTTCGAATACGTCGAAGGTGCCCGAGCCGCCCTAGCCTGTCTGGCAGAATCACCCGCACGGCAAGTGCTGGAACTGCTGACAGAATTCGTGGTCGTCCGATCAACTTGATCGCCGTTGCTTACTCGAGATGAACTCGTAATCAGATCATGTAGGATGGGCATTCCTGCCCGTCTCTTTGTATGAAATGCCAATACAGACGGGCAGGAGTGCCCATCCTACAGATCTTTGATCGCTCTTAAGCAGTGCTCCCCGTGATGGCGCACCAATGCACTGTTTGAGGTCGGCGATGCAACTGTCAGAAATCTGAAGTTGATTACGCCGACCTAAAACAGCCGTCCTTCGATGCTGCTCGCGATCTTTACTTCGCGACGAAATTCAGCATGCGGTCTGTCACAAAAATCACCTTGACGATCTGCTTGCCGATCAGGTGCTGAGACACATTCGGATCGGCCTTCGCCACGCGTTCGGCCGTCTCCTGGTCAGCACCCGCGGGCAATTTGACGCGACCGCGTAACTTGCCGCCAACCTGGACCGGGATTTCCACTTCGCTCTCGACCAGCAACTGCGGATCGAATTTCGGCCAGGGCTCGTAAGCCAGTGTCTGAGTGTGTCCGAGCAACTCCCACAGCTCTTCCGCCAAGTGCGGGGCGAGCGGGCTCAACAACAACACGAACGGATCGAGGAGAGCGCGCGAACGTGGTTCTTGCGGGCTGATCTCGTTGACGAACTCCATCAAGCGGCTAATCACCGTGTTGAAGCTTAAGGCTTCCAACCCCTGCGTGACGGCAGCGATCGTTTTATGCAATGTCCGCAGTTGTTCCGCGGTGGGCGGGACATCTTGCACGGCGGGATGCAGTGCAATCTCGTCGTTGCGTTCGTCGGCGATCATCCGCCAGACGCGAGCCAGGAACCGCGCGATCCCTTCGACGCCGCTCATACTCCACGGCTTCGTGGCTTCCAGCGGCCCCATGAACATTTCATACAAACGTAAGGCGTCGGCGCCATATTCCTTGACGACGCTGTCCGGATTGATGACGTTGCCACGGGACTTGGACATCTTATAAGCGCGGCTGTCGACGGCGACCCCCGGTTGTTCCGCGAGGACGAAATCGTTGCCCTGCTTGGTCACTTGCTCGGCAGTCAACTTGACAGCAGTCAAGGGGACACCCGATTGCTTGTGAACGTGTGCCGGTCCGCCATCGGGACCGTCCGTTGCGAGGTTGCTGGCAACCCACTGCCCCGAGGCATCCTGGTAACCGGTTAACTCGGCTTCACCCAGAATCATCCCTTGGTTGACCAACCGGCTGAATGGTTCTGGGGTCTCGATATGACCGCGATCGAACAGCACTTTGTGCCAGAACCGCGAGTACAACAGGTGCAAGACCGCGTGTTCCGCCCCTCCCACGTAGAGGTCGACCGGCAACCATTGCTTGGCCAGCTCGGGATCGACGAACGCGTGGTGATTCTTGGGATCGATGAATCGCATGTAGTACCAGCACGACCCCGCCCATTGCGGCATGCTGTTAGTCTCACGCTTGAGCCGCGTGCCGTCGGGTAACGTCTTATAGAGCCATTCCGCCGGGGCCTTCGAGAGCAATGGCTCGGGGGTTCCGGTCGGTTTGAAGTCGGCCATCGGCGGCAACGTCACCGGCAACTCAGCGGCCGTATCAGCGCGCATCAAACCGGTCGGTTGGCCGTCGGCATCGAGTTCATGCCAGATCGGGAACGGCTCGCCCCAATAGCGTTGCCGACTGAATAACCAGTCGCGGAGACGATAGTTGACCGCAGTCTTGCCCAAGCCTTGCGAGTTCAATTCGGCCGAGATGCGGGCCTTAAACTCCAGGGTTGGCAGTCCCGTATAGGCACCCGAATTGATAGCCGTCCCTAACCCCGAGAACGGCATTTCGGTCTGGCCGTTGACGTCACGAGCGAGATCGCGTTCTTCTTTGGAGTGCTCGTAGTTGGCCGGGGCTTGAACGACGGGGATGATCGGAATGCCGAACTTCACGGCGAATTCCCAGTCACGCAAGTCGTGCGCGGCCACCGCCATGATCGCACCCGTGCCGTAGCTGATCAGCACATAGTCGGCGATCCAGACGGGAACTTGTGTCCCATTGACCGGATTGATGGCATAGCCGCCCGTGAAGACGCCGGTCTTGGTTTTGCCCAAGTCGGTGCGGTCACGATCACTCTTCAAGGTAGCCTGCTGGCGATAAGCCTCGACGGCGGCTCGCTGGTCGGCAGTCGTCAAGCGATCCACCAACGGATGTTCGGGCGACAAGACCATATAGGTCGCGCCGAACAAAGTATCGGGACGAGTTGTGTAGACCCGTACTACATCGTCGCCAGCTTCAGAGGGGAAGCCAGACGTGGCTCGGTTGGCTGTCCACATTTCAAAGTCCGCAGTTCCGCCGCCGGGCTGACCGACATAGAAGTCGACCTCGGCCCCTTCGCTACGGCCGATCCAGTTGCGTTGCAGTAACTTGATCGATTCAGACCAGGACAATTCTTCGAGTTCATCCCCCAGCCGGTCCGCGTAGGCCGTGATGCGGAGCATCCACTGCCGGAGCGGGATTCGAATCACGGGAAAACCGCCACGATCACTCTTGCCGTCGATGACTTCTTCGTTGGCCAGCACGGTACCTGCTTCCGGGCACCAGTTGACGGGGGCCTCGTGCTGATAGGCGAGACGGTTCTTATCCTGATACCGTCGCACGGCCGCTTGACCTTCAGCAGCCACGTTTAAGGGAATGGGTAATTCGGCAATCGGCCGGCCCTTCCCTTTGCGCACTTTGCCATCCGGGCCAGTCCATTCGAAATCCGGGTCGTACCAGGTGTCGAAGATTTGGAGAAAAATCCACTGCGTCCAGCGATAGTAGTCGGGATCGGTGGTGGAAAACTCACGGCTCCAGTCGTAGCTGAAACCGAGCATTTTCAATTGTCGGCGGAAGTTCTCGATGTTCTCGTAAGTCTTGACAGCCGGATGAGTTCCGGTCTTGATCGCATAATCCTCCGCCGGCAAACCGAAGGCATCCCAGCCCATCGGGTGCAGGACTTTTTTCCCCAACATCCGCGAATAGCGGCAGACGATGTCGGTCGCCGTATAGCCTTCCGGGTGTCCGACATGCAACCCCTCACCCGACGGATAGGGAAACATATCCAGAACATACAGTTTGGGTTGATCCGCAGCGGCCTGGGCTGCGTTCAATTCAAACGTATGATGAGTGTCCCAATAGGCTTGCCACTTGGCTTCAATCCGGCGGGCTTCATAACGAGGCATGTTGCGTTTTTTCAGTAAAATCGAGCACTAGCGGGGATTTTTCTTCGGGGTCAAATCAAGTGGCCCAGTGTATTCTGTTAGACAACACTTTGCCAACCGCGGTTCAGTGCGCGGCTACGAGTCTCATAATCCATTCAGCAACCCGGTCCAACCAACAACAGGATATCTCACATAAATGCCCAATTCTTTCGGCGGCATCGGACCCATTGAGGCTGTGCTATTTTTGTTGATCGCTGGCGTGTATGTGACGGCGATGGTATTTGCCTGGAAGTACATTGTGGCTCCACGCTTGAGAGCCGCAAAAACGGGCGGTTCTGCGTCCAATGTGTCACTTCGACAATGTTCGGGATGTGGCACGCAGATCACGACCGTCGGAAACTTTTGCCCAATGTGCGGGACGAAGATCTCTGGTTGACGGTTGATCAGAAGCATTTTTTCTGTTGCGATCAGCGCGAGCCCAATCACCGCAGGGAAAGTCACAAAACATAAGTTGAGCCCATTGTTGGTTATCGCAAGAAGTCGGACTGAAGTATGTTTGTGCTACATCAACTCCAACAAATACCGGTCAATTGGAATGTCCTGCGTTCGGAGTTCGACAATAGCTATCCCAAGGAGTCATTCGATTTTAATGACCCCAACAATATTCCAGTTGAAAGTGTTTTGGTCTATTGTTGCGGTATCCTACATGAATCGAAAATGTTTTGTTTCACCCTGCAGTTCGCGGAGTATTGTCTCGATTTGCCGGTCGATTGTGAGCTTCAGATACTCTTAAGCCAGCTAGATAAACTCGTCGGCTTTCTCCGTCAGCCGACTGAGCAAGAGGTGGTGGTCGACCTCTACGAGCAAGGCTGTGAATACAAGATAATCTTTTCGCGTTCAAGTGGATTGATTCGGGTTGCTGTCGACTCACGAGAACGTCAAGAATCTGTGAAGTGTCAGGTTCGTGAGACAGAGCTGGCGTTGTCTGTTGCTCAGCTTCTTCTTTCATTTATTCGAGGGGTGAGCATCTTGGTTCCTGAGATGCTGAAGGAAGCGGCTTTTGAGACTTGGTTTACTCGACTGATGGTGAATACAGAGTTGCCAGTCGCTGACTTGAGTTCTTGAACAGGCAAAGAGTACCGGCCATTTTCTATAGTCCAATAGACTAAGCGCGTTTGATGTATTTCACTGATTTTCAAACCCACCCATTCACTCGGTTTTTCGAGTCGCTAACAACTATTCGGTTGACGCCAAACGCTTGCCTTCGATCAGCCTGAATTCGTTGAAGGTGAATACAAAACGGCGATGTTGCGACTTGAAGTCGCTACATCGCCGTTTTGTTTTTTATCGCGAGTCTTATGAGACTCAAGAGGTTATTTCTTCACTTCGACCTTTTCGGCGGGCTTCGCGTCGACTTGCTTTTTGACGTCGACGACTGCAGCTCCGACGACCTTGGCGGCTTTCTCGGAGACCTTGTTGGCGAGCAGGCCGCTCGGGTCACAACCGGCGGCGATGGATGTGATCTTGCCACCTTTGGAAATCAGGAAGTTGGTCGGCATGGCCGTGGTCTGAAAGACCTTCCAGCTGTCCCCCTTGGAGTCGACCGCGTACAGCATGTCGAGTTTCTTTTCGACGGCGTACTTGGCAATTTTCGCGTCGGGTTCTTTGAAGATCAGCAGACTGGTTAGTCCCTGGTCTTTGTAGGCGGCGTTGATCTCTTTGAAGTACGAAAGTTCCTTGTCGCAGCCGGAGCAGCCGCAGGTCAGTCGTACCAGCACTGGCCCTTTGGCCGTCAGTTCGGTCAGGTCAATGATCTTCCCGGAGGCATCCTTGATCTTAAAGTCGGGGGCTTGTTCGCCCACAGCGACTTTTTTCTCGACCTTCTTCTCGGGAGCCGGATCGGCGGCGAACGCCGGAAACACGCAGGCAGCAACTAAGACAACTGCAGCGGCAATACGCAACATTCGGAATCTCCTTGAAGGATGAACTGCGAACTGTACGGCCTGAATCATAGTGCCGTCGCCAAGACGAAGCAAGTATCAATGATCGTTGATGCCTTCTTGGGGGCTCAAGGACCATCACGGCTCGCAGAACCTTCCGCTCTCTCCAATCGCCGTTCAGGTGTGCTTCTCGCGACGCATAAGCTCTTAATCATTCATTGAAAATTCACTGTTTGTTAATTATTCGCTCATTCAATCTTCTTAATCTCACCCCGTCACGACACAACTGATTGTTGAGTCGAGTCTTAAGTTGACTGCATGAGGTGGATGTCCAGGGACGCTAAGACACATTTTTTCGATCGACGCGAGGGATTGGATCAGTCGCGACGAGCATTCATTCCGAGGCGCGGTGTACGAGTTGGTACCCGCTGGGCCATCATCAGAACTTGGAATCGGAGACCCACAATGAAACATGAAGTTCCGTTTAAGCGTCGTGGTTTTACGCTGATCGAATTATTGGTTGTGATTGCGATCATCGCTGTGCTCATTTCTCTGTTGCTGCCGGCCGTCCAACAAGCCCGCGAAGCCGCTCGTCGATCCCAGTGCAAAAACAATTTGAAGCAGCTCGGTCTGGCACTGCATAACTATCACGACACCTATTCGGTATTTCCCCCGGGCGCCTTGGCGTTGAGCACAACGGGCACTGCCTTCAAGACTGGCGACACTGAGCCTGGCCGTACGGCTGTGGTCGGTGGTTGGGGCTGGACGGTGTTCGTGCTGCCGTTGATCGATCAAGGTCCACTCTACAATGCCTTGAATCCCAATGGGAACAATTTCCCTTCGGCACCCACGACGTTCACGAAGACGATTTTGCCCGTGTTCCTGTGCCCCTCGGACCCCAGCCCCAGTATCCATACGGCGACTGCGATGGGTGGTGATGGTGCTGGAAATGGCCATGCGAAATCCAACTATCCCGCGATTTTTGGAAGCACCGGTGTTAACTATGTTCAGACCGCGGCCACGAGTGCTCGGGGCATTTTCTGGTACAACAGTGCGACACGTATTCGCGATATCACCGACGGTGCCAGCAACACGATCATGGTCACCGAACGCTACTGGGACGGTGCCGATTCCGAAACACGCCGCGGTGCCATTTGGGCCGGTAAGCCTGACGGGACGACCGGTCAGCTGAACGTGGGAAATAAGTACGCCAATATTGTGCGTGTGGCCAACGACCCGGACTGGTTGGTGAAAGGCCTAAACAACAACTCGGCCGCGAGTATGCATGTCGGCGGCGTCCATTTCGTTCTCGGTGATGGCGGCGTGCGTTTCATCAGCCAGAACATTGATGGGGCGACGTATCAGTTGCTCGGACAGATGGCCGACGGTCAGGTCGTGGGCAGTTTCTAATTGATTCCATAGATGCTCATCGTTGCGGGCGGACTGTTCGTGATGCGGTCCGCCCTTACGCCGTGAGGGATTCTGGGAGGGTGAGGCTCCTGCCGAACCGCTCAGTTTGCCGGGCTCCGAAAGACCAAGCGGTTCGGCAGG
>JAZKFE010000400.1:0-9237 GCA_040386595.1 Planctomycetota bacterium | reverse complement strand
AGGAACATCATCGTCCCACAGATCTCGGAACCTGCCCGACCGTTTCACGTGAAACGAACCGTCCCTGGTTGCCGTCCGTGCGAAGCTGCGATGGTCCACAGTCTCACCCCAAAGGGTAGCCCAGATTCTCGAACCTAGGTGAGCGTAGCGAACAAGAAGCCGCGGCTCATTCAACCTCAAAGAGACCCCAGCCTGTTTCACGTGGAACGAATCCCACTGTCGTCTCGCGCTACAAATGCGAACAAGCTCAGGCGAGCCCGGCGGCGTAAGCCCCGGGATTCCCCCCGACGTGGCCTGACTCTCCGAGTCGGGTTCTTGTCGATGCCAGGAAGCCCCCCCCAGAGGACTCCGGCTACGGGAAAAGAATCCGGGGGCTTACGCCGCCCGGCTCGCCTGGGTTGTGATTTGTTCGGGTCGAGTTCTCTCTCATTCGCAGAATCGATCTTCCTACCCACGCACCCTGTCCGCAGATCGAAAAACCAACTCGGCCTGTTCCACGTGAAACAGACCGCCCCGCGCAGCTCGGTCTCCCGAGTTCCCCCCACAAGGTCCGTCAAGTCGCTAACAACCATCCGGCTCACGCCGGACGCTCGCCTACGAAGAGGGGGGAGGCCGTCGCCAGACTTTGCACCACATTCTGTTTCACGTGGAACGACCGCGCCTGGTTGTCGAGCAACGAGGTTCCACAGTCCCACCCAATGGGTAGCCCAGGTTCTCGAACCTGGGTGAGCGTAGCGAACAAGAGGGCGAGGCTCATTCAACCTCAACCAAACCCCAACCTGTTTCACGTGGAACGAATCCCGATCTCCCACCCCATAGGAGGGTGAGGCTCCCGCCGAGCCGCTTCGTCTTGCGGGGCGGTAAGGAAAAACGGTTCGGCAGGAACCTCACCCTCCCATCGATCTGAAAACCGGTCCAACCCGTTCCACGTGAAACAGACTGCATCGTTTCACTCCCTGCTCAGCCGAGCGTCCCGAGTTGCCACCCACACAGTCAGTCGTCGAGTCGCCAACAACCATCCGGCTCACGCCGGACGCTCACCTACGACGCGGAGGGGCCACCAACAAGCTTTGCCACACATTCTGTTTCACGTGGAACGTTCTTCCGGGGTGGGCCCTGCCGGAACCGGTCTTGATGCAAAAGGGGGGATTGGTACAATCCCGCTCCCCTCCAGCACTCAATCGCGCTCAGCGATCTCAACTAAAAACCTTCCAGCAGGTGGCAGAATCATGGACGATCAAAGCACTCCCCAAGCTTCCGAGAACCCGAGTCCCGATGCCAGCGCAGGCAATGACGGCGCGCCAATCAACCGTCGGCGTCTAGGCCGCGGACTGAATTCGCTCTTGGGTGCGCAGAACGATCAGGCTGGCCAAGAGTCCGTTCCGATGCCCAGCCAGTCGGAACTGCTCCACCTCGACATCAACGCCCTGCACCGAAACCCGTTCCAGCCGCGGAAGGATTTCGACCTGCAAGCGCTGAATGAACTCACCGAGAGCGTCGGCCAGTACGGGGTGCTGCAGCCGCTTCTGGTGCGCGAGACTCCCGCCGGTTATCAAATCATTGCCGGGGAACGCCGCTGGCTGGCCTCACGGGATGCCGGATTGAAGACGGTTCCTTGCCGCGTTTTGAAGATGGAAGACAAGGTTGTCTCGGAAGTCGCCATCATCGAGAACCTCCAGCGCGAGGACCTCAACGAGCTCGAGAAGGCTCAGGCCTTCCAAACGTACCTCGATCAGTTCGGGTGCTCGGTCGAAGAGCTGGCCCACAAGATGGGGAAGGATCGCTCAACGGTCGCCAACTCACTCCGTCTGTTGGAGCTCCCGTCCTTCGTCAAGGAGGCTCTGCGAGCCGGCAAGATCAGCGCCGGGCACGGTCGCTCCTTGCTGCCGTTGGAAGAGGAAGCGGACCAGATTGCGATGTGTCAGCGGATCCAATCGGAGAGCATGTCGGTCCGCACGACCGAAGCCGCCGTCCGATCTCAGATCGAAGAGAAGCAAACCGTCCCCTTCAAGAAGGTCTCGGAGAAGGGGGGAGGCAAGCCCGAAGTCCCCACCAACCATCATCTGCAACAGCTCCAGGACATGGTTCGGGAGCTCGTCGGCACCAAGGTCGAGATCAAGCTGACGACCAAGAACGCCGGCAAGATGATCATCCATTTCAACTCCAACGACGAGTTCGACAAGATCGTCGCCCACCTGCGGAAGGCGTCGTAGCCCGAAGTGAGACCTCACCCGACTCGTCGAGTCGGGTGCCTCCGGGGTGGAAACATCCCCGACTTCGGCTGTCGGAAGACGGGAACAAGCCTCAATTGTGAGACTTCGCAACAACCCCGTGTGCCAGTGTTGACTCCCTTCACGCGCGAACCTAGACTGTCCGACGTTGGTCTTATTGCATAGCGGGATGTAGCTCAGCTTGGCTAGAGCGCTGCGTTTGGGACGCAGAAGTCGCAGGTTCAAATCCTGTCATCCCGATTCGCCGTAGGCGAATAGAGAGTAGAGGGGAGAAAGTAGAGAGTAGAATTTCACGATTCGGCTCCATCCTTTCTCCACCTCTACTCGGTCTACTCTCCACTTTCTACTCTCTTCTTCGAGGTAGCAGTGAGATGGCGTTTGCTTTCGAGAAACTTCTCGTCTACCAAAAAGCAATCGATTTCGCCGATGTAATTTGTCAGCACACCGAGCAATTCTCGCGCGGGTATGGATTCCTGGTAGACCAGTTGAATCGAGCTTCCTTATCAATCGCGGCCAATATCGCCGAAGGTAATGGCCGCTTCACCAAGCCTGACAGGAAGCACTTCTTCGGTATCGCTCGCGGCTCCGTCCAAGAGTGTGTTCCGCTTCTGGAATTAGCGTTTCGCCGGAAGCTCATCAGTTTGGAAATTCACGCCGAACTGAAGTCCAAATTGGAAGAGATTTCCAGGATGCTATCAGGCCTGATCAATGGATTGGAGAATTCGCCGTAGGCGAATAGAGAGTAGAGGGGAGAAAGTAGAGAGTAGAATTTCGCGATTCGGCTCCATCCTTTCTCCACCTCTACTCGGTCTACTCTCCACTTTCTACTCTCTTCTTCAGGGTAGCGGTGAGATGGCTTTTACCTTCGAGAATCTGCTCGTCTATCAAAATGCTGTCGACTTCGCCGACGCGATCTTCCAGCAAGCCGAATCATTCTCTCCCGGCTACGGGTTCCTGGTTGACCAGTTGACCCAAGCGGCTCTCTGAATTTCAGCCAATATTGCCGAAGGCAATGGCCGCTTCACCAAGCCTGACCGAAAGCACTTTTTCGGGATCGCCCATGGCTCGGTTCCCGCCAAATAGACGTTCTGTCATCCCGACTTTCAAAGCGAGGGATCTTCATCGAGAATGATGTTGGTCTCCTTCTTTTTTGGCGTTCTCATTCGGAGCTGATCCATGATCGTTGCCCTGGCGTCGCCGTGTGTCGCCTCTTCCCTGGATGACGGCTTAGACAAAGTTCAGTGGCTCTTGCGGGGCGCGGCCGCTCAAGGCGCCGAGATTGTTTGCTTCCCGGAAGCCTATCTGCCGGGGCTGCGAGGACAGGATTTTGAAGTCCTTCCCTTCGATCTGACGCAGCAAGAACGAGTGCTCGAGGCCGTATCGAACTGGTCCCGGATGTACTCCATCGCCACCATTTTCGGGATGGAACGGCTTACAGATCTGGGACGGCAAATCGTGGCCGTCGTCATTGATGCTCAGGGACAGGTTCAAGGCGTCCAGACCAAGAACCAAATTGCCCCGAGCGAGGATCCGTTTTATGTCCCCGGAAATACCCGACAGCTCTTCGAGATCAATGGCGTGAAGTTTGGAGTGGCGATTTGCCACGAAGGCTGGCGCTACCCCGAGACCGTCCGCTGGGCGGCAGTTCGGGGTGCCAAGATCGTCTTCCATCCGCACCACACCGGCAGCGATCGCGTGGGCAGCCGCCCGACGGAATGGGGCGCGGCCAGCTCGCCGTACTATGAAAAGGCGATGTTGATGCGTAGCATCGAGAACTCCATCTACTTCGCCAGCGTTAACTACGCCTTGCGGTTTCAGGAGTCAGCGACCTGCCTGATCAACCCCGCGGGCCAGTGTCAGGCGTACCTACCCTATGGGCAGGAAGGTCTGCTGGTACAGACCATCAATGTCGAAGAAGCCACTGGCCTGCTGGCGGCTCGATATGCCCCCGAGCGGTATCAAGAATTCAAGCCGCAATAAGGCGTCCACCCTGCTGTTTCATCTCAACCGACAAGTCTGAACGGCATCCAATTTCTTGAGTCTCCGGTACAATCTAATAGACTAGACTCAGACGGTTGGTGCAGATCTGGCGGACCAATGTCCTGATTTTAGAAGCGGCACCGCGGCGAATGCCGCCTCGTGAATCCGATCTATGCGACTCCAAAAATACGCTTTCGCAGGTAAGTTCTCGCTCACGGCGATTTCAGTTTTCGCGTTGATATTGGTGGCCCCAATGGTGGCATCGTTCAACACCATCTACTACGGGACCATGATCACTTTAGGCGCAGTGGGACTTTTCCCATTCGTTATCTATGCCTCCGTTTTCGCCATTGCCATGTTCAGAATCGTATTGGCTGAACTGCTGATGTTTCCTATTGGCCAAGGGTCATACGAAGGATTCTGGCGGCTCTATGAAGACGCTGCAGATAGCATCGTGCCCTATTATCAATGGCTATTTGAGCGGCCCAAGTGGTTGTTGTTCGGAGCTTTTTTCGGTGCCACATCGGCTTTGATTGCCCTGTGGCTGGTGGTCTTGTTGCTCAAAGAACCCGGTGAGAAACGCACAACAGAGCTCCTGGCCAACCTGAAAGAAGCGGTGATCAGCCACTTTGAGAAGTCACGAAAGCTGCCGCCTCGAACCGACGGTCAGCTGTTGTATCGCGATCTTGGTATGGACCAAGATGGCTTCGTGCTGGACGGTTTTGGACGGCCGCTGGACTATGACGTTCGGGAAACGTCGTTTCGATTTCGCTCGATGGGCTATGACGGACGCCTTGGAACCGACGACCTATGCATCGCTGGAAGCGTCAAAAAAACGGTGACGACCGTCCTTAAAAAACACGAGGCAGGGATTCTAAAAGCCGTGAAAGACTCCCTGAAAAATCCCGGCATCCGGTTTCGAATACAAGATGCGACGAATACGTTGGAAGTGGAATCGAGATTGCCGGGGATGCCAGAATTCAATGAACTAGTCTGTCCGCAGAATTAGATGTGGCTGGCATAGATGTCTAATAGTTCTTGTTCCGGCTTCCGGCGGCAAAGAAAAAACCGAGCCCACGACACGGAGATGAATCAGACCTTTCGGTGATTCAATCCCACATCGTGGACTCAGTGTTGTTCACTCGGGTTTGCGTTCGTATGAGCAAACCTCAGTGTGAAATGCTTACCAGGGTCGTAGCTTCCAACCCAAGACGAAGCCGATCCCGACGCACCACAGTGCGATCGTTTCTGGCCGGGATTTGGCATATTGCCGGAAACCACACAGCGCGGCTTCCGCCACATCTTTCAGCTCGGCCATTTCAGGCTGATCGGCCAAGCGTTGTGATTTGCCATTTTCGGTTTCAATTTTCGTTGCCATGGGGCACCTCAACTTTCCATTTGAGCGATTGTCTTTGACTATGTAATACGGTGCGTATTCGCCCCGCGACACGATTCCACGATCACATTATTTCAATGGAGGCTTCATCAGATTCGCGAGTACCGCCGCGTTTCTCATGAGCTCTTCTTTTGATTTGGCGAACGAGATTCGAGGTGCCTTCAACTGGGCAATCCCCATCTGAATGGTGATTGCTGCGATGACCGCTCCCACTCCCGCCACGATCAGCAATGCCAGCCACGGTGCGAGATGGAACGCCTCTTCGAGACCAGCGCTGATCGCTAACAACAGGACCAACAGAGATGCCGTTCCGACCACATAGGCCGCTGCAAACTGCACCACGGGCTGTACCAATTGGCGACCACTTTGAGACAGCTCGCTCTCAAACAGTTTGACCTGAAGCTCGAGTAGTTTCACCGTATCCACGGCGACATCTCCCAGTTGAGTGGTGATCGCCTGCACGGGAACTTCGGCGATCAATTCCGCGTTCTTCACCGCCAGGTCAGTCGCCGGGGGCTCTGTAGTGGGCGGCAATTCCGACGGGACTTGAGCGACCGCTCCATCAATGGAGTCCGCGAAGTCAGGGGTCATTTCCGCTTCAACAGCATCCCCAAAGTCAGGCCCGCCGCCACTGCCAGCCCCAACGCCAACCCCGGGTTCGCGATAATCTGTTGCTCCAGTTGTGACAGCCATTTCTTTGCCTCTCGTTGCACGTTCGCTGACACCTCGGCAGCACCTTCTTCCAGTTGCTGGGCCGCTGCCGCTGTAGCCCGAACCGCGTCGTCTGTAATTCGATTGATCATGGTATCTCCCTTCCAGGTTCAGTCAGAATTGCTGCTGGCACCTGGGATATTGAGGAAGTCTTAGTCCTGCCCGCGAGGAGAATATCCTTCCAAGTCACTATTCGAGTCGAATGCGTCATCGGCCACAGGACCAGCTGCAGGGTCCATCGTCATCGCCGTCAGCTCCTGAGTGAGCAGATTTCCGATGTAAAGGGAAGCAGCCTGGGTGGCAGCGGCGGCGACAATATTGCCGATGGTGCCAAACAGTCCCGCGCTAGCTGGCTGCGGTACCGCTCCATTTGCCGTGACCAAAACGGAGCGTGGACGGAGGCGAGGGGCAATCAGATATCCAGCAGCCGCGGCGATCGCAACTGAGGTGAGCGGAGCCGATCGGATATAAGTTTGCCAGTCGAACAAACCTCGCATCTGCTCGCCCAGCCGATCGATACCGCCGCCCAAGTCGCCTCGGACGCGGTCCATTTCTTCAAGGATACCTTCTTCACTAGAATCGCCACTCATGTTCCGTCTCCGACCTCGTAACTCACGACGCTGATTGGCGCGACAACGCTTGCCGCGGCGGGGTGTTTTCTAGGGGGGCGTTATTTGGAGCGGAGCACCAGACCGAGGGTCAATCCCGCCACGATGCCCGCGCCGAAGGTGAACATCAACGACTCCAGCGGCCGAGCTTGAATCATCTTGCCCGTCTGGTCGGCCCCCGCTTTCAACGTGTCACCAACTTGCTTGGCACCGTCAACCACTTGCTCGGTCCCGGCTCGCACTGCGCTGCTGGCTTGGTTGTAGAGGTTCGCCCCCTGCTCCGCGCCGGCGTTGATGTATTCCTGGATCTTCTCAGACGCTTCACCGGTCGTGCGTTGAATCGTCCCGACCAGCGCCTCCATGTTGCCCTTGCACTGTTCCAGGGTGTCATCCGTCAGCTGGCCCCATTTGGCTTGAACGCGTCCCTTGAGCTCATTCCAACTTCCGACCATCGTTGCTTGATTTGCCATGATTACCTCTCCTTAGATGAGCTCCCGCTCACACAGTACTCGGGTCAGTTCAACGCAGTTCGCCCCATCGCGAGCTAGAACATGACGCTGAAATAATCTTTAACGCAAGCGGCGTGCCATGGCGGCAGGATTCGCCGAAAGTGACTCCCGCGTAAGGGATTAACGCAGGTTCTAAGAATTCGCATCGCGACCCCAGAATTTCGTCGGGCACAACGCGTGGTGGTTGCGCCCGCACGCTGATCGTCCACCACGCACGAGATTTGCGTGGGAGACATTCGGAGCTCGAAGCAGTATTCCCTAGTCTCAACGACTTCAGATGTGGCGGACCAAGAGAACAGCAATGGCTGACTCAACTCCCCTCGTCTCGGTATTTCCGGGGAGAGGGGAGTTCTTTTGGGTCGGTTGGCTCTGTTAAATCGCGGCAGCAGGACTACCCATTTACCGACTGTAGTCTCTGACGTCTCACCCGCCGGTCTGCCTTGCCTTGTGACAGTCGGATGACGTATCGTACGTGTACCTTGGCTGATTCCGATTCGGGTAGGTGCTTTCCAGCCCGCCTTCTTCCACCACTCTGTCAGCGCTGACTCGATGTTTGAGGCGGCTGCGGAAATCTTGGGAATGCTGAACTCGAGCGACTCGCATGGCAGTCGCAGCTCGATGTTCGGCGAGATTTTTTTCTGTTCCTGTTCGAGGTCTTTCGTTCGGGGTGCGCAGCCCGGAAAGCGAATTCTATGAATCTCACACCAACGTTGTGGCCCATCTTTGTCGTCGTCGCCGCTCTATTTGTGCCGGGCCCCGCAGCGGCTGCCGAGCCCAACAAGCTGAATGTGTTGCTGTTGCTAGCGGACGATTTGAATTGCGATTTGCATTGCTACGGACACCCGCAGGTGCAGACACCGAACCTCGATCGACTGGCTGCGCGGGGCGTTCTATTTGAGCGTGCCTACTGTCAGTTTCCATTGTGCAGTCCCAGCCGCAGTTCGTTCCTGACGGGGCGCCGACCGAATACGACTCGAGTTCACCGTAACCCTGGCGCCGCGGCGATGGCCAAGTCACCGCACTTCCGTGAAGCCATTCCGGAGACGGTCACACTGCCCCAACTCTTCCGCAATAACGGCTACTATGCGGCACGTGTGGGCAAGCTCTATCACTACGGAGTGCCGGGGCAAATCGGTACCAACGGCTTCGATGACGCTCCCTCCTGGGAAGAAGTTTTCAACCCCAGTGGTCGTGATAAAACCGAGGAAGAGAAGATCTTTACGCTCGTCCCCAAGTCATACGGGGCAGTCCTCAGCTGGCTTGCTGCCGAGGGAACTGACGCGGAACAAACCGACGGACTGATCGCGGCCCAAGCGGTCAAACTGATCGAACAGAAACAGGACAAGCCGTTCTTTCTGGGTGTCGGCTTCTTCCGCCCGCATACGCCGTATGTAGCTCCTAAAAAATACTTTGATCTCTACCCCGCCAATCAAATCAGCCTGCCTGAACTTTCCGCTGACGATCAAGCTCGGACACCACCACCCGCATTTGCCAGTGCGAAAGCGGAACAGGAGAAGATCACCGACGCCCAACGTCAAGAAGCCATTCAGGCGTACTGGGCCTCCATCTCATTTATGGATGCTCAGGTGGGCCAAGTACTCGACAGCCTGGATCGATTGGGACTGACCGACAAGACGCTGATCGTGTTCGCCAGCGATCACGGCTATCACCTGCACGACCATGGTCTCTGGCAGAAGATGAGCTTGTTCGAACGTTCCAGCCGCGTCCCGCTGATCATCGCAGGTCCGGGTGTGAAATCGGCCGGAACGAAGAGCACCAGCCTGGCCGAGTTAGTCGACATC
>JAZKFE010000399.1:2373-16172 GCA_040386595.1 Planctomycetota bacterium | reverse complement strand
CATCGATCTGTGGCGTGGAATTCTACGATTACGCTCGCCGAGGCTGGGATCGAGGAAGCGTTGGCTCAGCTAAATCAGAACGGTGAAGTTCTCGCCAACAACGGCTTCGAAATTGCCCAACAAATCCGCGAAGAATTGGCGACCGAGGTCGCGACATTTCGTGAGCAGACCGGCGTGACACCACACCTGGCTGCTGTTCTGGTGGGCGAAAACCCGGCCAGCGCCGTGTACGTCCGCAGCAAGCAGAAGGCTTGTGAAACGACCGGCCTGAAGAGCACGCTGCACAAACTGCCGCCTGACACGACCCAACAGCAGCTGCTGGATCTGATCGCTCAGCTCAACCAGGATTCGGACGTCCATGGCATCCTGGTGCAGCTGCCGTTGCCAAAACAAATCGACCAGCAACTGGTCCTGGACGCCGTGACGCCGCTGAAGGATGTCGACGCCTTTCACCCGGAGAATGTCGGTTTGATCGCTCAGGGCCGACCGCGGTTTCTCCCCTGTACGCCGCATGGCGTGCAGCAATTGCTGGTCTCGTCGCAGACGCAAGTTGCCGGAGCCCACGTGGTGATCCTGGGCCGTAGCGAGATTGTGGGCAAGCCGTTGGCGATGATGCTCGTACAAAAGGGAGCCGCCGCTGACGCCACGGTCACCGTGTGTCACAGCCGAACTCGTAACCTGTCCGAGCTGACTCGTCAGGCCGACATCCTGATTGCTGCAATCGGTGTCCCGCGATTCGTGACTGCCGAGATGGTACGCCCAGGAGCCGTGGTGATTGACGTCGGCATCAACCGTGTCGACGACAAACTGGTCGGAGACGTCGATTTCGATCCGGTGAAGGAAGTGGCCTCGGCGATCACACCGGTTCCCAGGGGCGTCGGGCCGATGACCATTGCGATGCTGTTGAAGAACACATTGACGGCTGCTCAACTGGCGAACTGACGCAGATCGGTGGCTCAACTCGCAGCCTGTCCCAGTGCCCGCAACGCAACCCAAAAACGCAAACAGGGCGAGCTGACCTTGCGGTCGACTCGCCCTGTTTGACGTTATTGCAACTAAAACTGACAGCCAGCGGCGCCGTCCGCGGAATTGACTCCGCGGTCGACGCATGTCGGACAACTTTCGCCCGAGGATCAAACTCGCAGCGATCGATCCTCGTTTACGACCCATTCCACACTAGGCGGACGGACCGGGCTTGTCTGCATCCGGCTTCGGAGGTGCAGGTTGCTGAGGCTCGGGTTGAGGAACCGGTTTCGCGGCTTCAACCGGAGTCTGACCCGTTGCGGTCATCCCATTCGGACCGGGCAAACCACAGCACGGCGTGGGCTGCGGGCAAACCTGGACGGGCACCATCGTGCAGATCTCGTAAGGTTCTTGCCGGCACACTTGTCGCGGAACCATCCGGCACATTTGCTGTTGCACAACCCGGCAAACCGGACGTGCCACGCGCTGCGTGACGGTGTAGGCTTCTTGACGCGGCACACAGTAGGCTTCGCGACGAACGCGTTGCTCTTGAATGACGCGGCAGGTGACGACCGGAACCGTGCGAACGTGTTCTTGAGTCACCATACGGCAGGTGCGATAAGGAACGCGGTCCACCACGTTTTCGCAAACCCAGCTGCAGGTTCGGTAAGGAATCTGGCGCTGACAGGTTTGCTGAACCATGCGTGTGACCTGTTGCGGAACCTGAGTGACAACCACTTCAGGCACGCAGCGCATCACTTGCACAGGAACCGTTTCATTCACGACTTCAGCCACATAGCGTGTGCACTGCACTTGGCGTTGGACCGTCTGCGGGCAGTAGACCCGTTGACAGGTGTAGAAGCCGGGGCATTGCACCATGCAAGTCCGCGGGCAGCCACAAGCATCCAGAGATGTTTGCGGAACACAGCGGCCAGGATGATAAACTTGTTGCGTCGTCCAATTCGGAACGACTTCGGTCACGCAGCGTGTTTCCACCACGGGCCGCATGACGGTCCGGCAGCGGGGCTGATTGACCACTTCGCAGACTTGTCGCATGACAGTCTGCCGGCATTCACGAGTGATCGTCTCGGTGACGGGGCGACACACGGTGTAATTTTCCGTCCGGACCTGGTCTTGCCAGACCGGGCGGCGAACGACACGCGTGACTTCGCGAACATTGGTTTCGAAGACCGGGCGGCAGGTGGTGTAGCGTTCTTCACGCTGTGAGCACTCCTGAACCTGGCGGCAAACCGTGTAAGGAATGTCGCGGACCTGGCGGTCCATCACTGTCCGGTAACAGGTTACCGGGCGATCTTCACAGACCGTTTCATAGACGTTGCGATTAACTGTGTACTCTTGGCGATCCCAGACAGTTTCCGCAACAGTTCGGTAACAAGTTTGTCGCTGAACCTGATACTGCGTGTAGCAGCAGGATTGCGCACAAGCTTGCACGGGGCAGCTGTTGTAACAACCACCCCCACAATAACGACCAGCCTGAGCCTCGGAAGGCCCCCATCCTGAGAACAACGCCAATACGGCGATGACCCCAGCCCCTAAGTGTTTCATGTTCCCCTCTCCTCAATGCTGCGTGCTCTATGGTGCATACGTTGGCCAGACACCCTGGCCGCTGCCGCTGGCTTGTCCTGAGTTGCCGATATTTTCTAAAGAAACGCTTCCTGATGCAAAACCCTTTGGGCCCCTACGATCCGGAAAACTAGATCTCAAGACGGTGATACCTATTCTTCCTACAACATAGGTGGAGATGACTAGGCACCCTAGGGAATTTTTGCCGGCCTGCCAAACTTGAATCAAACCGCTGTTAAACTGCAACGAGGAGTTTAACGGGATCAATTCTAACGCGCGAAATTGCGGACCGAGCGGCGTTTCCCTCCGGCAGTAATCTGCCAATCTCAACTGGCAAACATGGACACAGCGACCTCTCTCCCTAGAAAATGCACCTTATAGACCACAAGTCATCCTGAACACAGTTTGATGTGATAGACGGGTCACACACAAAAATGCGGTTTGGACAGATCGGCCCCCAAGCCTTTCCATTTGTCATCACATTCGGTGAGCTTTTCCAGGACCCAAAAACTTCGTGTACGAACGATTGAATTCGCGCGGGTTCGTCGTTCGTTTTTTTGCCAACAGCAATCAACGTTCCAACCGGTCAACTTTTGAGCTTGAAGCGAATTTCAGCTCGTGTACTTCCGATTTTCGCTGACGTCCGCAGGTAGTCCAACCACCCAGTTTTTGGGGACTTTTCTCACCATCTCTCAACGTCCCTCATCTTGCGCATCCATCAAACTCGACGCAAGTCATCAAATCGTAAATTGTCCCAATTCTGATGGAAGAATTTTCACTGATTGTAAATTTTTCTAAACTCCAGCGAAGATCCTACCGACATGAGGCCCGCGGGACCTGTTCGAGTGTCTATAGCGGTGGAGTTCGGTGTCGTGCCGGGCGGGTGCGAGATGTTGGGATCTGGGGTCGGGCGTGATTCGTCCCAGCCCCAAAGGGCAACGCCGTGAAGGATTCTGGGAGGGTGAGACTCCTGCCGAACCGCTTGGTCTACAGGGACTCGCAAGACTGAGCGGTTCGGCAGGAGCCTCACCCTCCCAATGATTCGAATCACCAGCAGGCGTAGGTCAGGCTGTGCCTGACGCTGTGTTCGACGCCCCATTCCTCATTACTGAGTCCAATACAGGCGGGCATGAAAAGGCGAGTGTTTTTCCTGCTCTCAACTTCAAAGATCGGGATCGTCAGGCACGGCCTGACATCCGTTGCTTCAAGTCACTACCTACCGACAAGGCTCTCCTTCATGACGTAGTAGATTCCGAGGCCCACTAGCAACATCGCAGTTGTGACCACAAAAGCGGTCACGTCCACTTTAGGGTTTCTGTTGGGCATTTTGGCGATTACCAGAATCACGATGGCAGCCATAATGGAAGCGGAAAGCGGGCCAGCCCACACAAGGTAAAGTTTCGCCCAGACAAGTAAGTCATGGATCAACAAGCCACTCAACATCACAGCAGTGATCGCGCATGCTCGGACAATTCTTGAACGAGTTCTCATGATCTTGGCGTCCAAATACATTCACGGTGTGGCCATGGCGGCGACCTATCGCCAGACGCTTTGCCCGTCTTCGTGAGGCCGCCGGGATTGATTCAATAGATCAATCAATTGATGCAATTGATCTTCCGACATGTGCCCCAGTTGCGTTTGATGGCAGGCTCGGACCTGGGTGTCGAGTTCTTTCAACAGTGCCAGGCCGTGCGACGTAATGCCCACCTGCACGACGCGGCGGTTCTCGGGCAGTCGTTCGCGCTCGATGAATTTGTGCTCGGCTAGCTTGTCGAGCATGCGGGTGATGTCCGGAGCTCGTGACACCAGGCGTGAGGCCAAGGCCAGGGTGGGGAGACGCCCGGGATGTTCCCCGCGGAGCAGCCGTAAGACGTTGTATTGCTGGGCGGTAATATCGAATCGCTGAAACAATGCGTCTTCGAGAATCCGCAGCCGGTCGTACGTGCGCCACAGGACGAGGAACGCCTCTTGAGCCAGCGAATCAAATCGCCGGTCACTGTGCGGCTCCGACGTGTCAGTTTTCCGTGAGTTCATCCGGCCCATGTTAGATGTGAACAAGAGCCTTGTCGAGATCGTCACCAAGCACAATAAGCCCGCCGCGTGGCCAATCGGCGTAGCGGAATCCAGCAGAATTCCAGGAGTAGGCGTTGGGGCATTATTTGCCGGGCATATTCCAGACGGGATCAAAGGTGTCCGAGGCATCCAGCAAGGCTTGGACTGCTCGCGACATCAGCACCAGGCTGGGGCCGTCATCGGGGTAGCGTTCCAGTAACGCTCCCAGCAGTGCGGCCGCTTTCCGAAACTCGCGTTGCTGAAAGGCAATCAATGCGGCTTCATAATTTTCACGGAGAGGTCCCCAATTCGCCGACTGTCCATGGGTGAGTTCAAACAAGGGGACCGGCTGCGAGATGTTGATGACTCTGACATCGCACAACCGGCGCGTAAACCATTCAGGGCCCAACTTCGCACGTGTGGCGGCACTGATCACACACGGGCAACGTAAGTATTTGGTGCAGCCTTGAATCCGGCTGGCCAGGTTGACCGTATTTCCCAGTGGCCCATATTTGAATTTGCGATGCGAGCCAATATTACCAGCCCGCGCCGGCCCCGTATTGATTCCGATGCCCACGGCAAACGGCTCGGGCAGCACCGACTTCCACTTCGCGTGGATCAAGGGAATTTTTTCGAACATCTTCAAGGCAGCGGTACAGGCGCGAACGGCGTGATCCGGCTGCTGGTCTGGAGCTCCCCACATGGCCATTATTTCGTCGCCCACGAAATCGACGATAATTCCGTCCGTCTCACTGACGCAATCCGACAGCGCGGACATCACGTCATTGATCCATTCAAACGTCGTCGCCGCCCCCAACGCTTCGCTGATCTTGCTGAAGCGACGGATGTCGACAAACAACACCGAAACTTCAACTTCACGTCCCTTCAACAAGTCGGGCTGGCTTTCCAGTTGCTCGGCCAGCTTGCGGGATTGGAACTGTTCGAAACGGAGTCGCTGGGCCTGAAGAGCCTCTTCCTGCTGAACTCGCAGCAGGCCGGATGCGACGCTGCAGGCCAGCAGTTCGACCAACATGGCTTCGAATTTCGTGATCTCGCGTTCGACCGCCAGGCCGCCAAATCCGCGATCGCCGTAGAGCACGCCGATCAATTCACCCCGGTTGTTTAAGATAGGGGACGCGACCACCGACTGCACGTTGATCAGACTGGCCGAGACATCTTGCGAACTCCCCATTTGCCACAGGGTGCGCTTCTGATCGCGGACTTTATTTAAGACCGAGTTGCTGTAAGGAATGACGACCGTACGGTCATCGAGCTTCTCGTCGCTCGACATGGCCACCAACTGCCAGCGATCACCTAACCACAGCAGAACTCGTCCCGTATCCAAGCCTACGAGATTGACGACGGCTTGGACTGCGTGGCGATAAAAATCTTTAGAGGTATTCGCACTTTGAAAGACATCCACCGCCGCCTGCAGACTGCGAATCATCGGTTCGAGCTGATCGGACATCGGAGCCGATTTGACCGATTTGAGCATCTGCGAATCGAAGCCAAAGCGGGCTCCGGGCAGGATCGTGGCGGACGCCAGGCTGAGGATATCGCTGCCGGGGGCTTCCTCTTCGGTGGGGATTACTGGAACTAGTTCCACACAAACCAGCCGCGCGCCCAGCTGAATGCGAGTCGCTCCGACACAGACCCAGGATTGGCCCGGTTCGAGAGTCCGGGGCGGCTTCAGTTGGATAGGGCTGTTGGTCCCCAGATTGCGGACGACAAAGTTGCCATCAACTCGCGATTCAATCCGGACCTGTTGCCGCGACACCGACGTTTCGGTCAGCTCGGCGACGACGATCCGGACGCCGTCGCCAATTTGTTGCGTCGACAGGGGGCCCGGTTCATCCTTACGTTGCCGACCCAGTTCGATAGCCCCAGCGATCTCTTGTTCAAAGACGAGCCGAATGCCTTCAAAAATCGTAACTCGAAATGCGTGTTGCATGAATGCCGAATAGAAAATGGCGAAAGTGGCCCGAAGCGTACAGCCGCATCATAGCGAAATCCTCGAAGAGAGAAAATCGGGACTTGCCAGACCGGCTAAGCGAAAGTGCCTTTATGGCCGTTCATTATCCACATCGGCGGGTAGCCCAGATTCGAGGATCTAGGCAGCCCAGGGGTTTCAGTGGATACCGGAAAGGACGGGCAGACTGCGATCTACCCTCTGAAAATGCCTTCACCGGCGACGCGGCCGTCCTTCATATGGATCTGCCGCTTGGCACGCAGGGCAATGTCATTTTCGTGAGTGACCATGACGATGGTGCGCCCCTCGCGATTGAGGGCCTCCAGCATTTGCATGATCTCTTCGCCGGTGGCCGAATCGAGGTTACCGGTGGGTTCGTCCGCGAGGATGATTTCCGGATTATTGACTAAAGCACGGGCGATCGCGACGCGCTGCTGCTGACCGCCGGACAACTGAAAGGGGCGATGGTCCATACGGCCCGTCAGCCCGACTTTCTCGGCCAATGCTTCGCAGTGCTCACGGTCCGCAGGCGAGATCGGCGGATACCCCGTGCGGTAATGCAGCGGGACTTCAATGTTCTCCAACACGGTGTATTGAGCAATCAGGTTGTACGACTGAAAAATGAAGCCGAGGAGCTTGTTGCGGATCGCGGACAGCTCGTCATCGTTCAGCTTGGCGACATCCTGACCACCGAGGATGTACTCGCCGCCCGTCGGGCGGTCGAGGCATCCCAACAGGTTGAGCAGAGTACTTTTTCCACTACCCGACGTCCCCATAATGGCGACAAAGTCACCCTTAGGAAATTGCAGCGAAACTCCACGTAGGGCATCCACCACGACCGGACCGAGATAGTAGCGTTTTTGGAGGTCCTTGACCTCAGCGGCCATTCCGCTCACTGAGCACCTCCCGCCGCCGGAGCCACACCACGTGGTCCGCCACCGCCACCACCTGGTCCGCCCCCGCCGCCGGCAGCACGACGCTTGGCCATGTTGGCCATGAATTCGTCTTTCGAAATCGCTTGATCGCCGTCGGTATCGATTTCGGCCAAGTTCGGCCGCATCCGCTCGGAGATTTCGTCACCGGTCAGCTTGCCATCACCATCCTGATCGCGGCTGGCGAACATCGCTGAGGGATCTCCCCCACGACCGCCTCCACCAGGGCCCCCGGGACCACCAGGTCCAGCGCCTTCACCAGGTCCACCACCACGCGGACCCCGACCTTCACCGCCGGGACCGCCACCGCCGCGTGGGCCACGACCTTCGCCACCCGGGCCACCAGCTACGGGGCCGGCAGATTCAGAGCCGCCGGCGGGGCTATCTCCCCGCCGTCTGCCATTCGGACCGTCGGGCGGGAGCATCATCTCGGGCTTACGGGTTTTCGCTTCTTCCGTTTTGAATTTTTCTTCTTCAATCTTCGCTTCGTCTTCGAGCTGGCCAATTTCGACAGAGGCCACAGCGCGGGGATTCATGACGACGCTGTCGCCTTCTTTCAACCCGTCTTTGATCTCAATGTTGATGTCGTTGGTTGTTCCGACGACCACTTCCCGCGTTTTCAAGATTCCGTCGACAACGGGGAATGCATACTGTTTCGAGCCGATGGTCACCACCGATTGGACCGGCACATAGAGACAGCTCGGAATGTAGTCCACCTTGATGATGACTTCCGCGGACAACCCGGGCTTGAGCTTGCGGACCTTCTCCACGGAATCGGTCAATCGTACGACCGTGGCATATTCCTTCAAATCGCGGTTGGGCCAGTTTCCCGACAGCGGCACGGAGGAAACACTTTGAATGACACCATTAAAGTCTTCTCCATGATTGGCTTCGGTGCGAACAACGCAACGCAACCCTTCGCGAACGAAACCAATACGGGATTCGTGGACCTTGGCGTTGACCTGCATGCGGGTGAAGTCGGGCAGGTTGATGATCGACTGGCGTTCGCGAACCTGTGCTCCTTCCGCGATGGTGGCTGCGTCGGAACTGCCGCCGCGGCGGTCGGAACTGGCGTTGGCATAGACCACTTCACCGTCTTGCGGAGCCCGCATCGTACACGCGGCGATCTGATCTCGCAGTTTGGTGAGCTTTGAGTCTTCGACTTCTGCAGTCAATTTCGCCGCAGAGAGATTGGCCTCGGCCTGAGCCATCGCGGCTGAGGCTTTTCGCCGAACACGCTCTAGCTCTTTGACAAATTCAGTCGCATTGGCCTTTTTTTCCGCTTCTTGGCGTTTCTTCGTAAAATCGACCAGTACGTCGACGGCTTTTGAGGCGACAGCTCGGGCGAGCTGTTTCTGGACCATCGAAATGCGGGCCGCCTCCAAAGCGCTTTGGGATGTGTAACCCTTTTTCGCGTTCTCTTTTGAGAAATCGTAGCTCTCTTCGGCTCGCTTCAAGTCTTCATCGGCGAGAGTCTTCTGACCGGTCAGACTATTGAGTTCCTTCGGATAGTCCCCCTCAAGGTACTGTTCTAAATCCAGTGTGGCTAACTCTGATTTCAGAATGGCGGCATTGATGTCGCTCTCGTTTTGTGTGCGTTGAATTTCCAACGCCTCAACGGCTTGCTTGAGGGCCGCACCCGCTTGTTCGAAAACGATGCGTTGTTGAGTCTCTGAGTCGCGCCATTTGGACGAATCGAGTTCGACGAGGACTTCGCCAGCCTTGGCGGTCGTGCCTTCTTCAACAATCCGGATGATGGTTGTCGAGCCTTCGACCTTACTCACCAGGGTGACGTTGGCAGCACTGTCCAAACTACCACGCTCAGTGATGGAAACTTCGAGCGGTCCGCGTTTCACCTTTTCGGAGATGTAGTTAATTCTTTTTGACTGCCCCAAAGAGATCCGGCCAGTCATGACGGCCCAACCGGTTCCGCCTCCGGCAGCCAGCAACACCACGAGCACAACCAGTGTACGGACTCGGAGAAAACCGCTGGCATTGACCAAAATAAAAGGGTCAGAATGAATTCGACGGAGCATTCGGCGTCTCCCGTTTAGGGCGTGGCAGGCGTTGAGGGCGGGAGTGATGAGGGCTCAGCAACATCCGGCGCAGCAGGGACTTCTACTCCCTCGGTGCTGTTTTGGCCCCCTGCGGTTACAGACAGAGGGAGGAATTGCTTTTGATAATATTCGTCGAGCCACACACCACGTTCATCAAGCTGCATTATACCCATGTCACTGTGGATGTTAAGGCGATTCGTTTCATAATCCACCCAATTTCCAATTAAGCTGTTTTGAGCGGTTAAAATCGAATTTAACGCTTGCAGCAAATTCAAACCGTTCTGGCTAGATCCTCCACCTTGGCCAGCGGTGGCTGGGGCGAGCGATGCTTCGACGGCCTGATCGTATTGCATGGCGGCCAAGCGAACGTTTCGACGTGCAATTTCGAACTGGTAACGCAGGGCGTCGATTTGACGCCACTCGTTGCGAACGCCAATTTTGACAGTGTCTTCCGCCAGCATGTATTGACGGCGTGCCTGTTGGTAGACAATCAGGCCTTGCCGGTAGGCATTACGCTGTTGAACCTGATCCAAAGGCGCCGTGAACGCAAGCCCTAACCTGAAGCTGCTTTGGTCTTTACGGAATTCGAATGGGGACGTATTGCCGGCCCCCAACGGGACCGTGCTGATGTCACCCGCAGCCGTCACATCCAATTGAGTTCGCAGGGTGTTGGCCAGAACCTCAATCTTACGGCGAGCGTCCATGACGAATGCTCGTTCATTCATCAGGTCGACTCGGTTTTCTAACGCTGTCTGGACTGCTTCTTCGATCCCCATTTCGAATTTGTTGATACTGATCAATTCGACTCGCAAATTGACCTGCACAACTTCCATGTTCTGCACAACTTTCAGCACGCGTTCGCGAATGTCGGTCAGTTCCTTCGTCGGATCGACGCGGAGTTCCGGCACGAGCTTCGGGGCATCTGGTTTTGGTGCGTTCCCAGCGGCGTTTTGGGCTCGGCGTTGCATGACTTGCTTCAGAGAAGCGAGTCGTCGCATCGCTGAATCCAACTCTTGCTTCACAATGCCAATGAGTCGCTGGTCACGTTCGTAGTCATCCAGAATGTCTTCCGGAACGAATGTCGGAGGCAGATTGGCCAGCCGATAGTCCTGATTCTTCTGGACTTGATCCCAATCTGCATCCAGCAGTCCGACCCCGCGAACCCGGACGTCCTGCGTCAGGGCGATCAACTCGTCCGTCACTTTGAGCAGGTCTTCCGAGACCAGCTGATCTTCCTCGAGCTTTTGTGTTCTGGCGACAAAGTCTGTGAGTGCGGCTTCAATTTCCAGCAGGTCAGGACTAATCAACTGAAAGGGCCGCAATTGGCCGATATCCAGCGAAACCCACAAATCGGGAGGCAAGCCTAATTGAAGTTTGTAAGCGTCGAGCGAATTTTGGAAATTGACTTCGCTGGATAACAAATTGCTGCGACTCGTGGCCAATTGAGTCAACAACTGGGCCACTTCCAGATTCAGGGCATCACTGGCAGCCGAGAGTGCGTACAGCTCGCCCAACGCATTCTGGAGGATAGGATCAGGAATGAGCGCCTTCAGCTCATTGAGCTCTTCAAGGGTCATTTGCCCCTTCCAGCGCAGCTCTTTTAAGACTTCAGCAGCCTCGACGTAGCTCAATCTAGTGGAGTATTTCTCGGGGAGTTCCGGAAGTTTGACGACTTCGCCAGGAGCGAGTCGCAAGGGGAGCTTTAAGGGATCGGACTTTTCGGAGGCCAGCGCACTGCGGCGTTCAACCTGCTGCGTTAACAACTTAATGTTGTAACGAGCATTCAGCACTTGCTGATAGGACCTCATCAGACCGTAGTATGCTCCAGCGCTGCCGCCTTGCCCGCAGACCGTCTGGGCGAAGAATGTTTGTCGAAACCGGGCAAAACTACGCATCGCATAGAGAGCGTTACGCTCACTTTGGGTCAGCGATTCGAGAATGACTTGCCGACCGGCCCCTAACAGCAGTGGTTGGACGATCGAATAGGACAATGTCGTAGCGGTGCTGGATTGATTGCCGCCGGAAAATAGCCACAACGTGTTGTTGGCCATTTCAACCACCCACTGTCCGCCGCTTGGCAGGACTTGGCTGATGCCGGCCCGGGGACTAAACGTGGATGAGACGACATTGTTAGTGTCGTTTCTTGTCAGACCGGCGCTCGGTTTACGGTTACCGAGCCCCAAGTAACGTACGTCAAATCGAAACCGCTCGAAGGTTAACGCCAATGAGGTCGAATAGAGATTTTCCAGGTTCAGCTGGAAATTGCGGCTATGAATGTACGACAGCTCGATCGCGTCGGACAGCTTCAGGTCGGGAATTCCCGGACCTGCGGCGGCACCGCTCTTTTTCTGCTCTTCCAGTTGTGCCGCAGTCAGCCCGAAGGGCTCGAGCCACTGCGGATTTTCCACCGTCAGGGTGTCACCGAAGTGGTGCCAGGACCGCCAGCCGCGGATCGGCTTTTGAGGATACAGCCAGGGGGGCAACACTCCGCCCGTCCACGGCTGATCAACCTTCGCGATTCCCGAATTGCGCCCCATCCAATGCATATAGCCATGGGCGGTCGGATCATCGGGAGGTAATGGTTCGCAATCGGGATCGTAGGGATCGTAGAAACGACTCTGCGTACTGGGTTGCAGGTCCACACGTGGTGGAGCCCAACGCGGATCCATCGATTTGTCCTGCAGAATCGCGTAGGTATTGTCGTCGGCGTTCTGTCTCCAGAAGGAGCGCGAACACCCAGACAACATCAACATTGATCCGCACACCAATCCCGTCAGACACCAGGCGAAATAGCGAGGTGTCTGGCGTGATGGGGATTGCGAACACATATGACTAGCCGGCCTGAGCATGTCGGGTCTCCGCGTCATCAGATACAGACGTGGTTTCGGGAACAAGATCACCAATACGCCCAGCCACTGCCCGGTCGGCATCTGCCTGGTCGAATTCCATTTCGCAGACCGCTATGAAGTTGTGCAGTTGCTCGCGGAAGGCCTGCACTTCATAGACTGCAAAACAACGCATGACTTCCTGGGTACGGAAGGCGTATTCCTGTTCGGCTCGCGCCAGCAGCTCGTCACCGCGATCCGTCAGACGCACCACACTTCGGCGACGATCCAAAGGAGATTTTTCGCGAGAGACCAAACCGTCACCTCGCATGCGGTCGAGCAACGTGCTGACGTTGGCTTCGGACTGCTTTAAGCAGCGAGCCAATTCCGACTGCGAGCACTCGCCCAACGAACTGCCGTGAATCGCTCGCATAATGGTGAAGCGAGCGTCGTTGAGGCTGTGATTTGTGAGACACGGCGACATCAACTCGCGAATCGAATTGGCCGCCTCCTGAATTAGCTCGACAACCGAATCACTGCTGGCGGTCGATTCGCCAACCGGCAACAGGTCTCGCGGACCAACCGGTAAGCACACGTTCTCTGAAATCTGGAAATCCTCTGTGGACATGAGTCACATCCTTGCGTCGAAATGAGCCCCCGCGGGGGAGCTTGTCCGAAACGGGACTGGCTGGATTCAATCTGGCTCAGGGTACGACCACTGCCGACAAGGGAACGCTCCGTGCTCCCATTGACTGCCTTCGTACCTTGGAGAACAGACTGAGTTTCCCCTCCCAACCAGAGTCAACCGTTCGCTGACTAATCCTTCGGTCAGCGAGCATTGCGGTCTTAGTGTCTTTATTCGGCGTTTGACGACTTTGCCGATTGCATCGCGTGTAGCGATCATTCCACCGCCCTTATCTCTCTCAGTTCTCCTAACCCGCAAAGTTTCACTTGTAGTTCGAGGCGATGGCGTAATTCATTACCTGTTAACAAGTTAAGAACCATCAAAAAGAAGGCTCTCGCAACAATGTTTGCCAAGCTATGCCGAACGGCGTAATCTCGATGCGCGATGGCGAAGTCGGTCCGAGGCGGCCTGTTAGACTTCGCGCATCCAGAAAGTCAGATTCCGGAGAAAATTGAAATCACAGCGCGAACCTTGGCCCAGATGGGGGTGTCTTCGCTGGTGGAATGATTTATTTTTTACACGTGGCAATCGGGCCACGGCTTTGCAACTCGCTCAATATTCGGTCCCCACCTCGGCTGCGACTGTCTATCTCGAGCTCTCTGAACCTGGCTGTTAAAAGTTTGGGCAATTCCCCGAACGGCAGCATTCTCAAACCGCGGGAAGCTTTCCCGCTGGGTGGCAACAGGCGACAATATGTAAGGTCGCTGGATTTGCTCACCAATTCTCTTTCGA
>JAZKFE010000399.1:0-2363 GCA_040386595.1 Planctomycetota bacterium | reverse complement strand
CAAAACGAAAATTACTATGTCATTATTTGGCGCGCAAATTCTGAGTCTGCTTGACTCTCCGGAATACCAGCCATCCAAAACGTCACAACTCGCCAAGCAACTTGGCGTTTCCAAGCCTCAAGTCCAGGAATTCAAAGATGCTCTCGATGAGCTCATTGAAGCCGGGCTAGTTCGGAAGCAGGTCAACGGCACCCTACGCCGCCGCACTGCCAAAGGGTTGGTCTCCGGCATCGTCCGTCGGGCGGCAGCAGGATTCGGGTTCCTTACTCCGACCGATGCCCCCAACGATCGCAGCCGCGATATCTACATTTCCAAAGAAGATCTCAAAGACGCCCAAAGCGGCGATGAGATCATGATTCAGCTGATCCCCTCGGACCGTCGCGACGGGAAACCGCGTGGCCGTGTGGTCGAGATTCTGCAGCGAGACACCCACGTCTTCGTGGGGACTTACTTTGAACAGGCCGGTGGCGGATTTGTCCGCGTCGACGGTACGGTCTTCACTGACCCAATTTCCGTCGGCGATCCCGGAGCGAAGGGGGCCAAGCCGCAGGACAAAGTCGTCATCGAAATGCTGCGGTTCCCCAGCCATAGCCAAGTGGGCGAGGCCGTACTGACAGAGGTCCTGGGCCAACGCGGCCAGCCCGGTGTCGATACCCTCAGCATCATTCACGAGTTCGGCCTGCCGGATGCGTTTCCTGAAGCAGTACTCGAAGAGGCTCGGCAACAAGCGACGCAGTTTGACGAAACCAATCTCGCCGGCCGGCTTGATCTGACGGGCGAAACGATCATCACGATTGATCCCGTGGATGCTCGCGACTTTGACGATGCGATTTCATTGCACCGTTCGGC
Organism: Planctomycetota bacterium; assembly: GCA_040386595.1. GTDB lineage: Bacteria > Planctomycetota > Planctomycetia > Planctomycetales > Planctomycetaceae > JAKFVC01. The sequence goes on along the minus strand of JAZKFE010000399.1, from coordinate 1,514 downwards.
CGAAGGACACTGGCATCTGGGAGTTCATATTGCGGACGTCTCGCACTTTGTGCCGGTCGGATCGGCTTTGGATCAAGAAGCCCAAAAGCGGAGCACCAGCGTCTATTTGCCTGACCGTGTGGTTCCGATGCTGCCCGAGATCTTGTCCAACGGCCTGGCCAGTTTGCAGCAGGGACACGTCCGTTTCACCAAATCGGCCATCATCGAATTCTCGGCCGAAGGCATTCCGGTGCATACCAAATTCGCGAACTCGGCCATTCGGGTCGTGCAGCGGTTTGCGTATGAGCAAGTGATGCCGATCATCGAGAATCCCGAACAGCATCGCGACGCAGCCTCACCGGAAGTCCGGGGCTTGCTGCAACGCATGTATGAGTTCGCCATGTTGCTCCGCAAACGGCGGTTCAAACGTGGCTCGCTGGAACTGTCGATGCCCGAAGTGAAAATTGATTTCAACGACGAAGGCAAAGTCACCGGAGCCCACACCGCACCGCACGACGCCAGCCATGAGATCATCGAAGAATTCATGCTGGCGGCCAACATCGCCGTGGCGACCGAATTGAATGATCTGCGGTTCCCATTCCTCCGTCGCACCCATGGTGATCCGGACGAAACGAAACTCCGCAAGTTTGCCGATTTCGCCGGGACGCTCGGTCTGACTTTGACCAACTATCAAAGTCGCCATGCGTTGCAGGCTTTACTGAATGAAGTCCAGGACAAACCGATTCGCCAGTCGGTGAATTATGCCTTGCTCCGCAGCATGAAGCAGGCGGAATACAGCATTGAGGACATCGGACACTATGCCCTAGCCGAAGAGCAGTATTGCCACTTCACCAGCCCGATTCGCCGTTATCCCGATCTGACGATTCATCGCCTGGTGGGGGCCATTGCGGCTCGTAAGAAGGGCAAGCTGCCCAAGCCGGATGTGGTGGCTCTGGCGACGTTGGCCAAGCATTGTTCCGCCATGGAGCGGCGTGCGGCGTCGGCCGAACGGGAACTCGTCAAAGTGAAGCTGCTCACCTATATGTCGCAGCGGATCGGCGAGGAACTCGATACGATCATTACCGGCGTTCAGGACTTTGGCTTCTTCTGCCAAGGGACGAAAATTCCCGCGGAAGGTATGGTCCACGTCACGTCGCTGGCAGACGATTACTATTACTTCGACGAGACTTCGCAAAGTTTGATCGGCCGTCGTTCCGGTGTTGAGTACCGTCTGGGTGGCTCGGTGAAAGTGGTTGTGGCGCGAGTCGACATCGATCGCCGGCAGCTCGATTTTCGTTTGGCCGGAATGGGCGAGATGCCCCCCGTCGATCCCCTGGCCGAAGCTCCCCGTCGCCGAAACTCAGCTCCCCCCTCAGGCAAGAAGCCGTACGAGGAAAAGAGTCGCTTCCCGAAATTGAAGTCGGGAAAGCATCGGTCTACGGAACCGAAGGCGAAGAAAAAGGGGAAGTCGAAAAAGAAGAAACGCTAACGTCGATTACGGATTCACGGAAAGTGTGTGCCATGACGACACGATC
>JAZKFE010000398.1:0-2709 GCA_040386595.1 Planctomycetota bacterium | reverse complement strand
GACCATCGCCAGCGGCCAGGACGGCGGCCCCCTCGTGATCAATCTCACCACCTTTGCGAATGAAGAATCGATCGGGGCACTGCTGCGAACGCTGATCTTCAGCAACACCAGCAGCTCTCCCATCCCCGGAACGCGTACGATCACGTTCGATCTGTCCGACGGATCCCGCGAGAATTCCGGCACCAAAACCAAGCAGGTGGAAGTCGTCACGGTTTCCGAACCTCCTGTCGTGACATTGCCCAGCGGAGATTTAAACCTCTCCCTCCGTTCTTCCCCCACATCTCTGGACGCCTTGGCGAGCATCACCGACCCCGACTCTCTCAGCTTGAAGGGCGGCCAACTTCTGATCACGGCGACGCAAGGCGCCAACCGCAGCGATCGGCTCCGCATCTTGAAAACCGGTGGCATCAAGGTGTCGGGTAAAGACATCCTGTTCAACGGCCAGAAGATCGGCCGCCTGACACTCAGCAAGAACTCCATCAAGGTCGATTTCACCACCAATTCCGCCACGCCCGCAGCCGTCCAAGCCTTACTGCGAGCGGTCGCCTTCTCCACCACTCGAGCCCGCAGCGGTGTTGGCGAGCGTCAATACCAAGTCACCCTCTCCGACGGCGCTGGCGGCCGGCAAACGACAACCAAACAAGTCGTCGTGACGTAGGTAGCACACGCGAGGATTTGTCTTGCAGCGCCACGATACTCTGTTCGCTTCCTAATCGTTAACAAGCTAACCCACTCGTTTTTGCGGAGCTTACCTCCTCAGCTTTCCCGTGGAGCACGGGTTCACCTCAAACTGGAACGATCCCGCAGGTCCGGCTCAAGCCCCTTATTCGGAATCGCCGACAACTTCGTGATATCAGGCTTCACCGCTCGCGTACGAACGCATCAATTGATTAACGCGCAATCGATGTGATTCCTTCCTAGGTGTGTGGTGAGTGATCTTGCGGCGTTCGAAATCGGGGTGACTCTGTGGCAACCAAACTGCGAGACCTTCAGGTCGCGATCGGCATGTTGCTGGGCTTCTGCTCAGCAGCAACCGGGTCCTTGTCTGCCCAGGATTACAATGCGCTCCCTTCCCGAATCGTGCCGTTGGACCAATCGTACGAAGAGCTCCTGCAGACCACTCCCAGCGATATCCCGGTGTTGGTGAAGCATCGCCAGGACCCGAACGCGTTACGTCCCAGTGATTCTCTGCAGCCCGCGGCCCCTCAAACCACACCCGGCAGTTCTGTGGCCCGTAACTTATTGGGCGTCCCGCAACGGACTGACACGCTGGCTCGACGAGGGCGCCTGCGGACAATTGCCAATAGTCAAAACCGAGCCACGGCGATGATCGGTGATCTGTTCGGCGGCGGCTCGACCACGCTGACATTGACCCCGACGATTGCCAACGCCATTCCCTATGTCAGCCCTCCCAACGATACCACAAATTACAACGGCTTCGCCGGGATTAACGCTCCCAACATCGTAGTCGGTCCGTTCTTCGGCGGAGCCCCCAACGGTACAGACTTGCCTCTGCTCTCCACGATTGGGATTGATACCAACAACGACGGCGTGGTCGATACTTACCCCGGTCTGCAGCAATACCAATTCACCAATGGCATCGCGAATGTTCAGAACGTCCTGAACCCCGGCCCATTCAATGCGGTCATCTCGGGACAGACCGTTGAGACCAGCCAGGGAGACACCGTCCCGCTGATCAATATCCAGCAGCCGATGACCATCGTCGATGTCCCCAGCCCTTCTGTCGGTGGAGCTGTCGGCCGCTTAAAGATTGCCGAGAATACCAGCCCCATGCCCCGGGACCGCGTGTTCTTCAACTACAGCTATTTTCAGAATGTACCGTTGACGCAAAACGGCATTAATATCAATCGTTTTACACCGGGCTTCGAAAAGACGATCCAGGACGGCACCGCCTCGATTGAAGTCCGCACTCCCTTCGCTACGACACTCAGTTCGAACGTCTCTGCTACGGGTGTTTCCGATGGTGAACAACTTGAGTTTGGCGACATCTCGCTGACCTACAAGTCGTTGTTCTACCGCGACGACACGCTGGCGATTTCCGGTGGTATGCAAGTCGGACTACCGACTGCAGATCCCGTCAACATTAACCTCAGCAACGGCACCACGATCGTCAAGATTAAGAATCAGACGGTTCACTTGATGCCCTTCATGGGCATCCTGTTTACACCGGACGACCGCCTGTTCGCCCAAGGCTTTCTGCAATTTGATGTGGCCGCCAACGGCAACGACGTCTTGGCCAACTTGGATCTGACCAAGCTGCAACGCGTCGGTGCGGTCCAGGACAGCACCTATGCCTATCTCGACATGAGTGTGGGCTACTGGGCCTACTTGGCAGAAGATCAAGAGTCCACACTCAGTGGCGTCGCCCCCATGTTTGAGCTGCACTTCAACCAGTCCTTGCAGTCGGGCGACGTAGTTCGCGCCGGCAGCAATTTCCAACTGGGCACATTCGGTAGCAATTTCTCAGTGCTGAATGCCGTAGTGGGCACCAACTTCCAATTCGGTCCATCCACGGCGTTGACGGTCGGCTACTCCGTTCCGATCGGCGGCGGCAGAGACCAGCAGTTTGACGGAGAGTTCCGCCTCTTCTTCAACCGCCGCTTCGGCGTCCAGACACGCCAGATCCGCGCGATCTAGAGCGCGTTGTGTATTAGACTAGCGCATTCTAGGAGGGCTTAGTAAATTAGG
>JAZKFE010000397.1:0-6943 GCA_040386595.1 Planctomycetota bacterium | reverse complement strand
AAGTAGTCGGATTGCCAAACATGCATCCTGTAGCCCCAAAGTTACACCGCAACTTGGGCCACCACGCGCACCAATCTTCTCGAAAGTTTGATTTCAGAACTTGAGAGTGACCTCCGATAACGGGTACCGACAATTCGAGCCGATGTATGAAATGCCCAGTATCAAATGCAAAAACCGACGGGCAAGAGTGCCCATCCTACAGATCTTTAATCGTTACCAAAGTTTCGCTGGGTAGCCCAAGTTGCAAGCAATCCAGGCCGCCCCGCGAGGCAGGCCTACTTCGTCGTGATCACGCCGAAACCACCCCAAAAGTCATTCGCGTGACCGAACATGCCGATGATCGGTTGCTTGTCTGGTTTTTCTCCGCGAACATATCCCGGAATATCGTGTTTTTCGTCTCCGATGTTTTTCGAGACGTAACTGTTATCTAAATCCAGTCCGGATCTGGTGACACGTGAAAAAACGACTTGCATCGTAGCCACGCAGGCCCCGACCCAGTGGCCGACGTTGCTGACGGCGTATCCTTCGCGAGCCATGATTTCGACGATCGGACCTTCTGGTTTTCCTCGCCACTCACCACGTTTCAGTCCCCCTTTCGTCGCGTAAATGGGTTGAATTGCTTTCACCACAGTATAGTAGTTCAAATACTTGCCGACACTATAGTTGAAACCCACCAGCACGCCTCCTTCCGGAGGTAACTCTTCATAGGCTGAACCGATATCATGGCGGGTCTCGACGGACGAAACATACAACTTCTGCTTCACTTTTTTGCTAACAGAGTCGATCAGCGTCATCAGGGGCGTGGTTTTATCACGCGCGAAGTACGCTTGCTCGATCAGCTTGTCGATACGCGTTTTCGTGAGACCGGTGGCGCCCTTTTCAGCCTGCGACAGCCAGTGCACCGCCCGGGTGCAGAAACCCACCAGGCTGCGGTCTTTTCGGGATTTGGCATAGTCGAGCCAGTCGCTGCCGAGCTGAATCATGGCCTCGGTTTCGGTCGGTCCGGTTAAGTCGCGAGCGACTAACTCGCGCTGTTTTTCATCTCCGGTATCTTGCAACAACTTTAAGCCTTCGTCCCACTTGTCCTCGCGGAAACACAGCCAGCGGCCCCAGAGGGCTTTGGCCTCGGCATTGTTCGGTTGCTTTTGCAACGTGGTGTGGGCTTGATTTGCCAAGGGGAATTCCTTGGCCAGCTCCTCATTCTCACGACGCAGGTCGACCAGCATTGCGGCGGTCGCCTTGTCTTTCATCCGTACCGCCACTTGCCCGGCAACCATCGCCACATTGCCGGCGAGCTGGTAGTCGTTTACCAGCATGAGTTCATCAATCAGCGTCAACGAATGACTGATGAGATCGGCATTGACCGCAGGGCTTTTAAACTTCTGCGACACAATTTTCAGCGTGGCTGCTTTGACTTGACCCGCATTTGTCTGGAATTTCAATGCTTGTGTGTCGGCCAGCGTCATGGCTTTCGTCAAGTCGCCTGCTTCGGCCGTTAGTCGCCGAGCTTCTTCCAGGCACACATATTTGGTGGTGAGATCATCGTCTGATTCGTCGGCCACGCTCTTGAGCTTCGTGGCGAAAAGAAGTTTCGCTTCGTCTCGCTTCAGGTTTCCATACTCGTCTTTGAAGAGCTCATGCAGTTCTTTGTTCGATGTCTCCTGAGCGGCTAAGTCGGGAACCGGCGCCGCACTCGTTTTTGGCGGATCGTTCTTCAGAGATGGTTCTGTGGCTGGAGGCGCGGCCTGCGCGACAGTGTCACTCGACTGCGTTGGTTTGGGGGCGGCCAACAGCAGCACTAACCCCGCGACAAACAGCGCCAGGGGATTCCGGAAAGGCGACTTCCGCATGCGGTCGGTGGATCCGATGAATGGACCGGATCTCAACTTGTGACCTGCTCCCTTCAATTTGCCTCGCAATTCGAAATCAGAGGTTTGCTTCGCCGCCGGTTTTAGGAGACGGAGGCGTGCATGCGAAACTTCGTTCAGCAGTTTCTGGCAGTCGTGGGCAGTCGCCCCCGAATGAGGTTGGCGCAGAAATCCCAGCTGCCGATCCGCCGCGGCCGCGATGACTTGCGGATCTGCTTCGAAGGGTTCTAACCCCAACAGTCGGTAGGAATGGGGAGATTGATCCTGCCGCAGGATCCCTAACCACTGGTAATCAGGATCAAATTTTGAAGGCATCAAGCACCTGAATGAAAAGTGAGCGATCGTATCGAGCAATACGCAGTCACTAACAGAATATCGTACTCGTATTCGAATGGCCAGCAACGGTTTCTCAAAGTGGAAGCGAAATTCGAGTGTCTCTGGAGGGCAGCCTCCAATTAGTGGGCCACCCTTGAAACGATGGGATATCTCCCCTCGCCCCGGTATTTCCGGGGAGAGGGGTTGGGGGTGAGGGGCTTGGCAGGCTTCACGATTCCCTCGTTTTCCAGACTTTTCAGCCAGGAGTCTCCCAACGCCACCTCGATCTCTGTGGACTCTGCAGGAAAACCCCTCACCCCCGTCCCCTCTCCCCAGATTACTGGGGCGAGGGGGGACATTGACCAGAGACACCGTTAGTTGGATCACCGCACCAAGCCCACCATTGAGCGGCTGCACCCGTGTCTCTGGAGGGCTGTGCCGAATTTACGAGACTTTTGCGACGGTCCTCTTGAGCGGTCTGCGTTGGTTGGCTGCGTTGATTGGCTGCATTGAGAAAAACCTTGAATACGAATCTGCCCACAGCGTGCCCCAAGTCATGGGCAACTCGAGTTTCCCAGGAGGCCGTGGCGCACGACAGATGTGCCATGGGGGTGAGGTTGACGCCTCATTGCATGATCGGCGAGTAATCCCTGCTGTCGACGGATTCCTCAAGGAGCCCGAAACGGAACGGCGGGAAATTCAAGCGTTGAGCCGACATCCAGGAGACGGAGCCGAGATCGAATCGGTTGCAGCAACGTGCGACCAAGATTCGGCAAGCCGAGGGGCAGGGGGGAAGAGTTCAAAGGGAGCCGAGAAGTCGCGAGTTTTCACGGAGGGGGAAGCTGGGAATCCGACTCCCACTGCTGTTGAACCGTTCCCCGTTTGGCCCGCAACGTGGTGATGTCCTCGGGTTTCGCGGGCAGGCGTTCGTTACTTCACATCGCAAGAGGTGTTCCAATTACAGCCGACTGGCCTATTCGGCATACCGATTCGCCTTCAATTGGGACGAACGCCAAGCGATCGGAATGACTATTCGCGTTCAAGCCATCGCCAATGACAACCACCTCTGCTTGGATTCCCTCAACCTAAGCAAACAGGCTCTCGCATGTGCTCTACTGGCAACATTCAATTCATACGTCACTACAACCACGGCAGTGCCATTCGGTCCTGACACCCTTCTTCTCTCTTCATACATAGTAACGGTGCCCGCTCCACTCATGCAGGTTCACAGAACGCGTGCCGCTTTGCGTACTACTCCAACATTCCTAAAGATCGTATTGGGGATACTTCCAACCTTCGTTACTACGGTTCTCGTCACTCTCGCATCTTGCAGCGCAGAAACCTCATCCACAGCAAGTATCAAGTTACCCGTAGCAGTTAATCCATCTATATCGGCTAGTGTCAACGCGCCGAAAACACGCCGAGATCCCGCATTCACTTCGACGGGAAGATGCATATACGGATGAAGATGTGTGGCTTTTGCGAGGTCGAGTAATTCGAGGGTCGACTTGGATTCGATATGGCTTTGGACTGCTCCAAACCAATGTGCCCACCGACGCCGATGCTGCTTCGCGATCTGATCAAAATGCTGAATTCTCTGGTAGTACGCACAAAAATCGGCAAGGTCTGATAAATTTGAAATGTCAAGTTGGAGCTCAACTCTATAGGCAGAAGGCCCGTCTATTTCCACATCGGATAGAAGTGCGTAACTCGATGCGTCATCCAATTCCTTACCGACTTGAAAACACGCCAGATTTGTCGATTGTTGCATCAGATTCGCGATCTGTGAACAGTCGATATTCCTCTGGTTGTCGCCAATCTCGGTGAAAGTGCTAACGAACGCCTCTTCCATTTCGGAATAACTCACATCGACGCTGATCGGAGCCCCCGATTGGCCGGTTAGGAAGAACCTTTGCGTACCTTCAAATGCGAGCTCGCAGTGCGGCCGGTTGGTTAAACAAATGCAATCAACTCGTTTAGTCGCTTGTGGTTGGCGAAGAGGATCTTCCGCATACTTAGATACTGACATGGGATATAACAACATTGAATTTGACATAATCGTCACGCTAATGTGCCTTCGAATACGACAATTGTTACTCCGCGATTCAGAACACCTTAAATCCCCACAATTGTAGAATCCTCTGTGCATTTCTCTCAAGCACTGGCCGGTGTGCGTTGATGTGGGCTATATTCTCAGTAGTTTTGGGAACTCCCCATAATCCACGCGCAAAGAGTTGTTCAAAATGAACGAGCTCCTCGGCACAATATGCCCCGAGCAAAGGGATTGAAATCCCCAATTCCTAACCGAAAGACAGCAAAAGAAGCCGAGAAACGAGAAAACTCGACCCCTCCCCAAAAATCTTCCTTCCCGTTTTTCTCACAATTATATCAGGACCCAGAAGTAAAGAATCGCGCCGCCTACGAGTCCCGGTAGCACTTTTATCAACCAAATACGTAGTTCGATCCATTGGTATTTCCAACTACGTACCCCGTACTTTTCGGCAAAATCTTTCAGATCAGGCGGGGGGCCAGCACACGCCATAAATGTGATCATCATCAAAGTGAAGCCGAGCAACCCTAATTCGGATCGTTTCATAGAAATCAATTATTTAAGTATTCGAGTGCTTGTGAAAATAGTCGATGCAATATCGATGACGAAGTCGCTGTGCAGATCATTTCCCGCTCCGTCTCGCTCATCGCCGTATTGATCCGTTCAACCCAGCTTGAAAGACGGGCGTGGTCGCGCATGGTGTACGTGGCGGTAACCCAACGCAGAGACTCACTCGTGGCTCGATCTGTTTGAGGTTACAGCACCAGGTGCCAATCGTTGGGCAGCAATTGATAGGCCCGAACCGGGACCGCATGCCTCTCGAATCCTTCCATGATGATTCGCTCGAACGCCTGAGAGTCGCCATCCTTGTGAAAGATGGCCATCCGCGCGTTTGAGGCAAGGCATTCCTCGCCCTCCGTCAGAGTTCGTGAATCATAAAACCGTCGCACAATCCGCATCCTACACTATACCATCAAATCCGCAGGGTGGCCAAGGTCTCTGTGCAACTTAGGTTTGCAGGAGGCGTGACCGGGACCGGACGTAGCTTCTCATCGTTTCGGTGTTGCAAAGTGAGGGATCGAATCACAGCGGCAAATTTGCTCGGTCACAATTCGAATTATCCAGGATTCGACAACTGCTGCAGTTGTGCCTGCTGTAGACCCAGATTGCACAGCGACCTCGACCAACCACGAAGTTGGCGTCAATGAACTAAGCCACCCCAAGCGATTGGTGAGTCACCAATCGGGCTGCAATTTCCGGAGGGAACTCCAGATCCGTCCAGCCTTTCTCATAAGCGCGACCAAGCATGGCTGATTCGAGAGTTGCCACTGCAAAGATCGGTAAATTCTCGTCGTCTTTCGTTTTGCGTGCGTGCTCTGTGACAGCCTTGATCATGGATTCGGTGAACTGAGATCGATTGCCTGCTTTCAGAGCGCTCCACGCGTCGAACAAGCTCTTGGCGTGCTTTTTCCACCGCGGATTAGCGTTCTTGATGTCGACTTCTTGGCTGAGTCCATCATTATACTCAGACGCCATTAGTAGGGCGATCCGACCAAGAGCTGGCTCAATTGGAATAGCGGCCGCCTCAACTTGAAGATCGTCTTGCAAGAACTTGCTGGCTGCCGTACGGGCAGATATGCCTTGAGGACAAAAACAGGACAGCAGGTATAGTTCAATATAGCATTGATACCAAGGCATTCTCACCGAGTTCATCAGAATGTCATCTCGAGACTGCTGAAAGAACTCGATTGCTAGTTCACAACCGCGGCCACACCAATATGTGCAGTTATGCGTGCTTGCGAAGCCAAAGTGAGCCAGTGCAACCGGCCAGACACATTTATTGATTGCGAAGGCAAGTACAATGTGGTCGAGTGGCAAGCTTTTTAGATTCTTATCAATGTCCAGGTGAGAATCAAAGTATCTCACACGAGACATCAGATCGTCGGGCTTACCGCATTGCATGAGTTCAAAGTGTTGATTCATAATATCACGTCGTTCATTCCTCCCCCCAAGGGGCCATATCGCCGGGTGCTTTCGGCTTATATTTTTGGAATGCGAATCGAAGTTCGCCAGCCTTATCTTGCATGTAGAGTTTAACGACGCCCGCGAGCATTACTCTATCGTGAACGTACGCGTCTTGCAGGTCAGCGCCATATTTGGCCCCTTGATTTCCTCGAATAATTTTTTCGAGCCAGAGTGAAATCCACTCTCCACTCATCTGGGCAAAGCTATGGCCATGGCATCCCTCTCGGTTTTGCCGGTCTGCTGCGTGTGGTCGTAGGGGGAAAGTGTTGCCGAACGTGCGGAAGCAGCCACTCCTGAGGACTGGTGGTGGTTGGGACGCACTGTGCACATGGTGGATGGCGCCACGCAGTCTAGCCTGATACCCTGGCGAATCAGGCGGAGTATCCTCGGTTGTCCAGCCAGGCAGCAGGCATCGGCTTTCCCGTCCTGCGAGCTGTGGCGCTGGTCTCGTTGACCACGGGGCTGATCGGGAGCTTGGCCGTGAGGCCGTAGCGGGCCAAGAGATGGGAGAGACGGCTCTGCTACCACTGCGGCTGGTTCATGCTGGCTCTGTTCAGGCAACTGCGACGTAAGACGCCGGAACGAGTGCGTCAAGAACTGCGGACTGGACTGCTAGTGCTCTGTCACAGCTGAGATTTGGGATCGACTCCCCAAGGTCTTGTCGTGCCACTGTTTCGCAACTGTA
>JAZKFE010000396.1:0-8232 GCA_040386595.1 Planctomycetota bacterium | reverse complement strand
CATCAATGCGCTGAACGCCGTGACCACCGCCTTGTATGACCCGGCCGGGCGTACAATCGCCAGTATTGACGCCTTGACGCAACGGACAACAACCAGTTACGACGCCGCAGGACGTGCCATATCGGTTGAAAATCCACTGCAAGACGTCACCACGAGCGTCTATGATCTGGCGGGGCAGGCAGTGGCGATGGTGGATTCACTCGTCCAGCGCACGACGACTGTCTACGACCTTGCAGGACGGCCGATCGCGACCATCAATCCGTTGCTGCAGGCCACGACCACAGTTTATGACGTAGCAGGCCAGACCATTCGCGTGATCGATGCCAATGGCTACTCGACTACGACAGTCTATAACGCAGTCGGACTGCCAATTTCTATCGTCGATGCTCGAGGATATCGCACGACGACTGTCTACGATCCGGCAGAGCGGGTCACTGCAGTAGTGAACGCGCTCAATCAACGTACAACGACGCTCTACGATGTCGCCGGACAAAAAGTTGCTTCAATTGATCCACTGGGCCAGCGCGCCACCAACATCTATGATGCGGCGGGAGAAATCATCGCCGCGATCAATCCGTTGGGACAAGTTGTCACCACAGTCTACGATGAAGCAGGTCGGATTCACGCCGTTATAAACCCACTCTCCGAGCGGACAACGACCAGCTACGACGCTGCGGGACGGCCAATCGTCGCGCAAAATCCGCTGAATGAACGGGCCACGACGGTCTACGATCCTCTCGGACAGACAATCAGTGTCATCGACCCTCTGGGCTATCGCACCAGCACGATCTATGATGCGATTAGCCAACGGATTGCATCCGTTGATCCGCGCGGTTATCGGCTTACCTTCAGTTATGACGCTGCCCGACAAGAAACGCGTCAGATCAATGCACTCGGCTTAATCACATCGTTCAGTTATGACAAAGTGGGCCAGCGGACGCGACAAATTGATCCGCGGGGCGTGGTCACGACTTATGTCTTCGATCCAGCCAATCGCCTGACCTCGCGTGCCGATTCCTTGGGGGGACGCGTCACCTGGACTTACGACAATGTCGCCAATCCGCTGGTGATTGACGGGGCCACTGGTCCCTACACGCGAACGTATGATCCGGTCAATCAGGTCGTCACGCTGATTACAGGCAACGGCGACACACTGCAATGGCTGCGTGATCCACTCGGTCGCCGCCAAGTATTGATCGATCCGGACAACGGCCGGACAACTTACAGTTATGACGCAGTCGGCCGTATGCCCCGCCTCGTAAACTCATACGACGAGATCACATCCTTCAGCTACGATGCTGCGGGGCAGGAAATCGGCCAGGTGGCGGCGAACTCCACCGCGACCACGACCATCTACGATCCTGCGGGACGGATTGCTCGCGTCGCACATCTAGATGTATTGGCCAGTGTCGTTGATCAATTCGATTATTCGTACGATGCCGCAGGTCGTCGGACGCGTGTCGCCGAAGAGTCGGGCGATGTGGTGACTTGGACCTATGACTCCACGGGGCAACTCCTCAGCGAGGCCCGCAGCGGAGCCAACCCCTACCGCACGACGTACGTCTACGACCCCAGTGGCAACCGTCTGGCCGAGGAAACACTCGCCGGCGGTCGGACGACTTCGGTCTACGACAGCGCGAACCGACTACTGCGCTCCGAAGCTCTGTCGGGCATCACGACCTACACCTACGACCTGGCCGGAAATCGGCGGTCGCTAGAAGAACCCTCGGGTGATATCACCACCTACACCTGGAACGCTCAAAACCAACTGATCGAGGTGGAACTCCCCGACAGCCAGGTGCTGACTTATGTCTGGGCGCCGGTCAACAAGAATGGCGAAGAGCGCCAAGTCACTCGTGATGATGGCATCGAGCTGAATCAGCTGCTGTGGGACAACAACAACGTCCTGCGCGAAACCGACGAGTTGGGAACCGTCACTGCAGACTACACTTATCAACCGCAACCCTACGGCGATCTCCTCAGCGACCACCGCGACACCGAATCCAGCTTCTACTGGTTCGATGCGCTTGGTTCCACCACTGCTTTAACCGACGATACGGGTAATACCACCGACGAGTATCGCTACACCGGATTCGGCAACCCAACCACCACCAGCGGCACCAGTGACACTCCCTACCGCTGGGTCGGACAAGTCGGTTACCGCCAGGATGAAACCACAGGCCTGTCCAACCTCCGAGCCCGAGACTACGACCCGCAAACAGGCCAGTTTATATCACAGGACCCGTTAGGTGCCGGACTCGGCGATAGCAATTTCTACCGCTACGTTGCAAACCAGCCCGTCAATCTGGTCGATCCGAGCGGACTCCAGCCTTACAGCCACCTGTATACACAGAACTCTGTCGTCTACGCCGACAATGGTTACTATTTTGATCAACTCGTCGGCGACTTGAGCAACTTAAATGGGACTGCAACCGTCGCGCGAACGACTTCGAAAGGGAGATTTGAAGTCGACCTGAGTCGCGTGTTTGCATTCGCCGATCTGTATTGGGGGACGGTTGCTCCGGGTGAGACAAATACCGTCTGGTACTGGGGCAGCAGCGACTGGGATCGATGGTTCGAGAAAAATGGGGTGCTGCAGACTAAACCCTCATCCCCAGCTTCTCCATTTTTGCCGCCGAGCAGCAATTTTGGCGGCTTGCAGGATACCTTTTCGACGTGCGCTACTGTCGCGCAAGAATTCGATAAAGGCCTCTCACTGGGATATCTCAATCTGGCAGTCGCATTCACCTGGGGGCAATCAGAGACGCTCAACTGCTTACGAGATGATCAACGCGCGCAGTGCTATGGGGTATCGGACACCGATCAGTACATCAGCGTGGGAGCCGCCACGGTTGCACGCGAAGCACTCCTGGCAACGCTCAGTGGTGGCGCGGCACAGGCCGCTGCCAAAGGCAGTACTGGCGCGAAGTTCGCCAATGCGGCATTCTACATTAAAGACGGCATCGACGCCGGGCAGCAAGGCTTGCAGTTACTACAGTCCAAATCGCTCAAGGAAGCTCTGCTGAACGCGGGGTTGCTGGTTATTCAAGTCGCGAGCCTGAAAGGGAGCACGGGGCAGGTTCTGGATGACGGCAAAGCCCTCTGTAAACAGTTCGACGGAACGATCAATATCAAGCTCATGCCCCGTAAGTATCTCAAGCCATCGCTTGACGACTTGAAAGGGCTGGATAAAAATGCGAATGGAATCGTCGACCCCAGCGATTTTCCCAAAGAGTCACTTGGATCACTGGATGGCCGAAAGATTTATCAGGCTCCCGATGGCAGCCTCTGGGCCTGCAGCGAAGTTTGCGAAAAATTGGTCGCCAAAGCAAACGCTCCAAGTTCAGGAAGGCCATCTGCGAAATTTACACATGACGAATATCTCCAAAAGGTCCGTCCAGGTGCCAAGGAAAAAACGTTTTATCCCTCAGGTAAGACGCAAGGGGGGTTGGGGAGCAGAAGATACGATGATTTTGACCCAAAGACTAAAACGGGATATGAAGCCAACACGACGCCATGGGAATGTATAACTGCCGAAAAGCTTCAAGCGAAGCTTCATCAAGTCGGCAGCGACATTCTATTATTAAGGAATCCGAGGAGTGGCGTAAAGAAAGTCATTTGGTTTGGGACAGAAGAACTGCCTACGAGTGGACCGGCTGCGCAACTTAGAACCGCGTTACAGCAGGCAGGCATCAAATACGAGGTAATCAACCCGTGAGGTACACATGAAAATTCGTCAAAAGCGATTGTTTGAGTTGTTGAGAGTTCATGGTTTTGCATCCAATATCATTTCACCCATATCAGGTGACCTGACTTTTGTCAGGTCGAGTCACATCAATGAACTCTTCGAGTCGATCATTGTGGGGACTCAAGGCAAGCAGGGTGAAGCGGTCTATGCATCAGTCGGAATTGCTATCACGCATGCAGTCATGTACGAGCTGCTGGGAAACGTTCAGTTCCTTGATGAAATGGGCGAAGATCCGCAAAGAGGTTGGACAATTATTGAGGATGACGAGAAAGCGAGGCAATGGGAAACTCGACTTGCAGAAATTAGCTCGGTGCGAGCAAAAGAAATGGCAAACCGCTTCGGTCCGCAGCTACTACAAGAAACTACAGAGTTGCGATCTGTAGTCAAAAAGTATGAGTCGACGCTAGAGCCAACAATGACTCCTGACAAGGTACTTGCCGCCTTAAAGAGCCTCCGTAGTAATGAAGTTGCGGTAGAGGCAGAAAGACTCTCCAGTTGCCCGATTTTCCCCAATGATGGCAAGAAAGGCACAATATATCAAATTGCGTGCCATGTCATTGCCTGTCGTTCCGTCGATATAGAAGGAATATCTTTTATCGGTCACGATCCGATGAGCGACACTGCTCTACTTGCGAGAATTGAGTTGCTCGCAGACAAACTTTGTCAAGCTAATGACTTTGTGGATGTTTACGCTCGATAAATATACCCTTTCAATTTCATATTTCGGTTTGTCCGACGGAGTCGAATTAAAAACTGACCTGTCCGGAAATTGGCGTTCGTTGGAAGAAATTTCAGGTGACCTCGCCGCCAATACTTGTACCGCTCAAAACTAACTGATCGAGATTAAACTCTCCGACAGCCAGCAGACACCGATCAGTACATCAGCGTGGGAGCGGCCACGGTTGCACGCGAAACGCTTCTCGCAGCACTCAGAGGCTGTGAGTATTTCCGATTCGTGTGGTTCCTGATTGTTCGGCCGGGGCCTGGGACCGCGGTTCCGTTTTCGCTCCCGAATCGGGAATCGAGCTTGGGGAGCCAGTGTTTGGCTCCCTGAGGGATCATTGGGCCATCACTTTCTCTAAAAAATCTAGCTTCAGCAGTCGTTGCAGGTTGTGAGCCAGGACGTGCCACAGAACCTGAGCGGTCGCTTTCACACAGCCCCGGACGGTAACGGTGCATAAACCTGAGTTTTGGCGGCCTCCAGTAAGGTCACGTCGTCCTTTTTGGCAAAGCCACCGTCCACCAGATAACGCTTTGGTGTGACTCCGTAGTCCGCACACAATTCCGCGTACTGGGGGGCCATTAATCCGGCGTCGCTACCTTGGTTCTTGACGGCCACTCCGACAATCAGACGTGTCTGCTGATCCGTGACAAATTGCACATTCAAAGCCGGTCGAAAGCCGCCGTCGGCCATCTTCATCACGCGCGCTTCGGGATCGGTTGTAGAGGCCCGCGGTTCTGCGGTTTCGGCTCGCCGCTGTTTGTCGCGCTGCGCCTGCAGTTGCTCCAGTTCAACCAGAGCTTGCGCGATCTTTGCTTCACGTTCTCGGGCGGCTCGTTGTTGAGCCGCCTGGCGCCGCCGCTGATCTCCCGCAGGATCCGCGGCATGCTCGCGGTGCAACCGTTCCACGTATTCCCGAGCCCGGACTTGAGCCGCTGCTAACGTGGCCGCGCGGCGAAAGGAACTCGCTCCTGCAGAGGCCCGAACCCGCATGCCATCTTGAGCCACTTCGTCCAGCGTGATCAAGTCCTGGTGCAGCAAGACGCTGATCGAGTCGATCAGCAACCGTTTCAGCAGGTCACCGTGGGCAGACCGAAAGTCATTGACCAGGTGGTAGTTCACGGAAACACCGCCACACAGCCACATATATGGCAGATCCCGGGTGGTCGATTCCGTCAGTTGGCGGCCACTGCTGATGCCTTCCAGCGTGGCAAACAGCCACAACGCAAACAGGATCTGCGGATCTACCGGGTTGCGACCAACGCCCCCTTCCACCGCTTGAATCGCGGTATAGAGCTCCGTCAAATCGAGGGAGACGACATATTGCCAGACCATCCGGACGCGATGCTGGGGGTCCAGCATCTGATCCAGAGACTGGCAGCGCATTTCGATTTGCTGCCGTTGCGGACGCTGGGTACGGGAAGAACCACGACGAGAAGGTTGAGAGGCGCTCATACCGGCTAATTTAGCGCACGCTCAAATTTTGTCTACCCACGGCTTTTGAAAAACTCTCACCCTCTCAGCGGTGGTGCGGCTCAAGCCGCAGCCAAAGGCAGTACTGTCGCGAAGTTCGGCAATGCGGCATTCTTCATCAAAGATGGGATCGATGCCGGGCAGCAAGGCTGGCAGTTATTGCAGTCCAAATCGCTCACGGAAGCTCTGCTGAACGCAGGCCTGCTGAGTATTCAGATTGTGGGCCTGAAGGGCAGCGCAGGCCAAGTTCTGGACGATGGCAAATCTCTCTGTAAGAATTTCGACGGGCAGATTAAAATCACGCTCAAACCACGCCGGTACTCGGCGGCATCGCCCGAGGACTTGACGAAGCTGGATAAAAATCTCGATGGAATCGTCGATCCCAGCGATTTTCCCAAAGAGTCACTTGGATCACTAGACGGGCACCAGGTCTATCAGGCCCCCGACGGCAGCCTCTGGGCCTGCAGTGTAGAATGCAGAAAGCTGTTGAGCCCCCGCGATGGAGGAGGGGGAGGAGCTCCAGGCACTGGCGGCGTGCCACTCAAGGGTATTCTGTACGACAACCCTTCGGCGTTGGTAACGGAACGTGTGGCTGAGTTGAAAGCGGCTATTCCTGATGCACAAAAGGGAAGAGTAACAATGGGCGTTGCTGTGGTTGAGGACGCAAGTGGAACTCGCTCAGTTCTCGTCAGTACCAGTGAGCCAAGAGGTTATTTGCGACCCGGTGTGACCCTGAAGCCCGGTGAGACGATGGTTCCTGGCACCGGTCATGCGGAAGTCGATATTGCAAACTACATCAAAGCGAAGTGCCTGAAACTCGTCGATATCGGTGCGACAAAGCCAGTCTGTGGACCTTGCCAAGATGTCCTTGGTCCCACTGGAGCAAACATTTCGACGCCATTGAAAACACGACCGCAGTAATTGGACTATTTAAGGAGGTAAGCCAAGATGGTTCGGCTTGAAGCACTGTTCCCCGACCTTGTAGACAAGTTACGGTGTGCATCGGATACGAAGCAACGGAAAGCGGGATTGGCTGCGTCTGAGTTTGCGATCTCTCACGTAGCATTTGAACATACACTTGTAAAAAGAATATTAGAAAAAGTACGTGCTACGGGCATCCTGACTCCGAAGGAAAAGGCTGAGATAGATGGTCTGGCCGAAAAGTTTGACGACGAGTACTTCGCAATGCAGGATGCAGCAGAGAAAGAGCAGTCAAGTTCTGACGATTACATGCGATCATTTGGCAAAGCACGGGCTGTTGCGGCTTTATCCTTCGCAGGCAACGAAAATGCATTTGAGGCGGCGACAGAAGCCATCTATGAAGCGGCGGCAACAACTATTGACCAAGAAGAACTTTTCGCACTCATTCAGTCTGTGCTGGAATGATATTGTCCCGTTGGTATGTGTCATTGACGCCTGTGCGTGAGCATCAGCCCCGTTCCGCATAAGAAAAGCAACCAGCCATTGCCATGACACCGCCCGGCGTACCAGTCATTCGGCAAGAATTGTTTGATTCTTAATTTGGCAACACGGGGCGTGCTGGCGTCAGCCAGTCAAAGCATCAGCCCGGCCACCGTGATCGGCGATGGCTTCAGCAAATCCGCTATCGTTCCCCATCCCATTTTGTTGGGCGATGGCCTCGCAAGAAAACGAAAAAAGTTCCTGACTGACCTTTGCTCGAGATGGATCTAGGCACTAGAACAGACTGGCTGGTCCGCGAATTGAATTTGGGGGAAATGATGGAATGGCAACAACTGAAGAACAACGTTTCTATGGCTACGGTCAAATCGGGCGACTCAATTGAACAAGCCATGATTGAACTCTGTCAGCACATTAAGTCAAGAGTCATCCCCAGCAATGCCGGTATTGATTGGGACTATCTGCGGGTTGAATTTTGGCCCGATTCGGGGCGAGTAATTGTGTTTCCGTCATCAAGCTCTAATTCGGATCGAATCGAGACAGCAGGATGCCAAGTCGTTTTCGGAACTCTTCTGGTCGAGTACGAACGACTCGCCGATTCTGACTTGGATGATAATGCTTTCGTCGACGCCTTACTTCAAGAAGAGAGGATGTGGATCGAACGGTTCCTTGACTCTGCCCGAAAGACAGGCCTTAGTGGGAATCATATTCAATTCTGGGACGGTGAACGGTGTATTTCCGATGCACAAATTTAACCTCTCACGAAGGAACTTGTGCCGGATTGAAGAAAGGGTGCAAGTCTCTTTGCGTTCACAATTGGACCTATGACTCCACGGGGCAACTCCTCAGCGAGGCCCGCAGCGGAGCCAAC
>JAZKFE010000395.1:2637-2905 GCA_040386595.1 Planctomycetota bacterium | reverse complement strand
ATGGGTAGCCCAGATTCTCGAATCTGGGTGAGCGCAGCGAACAAGAGGTTGCCGTTTTTGAGAGTCAGCGACTTCTAATAAACTCTGGAAAACAACTGGTAATTTGATTCACTTTGTGTTGTTCTCCGTTCACGGACATTTTCCAGTCGGGAAACCCGACTTAGGAAATGACAGTCGAAAATCGAATGAGCCGCAACCTCTTGTTCGCTCTGCTCACCCAGATTCAAGAATCTGGGCTACCCAATCATCTCAAACGCAAACATTGAAG
>JAZKFE010000395.1:0-2627 GCA_040386595.1 Planctomycetota bacterium | reverse complement strand
CGAGAGATCTTCTGCAACGGTGAGACGATTTGCAGCTTTTTAGACCGAGGCTTGGTGGTACGGTGGAGGACAGAGCCAGCGGACGTTAGGCTGCACTGCGGCGCCCTGTCGTTGGACTGCGTTTGTCTTCTTTCTGATGATTTGAAATTATGGCCAAAATTACAAAAAAAGAGCAGGTCTTACACCAGCGTGCTCACAACATTTCCGTCGGGTTGGAACAGACCTACGGCAACGCCGAATGTGCCTTGAATCATCGGAATGCCTTCGAATTGCTGGTCGCGACGATCCTCTCCGCCCAATGCACCGATGAGCGAGTCAACGCCGTCACCCCCAAGCTGTTCGGAAAATATCCGACGTCTCAGAAGCTGGCGGAAGCGGAACAGGAAGATGTCGAGAAGATTGTCCATTCGCTCGGCTTCTTCCGAGCCAAAGCCAATAACATCCGCGGCATGGCCCAACAGCTGGTTGAGCTCTACGAAGGCGAAGTTCCAGCCGATTTGGAACAACTGATCGCTTTGCCGGGCATCGGTCGCAAGACGGCCAATGTGGTCCTTGGCACAGCATTCGGGATCGCCAGCGGAGTGGTTGTCGATACGCACGTCAAACGGTTGACGCGATTGATGGGACTGACCACATCAACCACTCCGGAAAAGATCGAACGGGACCTGATGCAGTTGGTTCCTTCCAATGAATGGGTGAATTTCTCCCATCGCTTGATCCATCACGGTCGTAAAATTTGTATCGCCAGGCGGCCACAATGTACAAAATGCCCGTTAATTCAGGACTGTTTGCGGGTCGGACTGCCGCCATTATCTGCCGAAAGTGAGCAATCGGCATAACACAATTGACCGGCGATCGGGCAACAATTGGTAAGTGGGCATTGATGTCATCGACAAATTGCATACACTGTATAATCCAAGCTGATCTATTTTAACGCGACTTTGTGGCAGGTGACTTCCCGATATTGATTCTCTAGAGCGGTGCAGAGTGAGACACTTTTTTTCGTTCTCTCTGATTTCCGCGATCCAAACGTCTGATTCTTGACCGTGCACGGAATACGTTGAAATCGAGGCCCGTCTATGAGCACCCATTCGTTTTGCGGACAGACTCGACGTGAGTTTCTGTGGGAAACAGGTTTCGGATTCACGGGGACCGCGTTGGCGGGGATGCTGGCTGCAGATGGGTTCTTTCAGAAGCCAGCCGTAGCGGCCGAGCTGGCAGCGGCTAATTCTCCGCTTGCCGTCAAGAAGCCTCATTTTCCGACCAAGGTCAAGTCGGTCATTTTTCTGTTCATGTACGGCGGCGTGAGTCAGGTTGACACCTTCGACCCGAAGCCCGAATTGTCCAAATACAACGGCCAGCCGATCCCCAATCTCGATCAAGATCCTCTCTTCAAGGTTCGCAATCCGGGTAAGCTGCTGGCGAGTTCGCGCAAGTTTACGCAGTGCGGCAAGAGTGGCCTGCCGGTCTCTGACTTGTATCCGGAATTGAGCGGACAGGTCGATGACCTGTGCATCATCCGGTCGATGGCCGCCGACAGTTTTGCGCATGGCGGTGGCTTGCTGCAAATGAACACGGGTTCGTTGCGGCAAGGGTATCCCTGCATGGGTTCCTGGGCGACTTATGGACTGGGAACGGAAAATCAGAATCTGCCCGGGTTCGTCGTGATGCTCGACCCGCGCGGCGGTCCCATCGGCGGCGCCCCCAACTGGGGCAGCGGCTACATGCCCGCGACGTACCAGGCGACTCAGTTCCGGACTGCGGGGAGCCCAATCATTGATCTCCAGCCGCCCGCCGGAACACCGCGCGAACGGCAGCGTGAGCAGCTGGATCTGTTGGCCGCGTTGAATTCAAAACACCGCGAGACCCGACCTGGCGAATCCGAACTGCAAGCACGGATCGACTCTTACGAGCTGGCCTTCCGCATGCAGCAGTATGCCCCCGAGGCGGTCGATCTAACGCAGGAGTCCGAAGCAACTCAGAAGCTCTATGGCATCGATCACCCGACGACTGCTCACTTTGGCAAGCAGTGCCTGATGGCTCGGCGGATGGTGCAGCGTGGCGTACGGTTTGTGCAGATTTATTCGGGTGGTGGTCATAGCGACCAGAATTGGGACGCTCACAGCAACGTGAATTTCAATCACGAATTGCATGCCAAGGAAACAGACCGCCCGATCGCCGGATTGATCCAAGATCTGAAATCACAGGGACTGCTGGACGAGACATTGATCGTCTGGACCGGTGAATTTGGCCGTACTCCAACCGCTCAAAACGGAGTGGGTCGCGATCATAGCCCGCGTGGGTTTACGTCGTGGTTGGCAGGTGGCGGGACCAAGGGAGGCCAAGCCATCGGAGCGACCGATGACTTCGGCTTCAAGTCGGTGGAAAATATCGTTCACGTGCATGATCTGCACGCCACGATCCTGCACTTGATGGGCCTCGACCACGAGATGCTGACGTACTTCTATGCCGGCCGCGATTTGCGACTGACCGATGTCAGCGGTCGAATCGTTAAAGAAGTCCTAGCGTAGGCTACTGCGAAGCATAGTCGTTGTTCGCTCCGCGAACAGAACGCATTCGCAGTAGTCGGTTGAAATTAGTATCGAATCTCAATACAGATTCCACCT
>JAZKFE010000394.1:17851-20785 GCA_040386595.1 Planctomycetota bacterium | reverse complement strand
CCTTCGCCTGTTGCTTCCAACAGCATCATGTGCTTATAGACTTGCTCGCGCAGAGCGAGCTGCTGACGGTGGAAGTTCTGGTCGGGCAGGCCACGAGTAACGTCCGCGGGATAGCACTGACGGTGATCTTCTTCGGGCTGCGACAGCGGCCCCACATCGGGGTTAATTCGCACCGGGTAAAAGCACTTTTCGCTGGTTCTGGAGTAGGTTGTCAGAACGCGGCAATCGTCCCCAAAGACCGTGTGGACATTCTCAATACGAGTCAACAATGGGGCCAGCACATCCCGATTGAACGCTTCCCAGCTGTCTACGTCACCGGCTAATTCTACGTTCACATGGACCAGTGGCGGGTGTGGTTGAGGATCGAGTTTACGGTTATTCAACAGCACATTGCGAGCCACCTGCAGAGCCAGCTGGTCGTCTCCGCGTCCCGGCTTCGCCAACACCAGACGGTTGCGACGCTCCAGCTCAAACCCCTCGCCGTAGCCGACTTTGTTCTCAGCGTGTTCCAATTCATGACGTCGAGTAACACCTTCCAGTTTCATCAGCCGTTCGCGTTCGTGCAGCGTATAGGCGATGTTCCACAACGTCTGGTAGAGCAGGGGGGCCAACAGCCGTTCGGGCAGGTCATGGACCGCTTCCAGTGTCCGGCGGACCTCATCAAACACCCGCGGTTCGAAGACGACGTTGTTGCGCGATTCGTTATTGACGACCTGCGACACGTCCTGCAGCAGATAAGTCTGCATCGCGATCATGGTTTGCACGTCATGGAACATCCGGGCGTCGGCACCGTGAACAATCTGTCGCGGCGTGCGTCCGCCCAGGCTGTGATCTGTTGGGCGGTCGTCCACCAGGCGGTCCAGAAACGAAGCCTGAAACAGGTCTGCGGCCGCCTTGAGCGGCATGCGTGGTGTATCCAGCAGCGCAATGATGGCTGCACTGTCGACTTCGTGGCCATCCAGAAAGACCAATCGTTCTGCCCCATCGTCGGTATTGGTCATGCCATAAACGACATACAAATCGCGAGGATTGTATTTGGCTTGCATTGTGACCGCCTGTTCGCGGACCGTGGCCAGCGCTTCCGCGTCATTTCCTTGATGCGCTGCACACCCATGCCCCAGCTTGGCGTGATGCCCCAGGGCAATAAACAGTGCCGGGCAGCCCGGGGTATGATGTCGCGCACTCAATACGACCGCGTTGACTCGATTCCAGAAATGCATGTTTTCGCGGGTTAACGCGACGCGATTCCCGTCGGTTCGGGAAAAGGTAACGGTGGTGGGAGGGTACCCTTTGCCCACACTACCGTGAACACGGCCATCAATGCATTTGCTGACCAGCATCCGCGGAGCGTAGCTCAGGAAAACCTGGATGCCATGCCGCATGCTGCGGAGCGTTTCGCTGACCACCACGTTGTCAGCCAGGTATTGATGAAAATGATGTTCGGCGGCCAGGCTATTCGGATCACGCGGGCCGGCGGGCCGGTGAGCGGCCCCCGCAATCAACTTCGCGAGTGGCATGGCTCGACCTTTCTGTAAATCGATAGGAGAAAGCGGGCTACACAGTAACGACCGCAATAAATCACTGCTGGGCACCTTGCCCAGTGCCCGCAACATCACTGCTTCTAGATGACAGGAACGAAATGTCGTGGCACAGACCGCCCTGAGACTCCAGTGCACCGGCCCTTGAATCAATTGAAAAATTGAAGAATCGTCACGAAACTTCGAATTTGCCCCGCGCGGCCACCCGACTGCCGCAGATTGATTTGTGCGAGCCCCCTTCGCACTCTACAATTCTAAGCTTCACCCCCTTGGCCATCTACTGCGACCGCTTGCCACATGTCTCCGTTTGAAGTTTTTGAAGCCGAAGTCACCGTCGAAAAGTACCTTCACGGCGTTCGCATCGACAGCTTTCTGATCAAACACTTCCGCAACTACACGGCGTGGCGGATTCAGCGGATGATCCGTGCTCGCGCGGTGACATTAGAAGGCATTACCGCCGAACACGATTCGCGCGTGTATCGCGGCCAACGCGTCGGTATCCGATTGGTGGAACCGCCCGATAAGACCATGCCGCCACGCGATATGCCAGTCGAGGTGTTGTACGAGGATCCCTGGCTGATCGTCGTCAACAAGCCGGTTGGTCAGGTCGCCCATCCCTGCGGAAATTATCAGGATTACACGTTGGCCA
The DNA here is from genome assembly GCA_040386595.1 of Planctomycetota bacterium. Lineage (GTDB taxonomy): Bacteria > Planctomycetota > Planctomycetia > Planctomycetales > Planctomycetaceae > JAKFVC01. The sequence goes on along the minus strand of JAZKFE010000394.1, from coordinate 18,598 downwards.
ATGCGCTGCAGCATCACTTTGACCAGCAAACAAAGTTGCCCGGACTGCTGCGGCCCGGCATTGTCCACCGCCTGGATCGCTTAACCAGCGGTGTTACGGCAGTGACGAAAGAGCATCAGGCCCACCGCAATTTGTCGATCCACTTTCAAACGGGCCGCGTCAATAAATCCTACTGGACACTGGTGTATGGGAATCTTGAGCCCGACCGTGGTTCGGTGGATTTGCCCATCGGGGTGACTCCCGGGGGGCACACCATTTTGATGTCGACCAAGCCGAATGCCGTCGATCCGCGGCCGTCGAAAACCACATTTGAGGTTCTCGAACGGTTTGGGGAATACACGCTGGTGCGGGCACAGCCAATGACCGGACGCATGCACCAGATCCGCCTGCATATGGCCGCGTTGGGGCATCCTGTGGTGGCTGACGAGTTCTATGGCCCCAACGGACCACCCGAAAAGCTCGCGCCGTTGGAAGACCCCGACGATGAGCCGCCCCCTCTCGAAAATCCCAACGCCAACGAGCTGCTATCGCGGCAGGCATTGCATGCCCACACCCTGCGGTTGAATCATCCGATTACCGGCGAAATCATGAGTTTCACCGCTCCGTTGCCGGCAGATATGCAGCATGCGGTGGACGTGCTGCGAGCCCGTCAACAGGCTACGACATAGGCCCAATAGGTCGTTTGGGCCTTTCAGGACGAATCCACATCTAGTGTGCGAATAGGGCGAAAGCCCAACTTGAACACAA
>JAZKFE010000394.1:10301-17841 GCA_040386595.1 Planctomycetota bacterium | reverse complement strand
TCCAGGAACCGTTCAGTGAGCAGAGATTTTTCTCTGATACCGCGTGGGACAACAGGGGGTTGTTCGCGGTGCAGACCGATGGATCGGTGGCATGCCGGAGAGTGATGTCGTAGCGAGCACTTGGCTTACTGCGGCGTGGACTCTCTGAAGTTTCAAGGATGAAAACTGCGACGCACGGGTTGTTCTGCTGATCTCAAGAAGGCCACTACCTTCTGAGCTCGGTGAATGATCGGCTGTCTGACTTAACCGTCATTAACGCTTTCAGCTTTCATCTCTGAAATTGCGCACTTCTAATGTGCGGATGCTGGGACCGATCACGGTCGGCACGGGATTGTCTGGTATCAGAGTTTCGGTCAGGCAACAGCGCAGGGGATGCGCGAATTTGACCACTGTGTTTCGCCGGCAGAAATCCTGATTGCTGTACCCGGAGCGACGGGTTCCAGGCTTGGGGCAACTGTCACGAAACGCCACACTTTCAAGGAGGAACAGTCGATGAGCCAAGGCCGCAACACAAAACCATTGATCGGAATCAACGGCGACTTTCGAGCCACGCGTGGCGAGCAGCCCGCACTGAGCTGGTTCAACACCGGCTACTATGACTCGGTAACCGCCGCAGGTGGCTTGCCCTTGCTGATTTCGCCGCTGTCCAGCGATGAAGATCTGGCTCAGATGCTGGGAATGATGGACGGCATCGTATTCGCCGGTTGCACACAAGACCTTGATCCCATTCGACTCGGCATGGACCGCCACCCGTCGACTCGTCCGATGCCGACACGCCGCGAAGATTTTGACCGCCGCCTCTGCCGCATGGCCGTTGAACGCCAGATGCCCATCCTGGCCATCGGCTCCGGAATGCAACTTCTCAATGTGATCTGTGGCGGCACCTTGCATCAGCATGTGACGGAAGACGTCGTCAAGGCCTTCCATCACCGCGATCCCGTCGAAAACTGCCTGCGACACATTCTGGAAATCGTCCCCGGCACCCGGGTTGACACCATCTACGGCCCCGGCGAAATCCGAGTCAACAGCCAGCACCACCAGGCCGTCGATCAAGTGGCGAGCCCGTTCCTGATTTCGGCTCGATCACCCGATGGCGTCATTGAAGCCTTTGAATCCAAGGACGAAAACTGGTTCTGCCTGGGTGTCCAATGGCATCCCGAAAACGAATCGGCGTCGGCTCTCGACATGCAAGTCTTCGAACAATTCATGGCCGGTACCAAGCGTGCCACCGCCACCGAACCGGTCATCCTGCCGATGCGCAAGAGTGCCTAGTTCTGTGTCACGACAAGATGATTGGGGCGAAGCGATCCAATCATCTTGTAGGATGGGCATTCCTGCCCGTCTCTTCGTATGAAATGCCAACGCCGATGGGCAAGAGTGCCCATCTGACGGATTTGTGATCTGAATACGGCACAAGTCGACAGATAAAAAATTCAAAATCAGCCCGGTTGTTTTAAGACAGCTGGGCTGATTTCGTTCTTTGGAATGCACCGCCTCCGTCGTGGAGAATAACTGTCTCGCAAGCAGTCCGCTGCGGAAATCGTAGTACCATCGACAATCTATGCCCAGCTTGCCGGACCCTACGGATTTACATCAAGCCAGATGGACGCTGGCTTCGGGTGGCGAAATTTTGAAACGTCACAACATGTTATTTAAAATAAACTTGTGGCGTTTGTTGGGGTTCAGAAAATCACTTCACCACCTAAGCAAAAGCCTCATTGTTGCCCCATTCTGTGGCGGGTTACCGGCCGAAATTAGACGACCTGGGGATGGTGTTTAAATCGATTCAACTCTGCCGGATGCACTGCCGATTCGTGCAATACCTTGTTATCCGGATGTGACGAGGTCTACAATCCGCCGAGGATTTTTCTGAACAGGCTCGACAGGGTGATGCGGACACAATCGACGGGCAGGCGATTGATTGCTCGCCAGATGTGTCACACCACGAGCGGTGCAGGGCGGGCGTTTCAGGCTGAGCTAACGTTGGCAGGGCTTGAATCAACCGCAACTGGCGCCGGCGGCCTGATCCTTGATGGATCTTGAAAGTTGCTCGACTGTAGCTTCTGACCAAACAGAGGCAGGATTCGTGACATGGCTACCGACCCGCGTCGCAAAGAGGCTCTTTCCGAGCTGACGGACCGTATCATTCAGACGTATTACGAAATTGACTCGATCAATCACTTGGGGCATTGTCCGCTTCCCAGCACCGATGTCGTGCATGAGATTGCGGCGGATCTGAAAGAGGTCCTGTTCCCGGGTTATCGCCGCCGGCAAAATCTGCACGCCGGCAATGTGGGTTACTACATTGGCGATCTGATCGACAGTCTGCACGACAAGCTGACTCAACAGATTGCTCGGGCGTTGCGGCACGAACAATCCAAGCGGCATCGCCTGAGCTGTGGGAATTCCGCCGACGTCGACTTTGAAGCTCTCGGGCAGAAGAAAGCCATTCAGTTCCTGGAACAACTCCCGAAGGTTCGCGAACTGTTAGCTCAGGACGTTCAAGCCGCATTCGACGGAGACCCGGCCGCTGGCAGCCTGGACGAGATCATCTTCTGCTACCCCGGCTTGGAAGCGATCACCATCCAGCGAATGGCGCACGAGCTGTACCGGCTGGAGATTCCGTTCATTCCGCGCATGCTTTCGGAGTGGGCTCACAGTCGCACTGGCATCGATATTCACCCCGGGGCGCAGATCGGTCCGTCGTTCTTCATTGATCACGGAACAGGCGTGGTGATCGGGGAAACGACTGTCATTCACAGTAATGTGAAGATCTACCAGGGCGTGACGCTCGGCGCTTTGAGTTTCCCGAAGGACGAGAACGGGGCCATCATCCGCGGCACCAAACGCCATCCGACCATCGAGACCGGCGTGGTAATCTACGCCAACGCCACGATCCTCGGCGGCGACACGATCATCGGAGCGGGTTCGGTGATTGGTGCGAGTGCCTCGATCAGCAAGAGCGTTCAAGCCAACACGATGGTCACGATTGAAAAACCCACGCTACGGTATCGCGAAGCTTCGTAGCCTGACTCTCCGAGTCGGGTGTTTTTCTAAATGGTCGCGTTAACGTACCGGGTTTGACGCTGCGCGGATCGGTCTGGAGCGCCCGAACTCGCAGAATCGGGCTTCGGACTCCCGTTCGGGGCGGGGCCTCGTTTATAATGAGGCTTTCCAAGTTCCTCGCGGCGCAGCCTTTCCGTTCTCGCCGTGGCACCCATAGATAGACTTCTTCATATGGACGCTTCGACGAACAGATACGTCGTGCGATATGGCATCGCGCGCCAGGTCGCAGAGTTCTCAGCCAAGTCCCCCATCGCCATCAATCGCAGCACGCAGGTGATCATTCGCAGCGATCGCGGTGTGGAGTGGGGGGAAGTCCTCTGTCCCGCCTCTGATAAGACGCGTGAATACCTCAACGCTAATGATGAAATGGGCTCGATTCTTCGCGAAGCCAACGCTGAAGATTTTGATAAACGCGAGACTCTGCGAGCCAAAGAACGGGACGAATTCCGCGGTGGGCAGGAGATGATCAACGAACGCAAGCTGCAGATGCAGTTGGTCGACGTCGAGCATCTCTTCGGCGATGAACGGCTGGTGTTCTATTACCTGGCCGAGAATCGGGTCGACTTCCGCGAACTGGTCAAAGCCCTCGCCAAGCATTTCCACACTCGTATCGAGATGCGGCAAATTGGTGTCCGTGACGAAGCGAAGCTGCTCGCGGATTATGGTGACTGCGGCAAACCCGTCTGCTGCAATACGCACCTGAAGGAAATGCCTCCCGTCTCGATGAAGATGGCGAAGCTGCAAAAGGCGACGTTGGATCCCACAAAGATCTCTGGCCGTTGCGGACGCCTGAAGTGCTGCCTGCGGTATGAATACGATACTTATGAAGAGTATCGCCGCGAGTTGCCTTCCGTTGGAACGTTTGTCGTGACGAAGCTGGGGCAGGGCAAGGTGATCCACCAGGAGATCCTGGCGCAAAAACTGCTGGTCGTGTACGAGGACAACCGTCACATCATGACGGATGCTAAAGACATTCTGACTGTTGTGAATAAGAATAAGCGTGCTCCACAACCGGAAGATAACTGACGCCACGGGCGGTCAGTTGACGAAATTCCTTATACGAGTGACAGACAGCACGGTCGCACTACGCGGAACCCGGTTGTCTGTCACGTTTCAGCGCCCGGCCCGCGTTTCAACGTGACGCTGGCAGCGCGATCGATAGGAACCGTATTTAGACCAAGGAGTGGTCGTCTTGATGTCCCATGGACGGGATTCCCGAGACCAGAATGCATCCAATCTCCGACGAACGGAGATTGCTGGCTCAAACTGTGTCAGTCCGCAGCGCACTGCGTTAAACTGGATGTTGCACGGCACATTGCCTGAACGCCGCCAGTTAAGGTTGCTGTTCGACGATGGGCGGACTGCGGTACCGGCTCCGCATGTCACGACCGCCATCGGTTGGGATGCCTGCACTACCCCCGACTCTGCTGACTACGGTTCTGAACAGGCCACGACCTCTATGGAGACTGCCCCGACACCTTCGGCGAATCCTGCCGCTCCCGCATGGTCGGGGCGAGTCGCCTTGCACTCCACTCCGTTCGCCGCCTGTGCCGAGGAAGTGTCGCGACTCCAGGTTGCCCTGGCCGATCTCGAACAATCAGCCGGTCTGCTGCAACTGCCGCCGCTCGCTGAACGCGAATGGTATGAAACTCTCTCTCGGAAACTGATTCCGCAACTCAGCGCCGAGCCGTTTATTGTCGTCGCGGTCGTGGGCGGCACGAACATCGGGAAGAGTGTGATCTTCAATCACCTTGCCGGTAGCCGAGTCAGCGCGACCAGCCCGCTGGCCTCCGGAACGAAGCACCCGGTGTGCCTGGTTCCCACCGGTTTTACGGCGCGACACAATCTCTCCGAGATTTTTCAGGGCTTCGAACTGGAAGAATGGACGCAGTCTGAACTGGCTTTGAAGACGGATGCCTCTGACAAGCTGTATTGGAAGGAAAGCCCGTCCGTCCCATCCAACATGTTGGTTTTGGATACACCTGACGTCGACAGTGATGCCGCGGTCAACTGGCATCGCGCCGACTGTATTCGCCACTGCGCCGATGTCCTGGTTGCCGTGCTGACTCAGCAAAAGTACAACGACGCGGCGGTCAAACAATTCTTCCGCAAGGCGGGGGCTGAGGACAAAGCCGTCGTCATCGTCTTCAATCAGGTCTTGTTGCCCGAAGATGAAGGCTATTGGCCGCTGTGGCTGCAGACGTTTACCAAGGAAACCAGCATCGTCCCCGAGATGGTGTATGTGGCACCCAACGATCGCCGCGCTGCCGAGGACAACCGGTTGCCGTTCTACACCCGAACCTGGCCGATCTCTGCGGAACCGATCAAAAAGGAACCTCAACAGCCAGCTGTCGTTACTGAATTGAATACGCCGCATGACCTGCGTGAGGATCTTTCGCAGCTGCATTTTTCCGCAATCAAGTTCCGCACCATTCGCGGCTCGCTACGGCAGTTGGTGGACCCGCAGGCTGGAATCCCCTCGTATCTGGATGAACTCAGGCAGCGCAGCAGTGAATTCCGCACTGCCGCGGAACTTCTGACGGGGCGGCAGTTGGCCCGGATTTCCAATTGGCCCACGATCCCGAATCGACTGCTGGTTAACGAAATTCGCCGTTGGTGGCGGAGTCAGCGCCAGGGGTGGACTAAGTCGGTTCATGACTTTTTCAACACCATCGGCGATGGGGTTCTAAGAACGGTTCGTTGGGCGCGGGATCGGATCTCCGGGACCGAGATCGATCCGATTGAGCAATATCAGCGTGCCGAGCACGAAGTGATCCTGACCGCGATTGAAAACTTGCTCGATGGGCTGCATCAACTAGCAGAACTCGGCAACGATTTGTTGCGACCGCGGATCGCCAAACTGTTGACCGGTGAGCGACGTGCCGAGCTGTTACAGCGAATCAACGCAGGCCACAGCCAGCTGCAACTCGAGGCTGAGTTGCAAGATGTTGTGGCGGCGCAGATGCAGGCCTTTCGCAGTGATAGTCCGCAGATGTTCGACTTCGTCAAGCAGTTAGACAGCCTGGCCGCGGCGGCTCGACCAGTCACGTCGGTGGCACTGTTCTTCGCTGGCGGCGGGCCGTTAGGGCATGCCGTCGCACCAGTCGCGCACGACGTAGCGTTTCAGGCCGTGTTGCATATCGCCGGCGGAACGGGTGCCGTCATTGCTGGCGAAACGGCACTCAGCGGGACGACATCCGGTTTACGAGCCGTCGAAGCTCATTTCCGCCAGCTGCATGTTGCCTTCACGACTCATCGCCTGGAATGGCTGGGACGCCAATTGAAGGACAACTTGCTGGGGACCCTGCAGGACGAATTGCAGCTCGCCGCAGGCATCCCCAACTCCGCAGCGTTCCAAAGCGTTCGTCGCGTGGTGGAATCGCTGCGAATTCAAATTTCCTAGTGCTGTGTCGCAGCTTAGATTTGGGATCACTCCTCTCGGTATTGTCGTGCCACTGCTTTGCAACTGTACTCAGTTGTTAAGCAGTGCATTCCAAGCCGTCCGGGCACTGCTTAACGACCGAGTACGGTCGCAAAGCAGTGGCACGCAATCCTTAATCACAGCTGCGGCATCGCACCAGCCAATGATTCCGTCGTAACACCGCATCAGGCGTTGAAACCACCGTCTACGTTGAGTGATGCACCAGTAATAAACGAGGCCGACGGGCTGGCCAGAAACGCGACGGCGGCCGCGACTTCCTCGGGGCGGCCGTAACGCCCCAGGGCGGTTCCGGCCTTTTGCACTGCGGCAAAATCGCTGTTATCGGGATTCATCTCGGTGTTGATCGGACCGGGCTGGACCGTGTTCACGGTGATTCCCTTCGGACCCAAGTCGCGGGCCCAACCCTTGGTATATCCCCCGACGGCAGCTTTCGTCGCCGAGTAATCCGCAATTCCGGGGAATGGTACCTGATCCCCCAGACTCGAACCGATCGTGATAATTCGGCCCCCTTCTTTCATGACTTGCGCGGCAACTCGAACGGCGGCGACAACGCCTGTCACGTTGATCGCGAATTGTCGATCCAACGCGGCGATATCTGCGGCGGGGTCACCCAATCCTGCGGCAATGAAGACACCTGCGTTGTTGACGAGGATATCGAGACGGCCAAACTGTTTAACGACCGCCGTCACCAGCCCTGCGACCTCTGCCGAATTAGCTTGATCGGCCTGCATGGCAACGGCTCGAACGCCTTTGCTTTTCAGTTCCTGAGCCACCGCTTCGGCTTTGTCTGCTGAGCTCGAATAGCTAATAACGACATCGGCTCCATCATCGGCGAGAGCATTAGCAATCGCCGCCCCAATGCCGCGTGAGCCACCTGTCACCAACGCCACCTTGCCGCTCAATTTCTTCGCCATGATTTTTCTCTTACGGTGTTGTGGATTGTCTGCGTGCAGTATGTACCGATAACGTTGAATCAGCCGTTGATGGCAACGCCGCGAAGAATTCTGGGAGGGTGAGGCTCCGCCGAACCGC
>JAZKFE010000394.1:1397-10291 GCA_040386595.1 Planctomycetota bacterium | reverse complement strand
CCTCACCCTCCCGACGATTCGAAGCACCACCAAATTTATGATCCCTTGAGAATTCGCGTTCCAACATCCTTCACAGCGTAGCGCTGATGGCCGCTTGAGGACCTGCGTGAAACCGTTTCACTGTCGATGATATGGTTGGGCTTGGTTAGCGACTTCCGCCGGAAATATAGAGGGTTTCGCCGGTGATCCAGCCAGAGTCGGTCGATGCCAGGAAGACCACCGCCGGAGCGATATCTTGAGGCTGTCCGATCCGGCCCAGCGGGGTTTGCGCTTCGATTTGCTTTTGAAAATCGCTCCCGGCTAAGCCCGCAGTGTGGACTCCTTCAGTCTCGACCATGCCCGGATTGACCGAGTTGATGCGGATTTTGCGGGGTCCCAGTTCTTTGGCGAGCGACCTCGTCACCGCGTCCACAGCAGCTTTCGTCGCACTATAAACGGACGTGGTTGGCGGAGTGGCCGTCGCGGCGACGGAGCTAATGTTGATGATGTTGCCCCCTTCGGTCCCGAAGTGTTTTACCGCTTCTTGCGTCGTCAGGATCAATCCCAGGACGTTCAGGTCGAACATCTTGTGGAAGTGCTCCGGGGTGACTTCTTCGAGCGGTTTGAACTCATAGATGCCGGCATTATTGACCAGAATGTCGACTCGTCCGAAGGCTTGTTTGGCTTCGGCGAACAGGCGTGAAATCTCGGCCGGCTGAGCGACGTTGGCCTGCACCGCTTTGGCCTTGCCCCCTTGTTTTTCGATCTCGGCGACGACACGATCCGCCCCCGACTTACTGGACGAATAATTCACGACGACCGCTGCCCCTGCGGCTGCCAGATGCAACGCGATCGAGGCCCCGATCCCTTTTGAAGCTCCCGTGACCACTGCAACTTTTCCGGCCAACTTCTGTGCTGACTGCTCTGCCATGATCTGTTCCTTGTGAGGAGTTATGTACCACTTGATACAGAATAGGCGTCGACGAGCGAGTGGTCAAGATCTATAATGTACTGATAGGTAAAAAAGGAGATTGGCTGATGTCCAGCGGGCGTCCGCGACAATTTGATGTGGATCAAGCACTCGACCGCGCCCTCCAGGTGTTCTGGAAGAAAGGGTATGAGGGGACGTCACTGCTTGATTTGACGGAGGCGATGGGCATTAACCGCCCGAGCCTGTACGCCGCGTTTGGGAACAAGAAGACCTTGTTCCTGAAGGCGATGGATCGTTACGTACAGGGCCCGGCGTGTCATGTCGGTGAGGCGCTGCAGGAACCGACGGCTCGCCAGGCTGTGGAATATTTGCTGCGGCACAGCATCGACTTGATTACGGACGCATCCAATCCGTGCGGCTGCTTTATGGTTCAAGGGGCATTGGCGGTCAGCGATGACGCCGATCCCGTGCGTCAAGAAATGGTCCGCCGACGGGCGATGGCGGAGGAGGCTTTTTGTCGCCGGTTTACTCGAGCGATCGCCGAAGGAGATTTGCCCCCCGACACCGATCCGGGAGATTTGGCCCGCTATGTGTCAACGATCTCGCACGGGTTGGCCGTGCAGGCCGCGAGTGGCGCCAGTCGTGACGAGCTGTTGCGGGTGGCAGAGATTGTCTTGCGATCATGGCCCGCGTGATTTCTTTCAGCTGAACTCACCCGACGTAAAAAAGCCCGGCAAATCAGAGATTTGCCGGGCTTTGATGTTTAACAATGCTGAATCAGAGATCAGCCAAACAGTCCGGCACCACCACCGCCAGCTGTACCACCCTTGAGCGGTCCCTTGCGTTTCCGCTCGTAGGGGACTGCTCCGCCTGGTGCCAAGTCAGCGTCGTCCTTGCGGGGAGCTGATTCGGGCCGGGCTTGCAGGGCCTTCAGTGACAGAGCGATACGTCGCTTGGGCAGGTCGACCGACAGGACCTTGGTGCGAACTTCCTGTCCTTCTTTGACCACATCGGTCACGCGTTGGACACGGCGATATTCCAGTTCGCTGATGTGGATCAGACCTTCGATGCCCTCTTCCAATTGGACGAATGCACCAAAGTCTGACGTGCGAGTGACCGTGCCGGTGACTTCCGAATTGATCGGATACCGAGCTTCGATGTCGCTCCACGGGTTCTTCGAGAGCTGTCGCATCCCGAGGCTGATCTTGTTCTTCTCGCGGTCGATTCCGACCACTTGAACTTCGACCTGCTGTCCCTCTTTTAGGACATCGGAGGGATGATTGATGCGCTGCCAGCTGATTTCGCCGACATGCAGCAATCCATCCAGGCCACCCAGATCAATGAAGGCACCGTATTCTTTGATGGTCTTCACGGTACCGAAGTGAGTCTGGCCGACCGCGACGGTCTTCCACATTTCCTCGCGCTTCTCGCCCCGTTCAATTTCCATGAACGCACGGCGGCTGACGACGAGGTTCTTCTTCTGCGGGTTGACTTCGGTGACCTTCACGCGGAGCTTCTGCCCCACGTAACTGTCCAGATTCGCGATGAAACCGTAGTCGACCTGGCCGGCGGGCAGGAAGGCTCGCAGAGCATTGACCGTGACTTCCAGTCCGCCCTTGTTGGTCTTGGTGACCATACAATCGACGACCTGACCCACTTGGACTTCGCTCCAGCCACTGACCGAGCGGGTCGCCTTGGGCAAGCTGCAGAGGATCAAGCCTTCGGCAGCACTATAGCTGTCGACGACGACATCGAGCACTGCTCCCACTTCGGGGAACTTGCCTTCAAACTGCTTGCTCTGCACGCAACCGGAAGAACGCATCCCGACATCCAGGATGACGTTTTCGTCAGCGACAGCCTGAACCTTCCCCTTCAAGCGGGTACCGGGTTCGAGGTCTTCTTCGTCAACGGGAGCCTCGGGGGCTGCGTTGGAAGAGTTGGCGTTTGTCGTCGGATTCGCAACGGCACCGGGGATTTCGCCAGAAGCCAAGGCTTCGGCGATTTCGCGTTCCATTTCCGAATCGAGTGCGACATCGCGTTTGGAGGGGATCTCAATCGGATCTACGTTGCGCGGCACATTGGCCAGCGGTGCAACTTGCCGTTCGGGATCTGCCGCCGCTTCTTCCGCCGCCAGCTTATCGACCTCTTGGGCCGTCGCTGACGTGTAAGGAACCGGTTTATCCTGTTCGGGATCGACCGTCGGATTGAGTCGCACTTTGGGACGCTCAGTCGTAGGTTGCTCCGTTGCAGTCACCTCAGTCGCCAAGTCCTCGCTAGGAGGTGGCGCGGAGGATTCCGCTTCAGAGACCGAATTCGGGAGAACTTCGGTGGAATTAGGGGCTACTTCAGGGGTCGGGTCAGAACTCATCACTCACGTCCTGCGATCGCTTCGTCTTCGAATTATCCGAGACACACCGCTCCACAAGATAACGAAACCTCTCCCAAAACACCAACAATTCCACCCCACCGCCTGAAAATTTTTATCACTCTGGGTGAAACAAACTACCAGCAGTGTGTGGAAACCGCTTTGGGGGACGCAAATGTTTCTGTTTTCGGTGCCTGTTTGAGCCACTTCGGGCAGCGTTCTTACAGAGCCACAATCAGCTCGAAGGTCCATGCCAGTGGGATCACGATCAACGCGATGATCATGCACAGGAAATTCAACGGAAGGCCGATTTTTACGTAGTCTAAGAACTTATACCCCCCCGCGTTGAGCACCATCAGATTGGTCTGATAACCGATCGGTGAGGCGAACGCACAAGAGGCCGCAATGGTCACGGCAATCAAAAACGGTCGGGGGTTCACGTTCATCTGAGCGGCTGTCGCCAGTGCCAGGCTGCCCATCATGGCGGCGGTCGCGTTGTTGCTTAAAAATTCGGATAACACGACCGTCAGGATGTAAATTACGGCCAGAATCACCACCGGATTGGTACTGCCCACGGTCTGCAGGATGGAATTTGCTAAGTAAGCGGCCGCACCGCTGACCTCCAAAGCCTTACCGATTCCCAGTGCGGCACCGACCAATACGATCACTTGGAGCTGGATACTTTGTAAGGCTTCTGTCCCCCGGACGCAGCCGGAAAAGACCATCGCCACCGCTCCCAGAATGGCGACAATCGCGGGAATGTCGGCACTGCTGAATGGCCGTCGCGGTTTGGAAACCTTCGGATTGGGGGAACTGGGGGCAATTGCCTTCTCTCCAGCACTTTTGACCGAAACGGATTCGGGCGGAAATACCGAAGCGTGGCGCGGTGAGACTTTGGCTGTGGGGCCGACAGTGGTCGTCACGGCCGCCGGGGCTTTGGCAGGCTTGGAGGGGCCGTCACTGAAGGGATAGGACATTCCAAACAGCACGGTCGCAAAGATGATCAAGGCCACCCAGGCCCGTTCATGAGCCACTGGGGCACTATCTTCGACCCCTGAGACCAGAATGAAATCGGGCGAATGCCGCCAGCGGCGAATAAAATCGTCGTCGGCATCAATCAGGAGCGTGTCTCCCGCCTGCAGCTCGATCCGACCGATCTTCTGTTCCAATTTCTCACCACTGCGGTGAACGGCCAGGATCGAGGCGTTGTAGTGGATGCGAAAATTGGTCTCGCGAATCGTTTTGCCGCTCAGCGGGGACGTCGATGAGATCACCACTTCGCACAGTTGCCGCCCGATTCGCTCCATTGCTTTGGGAGGAGCGGCCGGGGGCAGGCCTTCGAAGGAATCGAGCGACATGGAACCGATGGCCGAGAGTTTCGAACTGGATAGCACACTATTCTGGCTGGGGGGATCCAGGTGATCAATCGGGGCAAACCCCTTGATCTTCTGTAAATCGACGACCGTCGAAGCAATCCCCGAAAAACTGAGAACATCGCCGACGCACAGTTTTTCTTGCGGATCGACGGGGGAAATGGTCTCGGGACCGCGTTCGATGCGATACAAATAGAGTCCCGGGAGTTCACGCAGGCCGGCTTGCCGGACAGTCTGGCCAATCAACGGGCAGGCTGCGGTGGCCAACATCTCGACGGTGTATTCACGACGATGGGCTTCGATGTGCTCCAACAGGTCCTGGCGATCGGGTAATAGCCGACGTCCCACGAAGGCCAAATAAATTAGCCCGCAGATCGCGATGGGCACCCCCACGACCGACAGCTCAAACATGGTCATCGGTGGCAGTTTCTTGTCGCGAATGATGCTTTCGGTCACCATGTTGGTGCTGGTGCCGATCATCGTGCAGACTCCGCCGAGAATGGACGCATACGAGAGCGGTATCAAATATCGTGACGGCGAGATTCGTAGGCGTTTCGCCAGTTGCACGAACACCGGCATCAAAAACGCGACCAGCGGCGTGTTGTTCATGAACGCCGACAACCCCGCCACAGGGGCCATCAGTCGCAAGAGGCCCGTCTTAGGCGTCGGCTTTCCCAGCATCCAGCGACTGATGATCTGGATGGCGCCGGTCGCCTGCAGTCCCGCCCCTATGACATACAGAGCCGCGATCATGATCACGCCCGTGTTGGAAAATCCTTCCAGGGCGGTTTTCAAGTCGATGACGCCAAACGCCACCAGAATCATCATTCCGGCCAGCATGACGATCTCTGGCCCGATGCGTTCTTGAAATAAGGCGAGGACCAGGGCCACGAATACGCCGAGCGTGACATTCAGCCGGGCAACTTCGGAGAGTTCAATAAACATGGACGAAAACCACGCTGCTTTCTGAAATCAAAACGTTGCCTGTGATGATCGATGTGACAGGCGTCTTTCGCCCTCGGCAGAGTCGACTGACGGCGCGAGGAAATGTTTTACAAAAAAGTTCATCTCAAAGGAATTGATGCGAATTCACGGGCGGAAAGGAGGGATTCTAGCAAGGGAAGTGGTGACTGCCCATAGTCGTTATGCGTTCCACGAACGTGACGCACTCACAGTATCGAGCCTCAATCCGCGCGAGATTCACTGGAATATTGAATCCGACGACTGCCGACGCGGGTTGTTTACAGAACCCACCACAACATTTCAGCAACGCTCGATCGGGAAGGCGATGACCTCATCCAGACGCGTTTTTCCCGCCGCCAGCATCACCAGGCGATCGACTCCTAAGGCGACTCCGGAACAAGGGGGGAGCCCTCGTCCCATGGCATGCAACAGGCGGCTGCTCAGCGGCGGCTCGTCGTCGTGCGTCGTCCACTCGTGCCGGATGCGTTCGCGCAGCTCTTCCGGATCTGCCAATTCGTGATACCCGTTACACAGTTCAATGCCGTCCAGATACAGCTCGAAACGCTCGGCCACCGCCGGTGGGCCCGGTCGGACGCGAGCCAGTGCCGCTTGAGATGCCGGATAGTCGAACAGGAATTCGGGAACGTCGCGTCCCAAGTGAGGTTCGATCAGATCGGCAATCAGCAAATTCAGCCAGCCGTCTCGGTCGTCGTCGGCAAGTGATGCCGGAATGCTCACACTATGTTGCTGAGCTACCACGCAAAGCTCAGCCGGGGACAAGTTCAACACGTCGATGCCAAGAAGTCGCTGAAACGCCTCACTATAAGTAGAGCGTCGAAAGGGTTTTGTAGGGAGCTGGCGGACGGGCGAGAGTTCAAACACATGCCGCACCAAGTCCTCGGTGAACTGCATTTGCTGATGATGGTCGGTATTCACGGCATACCATTCCACCATCGTGAATTCAGGATTGTGACGTTGGCCCCGTTCGCCGCGACGGAAGACCTTGTCCATTTGATACAGCGACTGTGCCCCGGCAACCAGCAGTCGTTTCATCGCAAATTCAGGCGATGTTTGTAAGAAGAGGTCTTCTCCACCGTAACCGCGGGGAATGATAAACGGCTCGATGTTCGAATCGATCACCCGATCTTGCGACAACAGCGGCGTATCGACTTCAAAATGCGCGCGCTGATCGAAGAACTGGCGAATGGCAGCGAGGACTCGAGCGCGGAAACGCAGCGTTTCCAGATCCGCAGTGGGAAGAAAGTCAAACGTCACAGAATTTCCTGATTAAAGGCTCACGGTTGGTTTTGGCGGATGGGATTTTTTGAGGCGTCGGTTTTATTGCACTCTGGCGAATTCATCGATGCAGTCGATGCAATTCAGTCCCGAGAGGGACAACAGAACTTAGCCGTGGGTGTAAACCCACGGTCCACGTTAATAACGAGTTCTAAGCCCTGAAGGGGCGACACTTTGCGGGTATCGCCGGTGTCGCCCCTTCAGGGCTCTTTTTTCACGAAAATCGTTCCGTGGGCTTGCGCCCACGGCTAGGTTCTGTCGTCCCTATCGGGACTTCGGAAGAACTTCAGATGATCGCTCATCAGATTCACGATCACCTTGATTTCTATCTGTGATTGGACGGACGCATCCCGCGTTGAGGGAATGTCGATATTGATGGGGATTTCTCAAGCTAAACCGCTCTCGTCTTCCTCCAAAAACTGAACTGCCAGCATTAACTTAATCCGCGATCATCAGAACGGCCAGTGCATTGCGGCAATCGATTGGTTGCACGGTATCGCTGGGATCTCGTATTGGGCCTGTTCAAAAACATTCAGGGCTGCCTTGAACCCTGGTCAGGTATAGAATGACCGAGGAGGCCCATCATGTTCACCGACGTTCTATCACGGCTGGGGATCGCGACGACCAACGAGGGCGCCTATGCCAGCGAATGGCTCGATTGTCCCGGTCCCGAGATTGTGTCGTTCAATCCTGCCACCGGACAACCGATTGCGGGCGTGTTGTCGGCGTCCACTGCGGAATATGAAACGGTGGTCCAAGCCGCGACCGACGCATTCAAACGCTGGCGCGTACTTCCCGCACCGCAACGGGGAGAAATCGTCCGGCAGATCGGTGAGGCACTGCGCGAGCACAAGTCCGATCTAGGAATGCTGGTCACCTTAGAGACCGGCAAAATTCGATCCGAAGGACTGGGGGAAGTCCAGGAAATGATCGATATGTGCGACTACGCGGTCGGTTTGTCGCGACAGCTATTCGGTCTGACAATGCCCAGCGAGCGGCCGCAACACCGGATGTTCGAGCAATGGCACCCGCTAGGCCCGGTGGGCATCATCACCGCATTCAATTTTCCGGTCGCGGTCTGGGCGTGGAACGCCTGCCTGGCAGCCGTCTGTGGTGATACGTGTATTTGGAAACCCTCGTCACAGACACCACTCACGGCAGTTGCCGTTCAAAATATTGTTAACAAGGTTCTCGGTAAACATCAGCAACGCGGGGTTTCCACACTGTGTATTGGCAGCGGGGCCACGGTCGGGCAAGCGTTGGCCGAGGATCGTCGTGTCCCTTTGATTTCCGCCACAGGCAGCTGTGCGATGGGGCGTCGCCTGGCCCAAACCGTTGCCGGGCGATTAGGCCGCTCCCTACTGGAATTGGGAGGCAACAACGGCATCATCGTCACTCCCACGGCGAATCTCGAATTGGCCTTAAGAGCCGTCACCTTCGCCGCGGTCGGCACTGCGGGACAGCGTTGTACCAGCCTCCGACGTTTATTCCTGCATGAGAGTATTGCCGACGAGTTCCTCGAGCGACTGGTGGGAATCTACAAGAGAATTCAGATTGGCAACCCGTGGGATCCAGATGTGTTGCTGGGCCCACTGGTTTCAGAAAAGGCCGTGACCGACATGCTGGCTGCAGTCACCGCTGCGAGTGAGCAAGGTGGTCACGTATTGTATGGAGGCCGTCGCCTGGACCGCCCAGGAAATTTTGTAGAACCGACCATCATCCGGGCGCGATCAGAAATGCCGATCGTCCGCGAAGAGACGTTCGCTCCTATTCTTTACGTGATGACGTATCACGATCTGGACGACGCGATGTACCAACACAACTCGGTCGACCAAGGATTGTCCTCGGCCATCTTCACCGACCGCCTGACGGATGCCGAGCAATTTCTCTCACCAGCGGGAAGTGATTGCGGTATCGCCAACGTCAACATTGGGACCTCGGGAGCGGAAATCGGCGGCGCATTCGGTGGTGAAAAAGAGACCGGCGG
>JAZKFE010000394.1:0-1387 GCA_040386595.1 Planctomycetota bacterium | reverse complement strand
GCGATTCTTGGAAAACCTACATGCGACGGCAAACCTGCACGGTCAACTACGGCGGCGACTTGCCCTTGGCGCAAGGGGTGTCGTTCGAGGTGGAGTAACCATAGTTAGTCGTTGTCATAGTCGTTGTTCGCTCCGCGAACATAACGCAGTCGCAGTAGCCGGCTTGAACTAGTCTCGCAACGACCTCTTTGAATCCACCCGGCTACTGCGATCGCGTTCAGTTCGCGGAGCGAACAACGACTATGGACGACAAAGATCGTGCTTGAGAACGCCTACAAAATCTGCTACCTAACAAGTTCTTCTCGCAATTGTCCGCACTTGTTAAGTCGCAGAAAGTAGAACCATGCACCTGCCCGATGTCGTGAATGCGTTGATGACTCAGATGCCCCCCGTGATGCGCTGGTGCGGCGCGGTCGCCAAGCGGTTGCGGCAATTCAATATCGCCTTGGGAGGCAAATCGTCAGGCAGTGCGCTGACCGATGCGCTGACTCTGGCCGACCTGACCGTGCAGGAAATCATCGTCGCGGCGTTGCGAGATACCGATCCGATCTTCCGCCAATGCCGGATCGAAGCCGAAGAAGAGAACGGTGATTTGGCTCTCTTCTCGACCGACAGCCCCTACACCATCGCGATTGATCCGATCGATGGGACGAAGCAATACCGCGACAAAACCGGCAACGGCTATTGCTGCATGCTGAGTCTGCGGTCGGTCGATACGCTGCACTACTCGTTGGTTTATATCCCCGAAGATGGTCCGACGGGGCGCTGGGTACAGGCCGTGGGGAATACGGTTGTTTGCGGTCCAGACGATACCAGCCGCAACGCGGTGGACGTTCTGCGCAGCTTGCCGGCATCCATCCGTCCAGAAAACCCTCGGCCTAAGAAAATCTATCTGATCGGTTTTCAGAAGGATGATCCGACGCGTGCGGCATTGGTGACTCAGACCGGCCTGGAAGGAGTGGCCCCCGATGACATGCCGGGCGCCATCTATGATTTGATCGCCCGGGGTGACTTCGCCGGGTCATTGATCCACACGCCCAATGTGTATGACTTCCCGGTTTCGCTGCAGATCAGCCGAATTCTCGGCGGCGATTCGTTGTGGGCCCATAATGGTCAGCCGGTGAATTTCAGCGAGTTGTGGGTCGACGACCGAGCCGACATGTTGCGGCTTCCCGGAATCGTAGCGACCAGCCCATACCCCGACGTTCTGGAAAAACTGGTCCCACTGGCGAAAGACTGGAGCCAGATCCGTTATCAAGACTGAGTCTCGTGGTGGGTGAGTCGCGGCTGAAAAAACTGTCGTAGGACTGGCATTCCTACTTTTGATCAAGACTGGGGTCGGGCGTTCAAATTTCCTGACCCTAACGGATTGCAGGTGCATGAAAAA
>JAZKFE010000393.1:0-7316 GCA_040386595.1 Planctomycetota bacterium | reverse complement strand
GGCGAATGGCCGCCGTTCCGAATGAGTTCAATTAGATCTATCGCTTTCCGTCGAAAAGCAGCCCAGGCGATATCGATTCCTCGCTTCGCAGTATCGGCTTCTACAAATCTCTCAGCCCAACTCTGGGGAATCCAGTGATATCGATCACGAACTTCGAGAGATTCACCATGAAAGGGCCGTCCCCCCCAGTGTCGATTGATCTCCTGATAACAAAAATCGACCGGCAATCGATAGAGTTCAACCATCTTCGCGACGATCTGTTCGCAAAACTCAAACGATTCTTCATCGGTTTCGAATACAAAACGCGAGTCACTGGTCATCGTTCCCGAAATCCAATCTGTTGGACAATGCGGATCGCATCCGGCGTCAACCACGCCTGCTGGTCGCCACGACCTTGTGCTTTAAAACTACGGGTATGATTCGGAGTAATCTCGCCAGTGTTAGCCAGGTAGATCAGGCTGTGCCTGACGTGCTCAATCCGTAACAATTTTTCAGCGAAAAAAACTTTGCCAGTGCCGGCCGTCTAGCGGCTCTCCCGAAACGCACTGGCAGAGCCAGTGGCCCCCAAATCCTCCGCTGTGACACAGCACTCGTCGCGAAGCAGCACCACCCTGCCCTAATTTTCCCCATCAACTTGTCTACTCCGACTGAGAATCATCCCCCCTCAGTTCGAAATACTCTTCGAAGAGCTTGAATGTTTCGTTTAACGCGGAGGTGTCATCAGTGGCATGAAGCCGGATGATCCTCATCCACGAGTGGCTGTGATGTATCCCATACCGATTCGCAATCCACTCTTGAAATCCTTGTAGGGTAAATTCTGTCGAGGGATCATCGGATTTGAGCATCCACCCCAGCAGAAATGCGTCAAATCGTGACAGTGTGGGCTCGCTAAAGTACCTCGTGGGGCGTTTTGAAACATCATCTATCAGTTGCTGAATTTTCATGCCTATTTCCTCCAGAATGGCGAGAATCCATAAACGGAATGTGAATCTCAAAACAACTCCGCATCAGGAACCCCATTCAGGCTTAAGTTATCAAATATCAATCTCCAATCTTCACGGCTTGCTGAGTTCCATTCGTGGAAATCGCAGGGTGGCCCTGGTTGCTCGCCACCACCCCTTTCAACATTGTCCAATTCATGGCAGACCCCGGTTTCCGAACAAGACACGGATCGTCTGACCAAGGAAGACAGGGATGTCGGACCATATGAAATTGGCAACGGAAAATAGTCCGCTCACGACCTGAGAATTTGTTTTAAAAGTCGACTATTGTCCTCTGAAAAACTGAATTGACATACCATCAAAATTATCGCATTGGACTGCTCTCTCGTCGAGAGGAACTCATTGATTTATGAGGCTTGCCGGGGGCGGCCAAATTGCCAATCGCCGGAACTCTCCCCGTGACTTGTCGGGCGACGAAAGGGAGCTGATTGCAGCCCACTTTTCCCACCCCAAAGTCCGGCTGAGTGCCCCTGCTTCGCGACTGTACTCGGTGGTTAAGCAGAACCACGACTTCTGTTTTTGTCGAGTTCAAAATAGTGCCGTCGCAATCGATTGACTCGTGCCACTGCTTCGGGGAGACCAGCGCGCTCACGGAACCACTGCTTAACGACTGAGTACCGTCGCAAAGCAGTGCCACGACCTCTGTTTTGTGGCCCCCAACGACCAGCCGAGTAAGTCAGCCTCTCGTGCTATGCCACCACGAAGAATTTGTGACACCGTACTCGCGTGGCGGATCGGTTTTCTCCGCATGTCACGTCGCAACGGCTGGCAAAAGTAGCGCTACTGCGCAAAGCACAATCGACAGCCATCAGCAGCCCACGATCGAATGCGGAAGTTTCAGGCCCAGCTGAATGTATGCGACGCCAACCGCTGTACTCACGATTGCGGACAACAACGCAGCGGCAGTTGCTCGATTCTCCACGGCGGAAACAAATAACCCGCCTCCCCGCCAGCGAGGGATGAGACCACAGAGGGAGACGAGAGTGATCAACAATAAACACGTCGCCACACCGACGATCACAATGCAGGCCAGATCGGCCCACGTTAGCCACCTCGCTGCCGCTCGTCGCTTGTTTGGAATTCGAAAGAACATGGCATCACTGTCTCGTTCCACTGCTGCGGGAGGTTTGCGCGCTCACGAAACCACTGCTTAACGACTGAGTACCGTCGCAAAGCAGTGCCACGACCTTAGTTTTTGTGGCGTTCAAACAACCAGCAGGGTAAGTCGACCTCTAGTCCGGAAAGGGCTGCGGAACGGCCAGTGCTGCGAGTCTACGCATTTCTTCTTGGCTGAGATCTCAGCATTCACTCAGATTGACGGCCAAGCCCCCTTGTGATGTTTCTTTATACTGAGATGACATATCTTGACCGGTCCGCTTCATCACTCGGATTACACGGTCCAGTGAGACAATATGCGTGCCATCGCTGCGGAG
The DNA here is from genome assembly GCA_040386595.1 of Planctomycetota bacterium. Taxonomy (GTDB): domain Bacteria; phylum Planctomycetota; class Planctomycetia; order Planctomycetales; family Planctomycetaceae; genus JAKFVC01. The sequence goes on along the minus strand of JAZKFE010000393.1, from coordinate 4,882 downwards.
TGCCAGGCGGCTGGCATTGATTGCTTTCACCGATCCCATGGCGTTGCGTTCGATACACGGAATCTGAACCAGCCCCTTGATCGGGTCGCAAGTCAGTCCCAGGTTATGTTCCATGCCAATTTCGGCGGCTTGTTCGACCTGTTGGGGCGTGCCTCCTAGGACCTCGGTCAGAGCTCCGGCCGCCATCGAACAGGCCACTCCCACTTCCCCCTGACACCCCACTTCAGCCCCTGAGATCGACGCGTTTCGCTTATAAAGAGATCCGATCACGGCGGCGGTCAGCAGGAAGTTCTCGATCTTGTCCAACGAGGGGTTCGGACAGAACCTGTCAAAATAATGCAGGACGGCGGGGATGATGCCCGCTGCGCCATTCGTGGGGGCAGTCACCACACGCCCGCCGGCTGCGTTCTCTTCATTGACGGCAATGGCAAACAGATTGACCCAATCCAGCAGTTGCATCGGGTCTTCGTGTTCCGATTTGGGACTCGCAGACAGCGACTTAAAAAGTTCCGGCGCGCGGCGTTTGACATGCAGCCCCCCTGGCAACTCGCCGGTTTGCCGCAAGCCGCGCGCCACGCAGTCTTGCATTGTCCCCCAGATCCGTTGCAGCCGTTCGTGAATCTCCTGTTCTGACCGGAAGACCAGTTCGTTCGCCCAGGCCATCTGGCTGAACGAAAGCTGATGCCTTTCGGCGAGTTCCAAGAGTTCCCGTCCCGAATTAAACGGGTATGGGACCTGGGGATGCTCGATCGAGACCGATTGAGCTGCGATGCCGTCCCGTACGATAAATCCACCGCCGACCGAGAAATAAGTGACCGAAAGCAACGGTGTCACAGTATCTTGATCGCCGAACGCCTGAAAACGAATCCCGTTGGGGTGAGCGGGCAGGAACTGCGAACGATTAAAGATCAGATCGCGTTCTTCCAGAAAACGGACAGGCTGCGAGCCTGCCAGCAGGAGGACACCCGATTCGCGAATCTGCGCGAGCTGAGCGGGAATCGAATCGGGGTCGATCTGATCCGGCTTCTCTCCCACTAGCCCCAGCAGCACGGCCGAATCGGTGGCATGTCCGTGCCCTGTCAAAGCGAGCGAACCATACAGATCAACCTGCACGCGCGAAACCGATATTAGTGAACTGACGCTTTGAATCTCCGCGAGAAAAGCTTCCGCCGCCCGCATCGGTCCGACGGTATGCGAGCTTGACGGGCCGATACCGATTTTGAACAGATCGAAGACACTGCAATAGGATGTGGTGTCCGAGCCTGAGCCAATGATTGAGGAAGACAGGGGAATCTCCTTGCCGGACTTTCGGGTGCTGGGGAATACCGCCGGGCAGAACGTGATCGAACGAACTGATTGTCCGGTCGTCGCTGCGGCTGACCGCCGTAAGGCTTCCGCGCATAGTTCCCGATTTTCCGGTGATCGTCAAGGTACCTTTTGTGGCTACAGGTGATTCTCCAAAAACTGTTGGCGTATTCTGGATCCGGCAGGGTGGCATTGATTTGAACGCCACAAAAACTGAGATCGTGGCACTGCTTCGCGACTGTACCCAGTCGTTAATTGCTGTTGGACCACGCTCGACGCGGCTGATATTGTCTCCCCTCGCCCCGGTATTTCCGAGGAGAGGGGAGACAATATCAGCGTAGACCTCGCCTCAACACCGGTGGCCCAGGTTGCTGCGCAATCAAGGCTACCCCGCGGAATCACTTCATCTGGACGACGACCTTTCCCTTAGCTCTGCCCGTTTCGAGATAGGCGAGCGCCTCCTTCGCTTGATCGAACGGAAAAACCTTGTCGATCACCGGCCGGATGCTCCCGACCTTGAGCAGCTCGCCGATCTCGGCGAGTTGCGCACCGTCTGAATGCACGAACAGGAATGAATACTCGATGCCGTGATTCTTGGCATGGCGAATCATCTTGCGGCTCAGCAACCCGAACACGAATACCAGGAAAAAGTTTAGGCCTCGTGCACGAGCGAACGCGGCGTCCGGCGGACCGATGAGTGAGACGATAGTGCTTTTGGGCTTGAGAATCTGAAGAGATTTATGGAGCGCATCGCCTCTGACGGTCCCCAGCACCGCATCATAGTCCCTGAGCACATCCTCGAATTCCTGCTTCTTGTAATCAATCACCTCATCAGCTCCAAGGCTCTGCACCAGATTCACGTTACCTGTGCTGGTGGTCGTCCCCACCTTTGCTCCGAGGTATTTTGCGAGTTGGATTGCGAACGTGCCAATGCCGCCGGAGCCGGCGGGTATGAATACTTTCTGGCCGGGCTTCAATTGGGCGCGCTCTTTGAACGCTTGCCATGACGTAAGCCCGACCATCGGGATCGAGGCCGCTTGCACGAAGTCCAAATTGTCCGGTTTGAGTGCTGCGACGTCCTCCGGCACGACCGCAAATTCCGCGAGAGCGCCGGTGCTCAGGTCGAAGATGCTGGCGAAGACGGCATCGCCCGGCTTGAAACGTGTCACGCGACTTCCGACTTCCACCACGACACCCGCCAGATCGCTGCCTAGCGTGGCCGGCAGCTGAAACCGGAGGATGGCCTTAAACGTTCCTTTGGGAATCGCGATATCGATTGGATTCAAGCCCGCAGCGTGGACCTGGACCAGAATTTCGTTCGGCTTAAGCGTAGGGCGGGGAATATCTGCGAACGCGATTTGATCGGCTCTGCCGTAACGTTTGAAAACAAGTGCTTTCATTGTTCGCTCTGTCTTCAAGGAATAAGGCCGGGTCAGTTGTGATTTCACAATGGCCGCGATCGCGTCGAGTTTCTGCATGTTTCGAATGCCGATATCGACCATGCTAGTGGGCACAAATGTGCGAAGCAATCGCAGACGGCTCGCCCGGGGTGGCGGCCACAGTCGGGTAGGTCAGACGGCGCCGAACATGATTAGAATTCAAGTACAAAAACGCAGAGTGACGTAGAACCTCATTCAAGGCGAAATATTCGGGTGCCACTGGCTCTGCCAGTGCTTTTCGGGACAGCCGATCGACGATCGGCACTGACAGAGCCCGTGGCCCCCAACCCGAAGATTAAGCGGTGACAACACACGATTGCTGTGTCACAGCGAAGAATTCGGATTGCGTGCCACTGTTTCGCGACCGTACTCGGTCGTTAAGCAGTGCCCGGACGGCTGGGAATGCACTGCTTAACAACTGAGTACAGTTGTGAAACAGTGGCACGACAATGCCGTGGGGAGTCGATCCGAAATCTCAGATGTGACAACATACGACGTTGCGGTGCAACCAAGGCCACCCTGCCGGATGAAAGCCAACATTACGGCCACGGAGTAAAATTGACTGGTTTCTGGAAGAATCCGACCGCGAATGCTTTGCGCGAACCCGCTTGGTAAAATGCCTGTCCACTTGGTGTGTGGTGGTACGGACACACGTTCTGGATGAAAGCGCCTTCCTACGAGGAAGTCATGATGGCCCAGCAGAGAATTCAATTCGCGTTCGACTCCGATGCCGCCAAGTCGTGCTTCGACTCTCGAGTATGTCTGGGACGACAATCATGAATCGGCGATGGTCTGAGAATTACGGCCTGACACCGTGCGACAGACAGACCAGTAGTTCAAACGGTGCCTGACGTCTGGTCACATCGGCCCGCACGTGACTCTCACCTCAGGTCCGGGTTGGCGATCGTTGAACCTCCACCGTCAGTCGTACCCAGCACTCGTTGATCAAAGAGTCCGGCCCCCTTTGTCGCTCCCGAGTTCTCGCCCTCCAGACAGGTTCCTAAAGTAGAATGTCCCTGTCCCCATTCTTTCACCGTGTGACTGAACGTGCCTGATATGTACTCCTCACCACTTCCCGATGACGAAAAGTTCAATTGGTGTTTCGGCAGTCTTGATCCAGTTCTGCTGACGCATCCGCATCTGGTATTGCCAGGAATGAAACGATGCGTGAGGGAAGCGATCAACAGTATTGGGGTCGCTCGCTTAGGCGCTTGGCCGTGGTTGCCCATTTGGGAAGATCGGCTAATTGAGGATACAGACAATCTTGTTCGAGATTTTTGGACCTGGCAGAACGAAGATCATTTTAATGTCATAATAGAACTACTAGGTGCCGCTCGGTCTGGAGACCCCAAGTGGGCGGGTGAAACCCTGGCCTTAGATCCGCTCATTTCGCAGGATGTCTTAAAATGGTTGGATCGTCTTTCATCTTCCAAGCTTGGCCACGCCGCGGTACTCGATGAGCTATCACAAAGTATGGATCGCCTGGGATGGTTTTTCACGACTCTCAACAGCTATGTGACGTCTTATGTGCTGTTCGTTGCGAGTCCACAGAATGCCTGGATGATTGAGAAAATTCGTCACGCGATGATACAATTGGGGGCGCCGACGCGGTCGTTTGAAAAGGTCGATGGAGCTTGGCAATGGTGCATCACCGAATCCGACGAACAGTTCATCGTAGAACATTGGCAGTGGTAGTGCTGTGTTACAGCAGGCTGATGAGATGCGAAGCGACCCGGTCATTTTGTAGGATGGGCATTCCTGCTGCCCGTCTCTTCGTAGGCACAGCCAATACCGACGGACGGGAATGCCCATCCTACGAACCTGGGAGCGATCTCAAGTTCGGGGGCCCTCAGCCTCTAAACGACAGTCACTAACACAACGGCAGTGTCATTCGACCTGCATCCTTCTTCTCAGCCAGCGACAAATCAGAGCCACAATGGATTTACTGGACGTCAACGAGCTTCAAGTGATGCGTCTCTGCGTTGCCGCGTTGAGCGACGGGCCGAGACCATTTATTCTTTGTACCAGTACTGAAGGGGCACCGAGTGATACAGTGAAAGAAATGCGTGAGACCGTCGAAGAATTGCTCGACTTGCCTTGGGTCGAAGACGAAACCGTCCATGATTTTATCGCAAAAA
>JAZKFE010000392.1:34170-56129 GCA_040386595.1 Planctomycetota bacterium | reverse complement strand
GAATCGAGAACTACTCCCTCGGGAAACATAGAATACACGAGCCTGACATCTTGCGATAGACGAACCACTACCTGACTTCGGGGCGGCGTAGATGGACTGAGTTTTAACGCTGCAAACGTATGCAGCACGTACTTGGCTGGAATTACGCCTTCGTCATCGAGAGATGCTCCAAAAGTAGAATGTCCCCGTTCAGAATGAGGACGAAGGATGGTGAGCGAATTGTCGCAACTGCGGGAACAAATCGGCGGACAGGCGCGTTCTCCCGCCCGCGTGGGACTTCTGGAGCAGGCGATCCAGATAACCGATTCGCAGCACGATGTGACGATGGGGTACGAATTGCGGTTACAACTTGTTCAGTACTGTATTCATTTGGGCTTTCCGGAGAAAGTGCTCTTGGCCTATAGCTGGCTGCTCGCACAGACCGACCGCGATCCGAACCAGTTTCCGGAAACGAGAAGACTCCTGTGGCAATATAAATGGGCCGTGCATACGCTTCTCCAGTTCCCTCAGATTTCACTTCAGCAACTGGATGCAGCTCGGGACGATCTTGCTGTCCGCTTTGAGCGGAATGGTGCGAGTCCAAGGTCAGTGCATAAATTGCATTGTATCCTGGCACGTCACTTGGGAGATCGGGAACGCTTAGAGGCCACCTTGCCCCTCTGGAAGAAGAGTCCTCGCGATCATCTGACCGATTGTGTCGCCTGTGATCGAGCAAGTTTGGTGTCGACGCATGCGTTCCTCGGACAGTATCGTCGAGCGCTGCAATTGGCGCAACCGATCTTAAATGGGAAACTCTCCTGTGCGTCACAACCTCATTTGACTTATGCCAATGTGCTCGTCCCATCGCTGAGGTTAGGACGAATCATAGAGGCCGCCGAGTATCATCAGCGGGGGTATTTGCTCGTCAAGGACGACCCCTCCCACATCTCTGCATTCGGCGGCCATCTCATCTATTTAGTTCTGGTTCAAAACCTGCCTGCCGGGATCAAATTGTTTGAGCGGCACCTTCGGGCGGCGCTCGCCACGAGTGCGTTGCTCAATCGATACAATTTCTACCGCGCGTCGCTATTCCTGATGTTGGCTTTGCAGAAATCCGGGACAAAACTACGCAAACTGCGCCTACCGGAGACCTTCCCCTTGTGGAACGAAGGACGGCAATATGATCTAGCCGAACTTACCGCCTGGTTCGAACACGAGGCGCGTGAGCTGGCACGCCAGTTTGACGTTCGAAACGGCAATCACTTTCGGATGACAGAACTAGACGACCTTGCCACACTTGAGGCCAGTGTTGGACTTGGGAGTTAGCTTCGGGGTGGCGCAGGTTAACTGATTTTTAGCGTTCACGTCTGGGCTGCAACGACCCGGCTGCAATTAAGCCTTAGCCCTCGCGGGAGGCTGCAAAAGTAGAAGGTCCCCGTTTCTCCGTTCTCAACGCAATGCCGATCGAGTCTCGCGTAACTTCTGTTTGCCTGCGTGCGTCATTCGAGTTTCTTCAAAATGAAGATTTCGAATGCGGTTGACGTCTGCCAGGATTTCAATGCCGGCGTCATCGACGCGATTGCTTTTCAGCCAGACGTCTTTCACGTTGGACCAATTGCGTAACGGTGCTAGTCCAGCTCCGGTAATTGCCGTATTGCTCAGCTGCATCCATTCGATGCCACGCAGCGGTTCGAGCGCTAACAGCCACGCATCCGTGGTTCCTTGCCCTTCAAAACTCAGCCGCCTTAGCTGGAGCAACTTCGTCAAATTCGAAAGCCCCGGGCCCCGAACCTTTTCGGCCGATAAAGAGATCGATTTCAGTGCGGTGAGATTCTGCAAGACCTTCAGGCCATCGTCCGTGATTCGCGTTGATTTTAGAGTGAGGCTCCGCGCCTGGGAAACGACCTTCAAATGCATGATCCCCAGATCAGATAAGTCTGTGTTCTCGATTTTTAAACTGGTTAGCTGCGGAACGTCACTCAGATACTGAATACCGTCTTCGACGGGCACAAACGACAGTTCCAATCGCTCGAGTTGTGGACATTTCTTTAGGACTGCCAGCGACTGAGCACTCATGACGCATCCGATTAAACTGAGTTGTTTTAACTTCTCCATTCGCGGTAGCGCTTCTAGATAGGCATCAGTGCATCGTCCACCACAGAGCGTCAGTCGTGAGAGCTTGGGCAACGACGCGAGGTATCGCAGTCCATCGCCCTGGAGTCCCACGTTATAGACGACGACGTCTTCGATCTCCGGATGTGATTTCAGTGTCTCCATGTCCGCATCGTGCAGGCTCAAACCATTGATGAAGACTCCCGAGTATTTGCCATCTGGTTTTAGGCGTTGAATGGGGCTCCAACTTTGGGCGTACAGCGGAGCGTGATAAGTCGCAGCATAGGCGGCCGCAGCTTCCGCAATCGGACCGCCGTCGAATTGCATTTCGTCATTATCTGCTGACGCACCTCGCACGGTACGCGGTGGCGCGTTCTGGGGCGGATCTGCCGCGAATATATATCGCGTCGCGCCGGTCAGACAGGTTGCGCTGAGCAACACTGTGACCACGACTCCCCATGATCGATCCCGAAGCGACGCAACTTTGTAGCGAGCAATCATCTGCATTCTCCTGTGCAAACTGCGGCGGCCACCGATTATGCGGACTGACATCCGCAGTTTTGAAACGGTTGATGCGTGTTCCAGCAGTCGCAAGAGTGTGAGCCCGTAGGGGACGATTTCCGAAACCGGCAACTGCGCCAGCACCTGGGAGTCACAGGCCAGCTCGGCATCAAGCTTCGCTCGATAGCTGGCATACCACACCAGCGGATTGAACCAGTGCAGAGGACAAACCACCAAGGCAGCCCAGTTCCAGATGAGATCTCCGCGTGACACGTGCACTAGTTCATGGAGCAGGATGTGTTGCAGCTCGGACTCAGGCAGGTGAGTTGCCACGTGCTCGGGAACGACGATGGTCGCTCGCCATAGCCCGGTCACCCCGACTTCCGCTCCCGTCGGACCGAGCACTAATCTTGGCCAATGACGAATTTTCAATCGTTGACAGCAATGGTCGAAGAGACGGAGGACTCGACCATCATTCAACGGTGGCATTCGAGAGACCTCACGCTGCAGACGCACTGCCGTGAATATGGTCCGCACGGTCAACAGGATGGCCGTGACTAGCCATCCGATCGCCGCGTAAAACAACAGCGACGAGGTTGGTTCTTTTGCCACTGTCGCGACCTGTTGAGCGACAGTGAGAGGGCTGGCTTTCACATCGACGCCTGCAGCCGGCCCGCCAGATGGGGCCGCAACTAAGTCGGGCTCGTCGCGATCCAGAGGCAATTCCCCGGTCGACGAAATCAGCGGTGCGTCGACTACCATTCTCGATGTCGTCGCCGACGGAATAAGGTTGAAGATGCTGACGACGCTTCCCGGAAGAACCGGAATGATCAACCGCAGCAGCACGATCCCCCACAGAGCGTGCCGCCACACAGCCGGCAATCGCCCACCCATTGCCCATTGAACGGCCAGTACCAGGCTGACCACAATGGCCGCCTGCCACGAGATCTGCACCACAAGCAGAAACAGTGATACCAGGGCGTTTGCAAGGTCAGGAGAGGTCACGGCGCGGTCTCCTCGGCTTTGTCCAGGAGTGTTTTCTTCAGCTCTTGCAGATCCTCCGCCGACAGATCCCCGTGCCGCACAAAATGAACGAGCAACGATGCCGTATCGCCGCAAAAAATCTTCTGAATGAACGACTGGCTTTCCGCCCTCACACAGGATTCGTGGCTGACCTGGGGGTGATACACATAACGGTTCCCAAGCGTCTTAAATCCGATCGCCTTCTTGCGAACCAGCCGTCCCAGTAACGTACGAATGGTCCGATGGCTCCAACCGATGCGTTCACCCAGTTCGGCAACGATCTCTGCGGCGGTGATCGACGACTGCCGCCAGATCACCTGCATGATCTCCCACTCAGCATCCGAGATCTGCGGTAACTTGCTCATAGATCCTCGCAACGGGAATGACTACATGTGTTGTCAATATGCTCACAGTTGTAGTCCGACATGTCAAGACCGAGTCGCGGCTTTCAGCCGGTAACGCTCTTAGTACGGCTCAGAACTTCTTTCGCTAGTGACCAGAGTCGCTGGCAATCTGGGGCTACGGGGCGAAGCGTGCTCTGAGCTTGGCCGCGCCGATGTCGCCGCCAATGCAGTATTTACAGGTGCAATAGGGCGGCTTGCCTTTGGCGCCGGGGGAGAAACGCCAGCCGACGACTTGTGGTAACGGTCGGACACGTTGGATCTCTTTGGCGTCGATACGACGGGGAATGACGACTTCCCAGCCTTCGCGACTTTCTGCCGCCATGAACTCGCCTTCGGCCTCGACGGCCGTCATTTGACGATGAGCTTGTCCATAGTGCCCCACCCAGACTAATTCGGTGTCCGGGATGCGAAAGTAAACTCCGGCAATCGCCCCTTGCCCGCGACGTTTCAACTCGCGGAGCCATTGGTGGGAGATGTAGAAATTGCGAGTCACTGGCATGGCGAAGATTCCACCTGGCTGAGTCGCGGTGGACTTTCGGAGACGGCTGAGACCGTTCCGACGGATAAGGGGGACCCTCGATTCAGCCGCCAGATGGACGAACATGGTCATGACAAATCTCACTGATGTTTCGGACGTGTAGAGATATTGTCTTGAGTCGGGCTCGTGTGTTCAACCCGGATGTACCGTGCGGAGTTTGAAATCACGCCGTGATGTGTGGCCTAATTTAATAAATTGAACACAGCGTATCTTCTGGCCCCTAGTTGCAATTAAAGTTATAGAAAATGGCTTTTGGCTTCGCTAATATTTAACAACCGCACGTTTGGCAAATGTACTGAACAATGCGATCATTCGCGAGGAGAGTTCCGAATGCGGGACAGCCCGCTCGAAACTCGATCCGGCAAGCGAAAGACCAAAAGGGGAAACTGCCCAGGGCTTCATGGACTGCGTCGGGGCAAGCCCAAGAAATAGATGGGGAAGAATTTTCATCGAGAATGCTAACAAATCTTCTCCAAGAGATTTGTTGCCACCGATTCACGCTGATGAAAGTCGGATTGAATCAGCCTGTGTCAAGGAAAGGTCGCCATGACTCCCACGCCCGTTCCACAATCTCGCACCTACACGCACTCGCAATGTGGTTTGGACACGGAGATTTCCGGACAACCCTTCGAGGTTGCTTCCAATCCAATGTCCGATATGACTCGTACTTGGTGCAGCGAATGCAATGCGTTCTTTCACATCTCGGACTTTCGGTGGGCCGATACCGGTGAGACGATTTCGGACTACTACGCGCGACACAGCGTCCGCGCCACCAAGCTCGAGCGATTTCTCGTCTCGAAAACGTTAATGGTGATCTGCGCCGTCACCGGAATCGTCTTGGGGGGCGTCGGCGGATATGTCTTGTTTCGCAAGGACTTCCTGGCACTGCGGATTTTCATGGTGCCGTTTGTCGCAGGCGTCGGAGTGTTTGTCACCTGTGGCCTGTACGTGATGCTGGGCTATCTGATTACCAAGCGGGTCTGCGGCGTCGGTGATACTCGTATTCTTACCTGAGAGAGCTGCCGAGATTGGCGCCTCAGATCATTCTGTAGGACGGGCATTCTTGCGCCCGTCGGTTTGGGCGTTCCAGTGGAAGAGATGGGGATGAACACCCATCCTGCGGGGCTTTGATGCTCTAGGGCTTGGGGCGTTCGAAGTGTCCGCGCGCCGTTCGAGGCAGCTTGGATATTTTTGGCGGTATTTCCGTCGCGAGTGGCGGTATTTCCGTCGGTGTGTGGTTTTGGATGTGGCGAGGGCTTGGGTTTCGAGCGTTTAAACGCCGAAAACGAACACCCTTCCGGCTTGGCACGGGATTCGCCTGTGCATTGCGATTTCAAACCTTACGGTTGCTTAATCTTTCCGGCACCTGGACCTGATTAGGCCTTCGGCATCCACGTGCACTCCTGGGGAAATTCATGTTCGTCCGTACTCGAAGAGCCTTCACTTTGATTGAACTCCTCGTTGTCATCGCCATCATCGCCGTTCTGATCGCACTTCTGTTGCCGGCAGTCCAACAGGCTCGAGAAGCCGCGCGGCGGTCTCAATGCAAGAACAATCTCAAGCAGATCGGGTTGGCGCTGCACAACTATGCGTCGACGTTCGACAAGCTGCCCCCTAGCATGGCCATTAACCCAGCGGTGACCACGAATAGCTCCTGGTCGGTCCATGGCCGAATCATGCCCTACCTGGATCAAGCCAATTTCTACAACAAAATCGATTTGCAACAGGCTTGGGGTAGCGCGTTCAATGCCCCAGCAGTCAGTGGCACTCGGGTTCCGGTTTACGCTTGTCCCTCGGATCCGAAGACTGGCACACCGCGCGACGCTGGGGGCGGCGTGTTTTTGTATTGCACCAACTACGGTTTCAATTTTGGAACCTGGTTTGTTTTTGATCCCGCGACGGGGACGGGTGGAAATGGTTTTTTCTACCCCAATAGCTCGTTGCGGTTAGACAACGCGAAAGACGGGACCAGCAACACATTACTGGCTTCTGAGGTCAAGTCGTGGCAAGCCTATACACGGAATGCGGCTCCCCCAGCCACGACAATTCCGCAGACGATGACCGAGGTCCTGGCCGCAATCGATGCCGGGGTCAAAGATCGGATTCAGCCGGCGACCCAAGACGGCACCGGCCACACAGAATGGGCGAATGGACACTCGCACCACAGCGGGTTTACCACGACGCTTCCGCCGAACGCGGATGTCACTTGGACGTATCAGGGCGTGACCTACGATGCCGACTACGCCTCCCGGCAGGAAGGGTCAAACACCACCCTGGCCAGTTACTCCATCCTGACTTCGCGGAGCTATCATGTCGGCATCGTGAATTCATTGCTGGCCGATGGATCGAGTCGAACGATCAGCGAAAACATCGACTCGAACGTCTGGCGTGCCTTGGGCACACGATCTGGTGGCGAGGTGATTGGCGAGTATTAATCTGTTACGTGGCGATGGTACTTTTTTGTGTGTCCCGGAGGGGGGCCTCGGTTGCTCCCAGCTGGGGCGACACGAGGCATGCCCCGCCACGAGACTTTGATCAGACACCATGCATCGGAGAAGCCCCGGCATCTAAGCCGCTTCGCCTGCAGTCGGTGTGAGGTCGCCCCCTTACCGAACGGGGATGCGTTGGGTGTTACCGTGGCTCTGCGTTATGGATTGGGGTTTGGACTGCACTTCGCAACTTCCTCGCCCCAATCGTGCATCGCCCAAAGGATGGGCTTCAGTTTTAGACCCAGCTCCGTGAGCGAGTAATCGACTTTGGGCGGGATCTGTCGATGCACATACCGAGTGATGACCCCGCTGTCTTCCAGCTCCCGCAGCTGTCTCGTTAGGGTTCGAGCTGAGACGCCCTGGAGCAATCGCGTCAACTCGCCGAATCGCTTGGTCCCCTCCAGCAGGTGGTGAATGATGAGAACTTTCCAGCGTCCACCGATGGCCTGGATGGTCGTTTCTACTGGACAACTGACGGTTTTCTTCGTGTTTTCGCCCTGAGATGTCTTCGGCATTCGTGCTCCTTTAGTAACATAAATGTTACTGTGTTACAAAAAAGACCGTACTTGAATGCTGGGCGGAACAGCGGTAGAAGTCAAGGCGTGGCGCGGACATCAAGTTGTCCGATTCTGCTGGGCAAGGACTTTTCACCAAGGAGAAACTCATGTCTCAAGCAAACAAATGGATGATCAACCCCGATGACGCAGTGATGCTGTTGATTGACCATCAAAGCGGACTGTTTCAACTCGTCCGAGACATCGACCAGCCAGTGCTCCGTTCCAACGTGACGGCCTTGGCAAAGGTCGCCCGGTTGGCGAAAATTCCGACGTTCACGACCGCCTCGGTGCCTGATGGTCCGAACGGGCCGTTGATTCCCGAGGTTCACCAGTCCAATCCGGAAGCGGTCTATATCCCGCGAACCGGCCAGATCAACGCCTGGGACAATCCCGCTTGGGTTTCGGCGATCGAGAAGACCGGCCGCAAGACGCTCCTGATCGCAGGCACGCTCACGAGTGTCTGCATGGCGTTCCCGACGCTGAGTGCTCTCGTCGCCGGGTACAAGGTCTTCTGCATTGTCGACGCCTCGGGGAACTGGTCCAAGATGGCCACAGACCTCACCATCGCTCGTGTCGTTCAGGCCGGTGCGATGCCAATCGACACCTATGCCGTTCTTGCCGAACTGATGAGCACTTGGAATCGGCCTGACGCGATGGACTTTGCCGCGGTCATGGTGGACCACATCGTCCCGCCCTATCGAGCGTTGATGGAGAGTTACGACAAAGCCCAAAACGTGCAGAAGGTCGGACACGAAACGAAGCTGGACCGCCTGGAGGCTGATCAGGCGAAGAAGTAATCGATCTGAAAAACGCTATCGTTGCAGCGGACCGTCTGCTCATCGCTACGCCAGAATCCAACAACTCGATTCCTGGCGTGGCGATGAGCGCACTCGACTGGACAACTCGTCCACATTTGGGCACGAAACGGGTGCTTGAAGGCAAGTCGGAGTGCGACACTAGATTCAATCGCAAGGTGAAGGAGTGATTCATGAAGAAGACAATTCGTCGGGTCGTGCGAGATATTCACCAGCACTGGGTGGGAGATGGTTTTCCTGTTCGCAGCCTGTTTTCTTACGCCGCGGGAAATGCCTTCGATCCGTTTCTGCTGCTGGACTACGCAGGACCCTACGAGTTCGCTCCGGCTGAGGCGACTCGCGGTGTTGGCGAGCACCCGCATCGTGGCTTCGAGACCGTTACCATCGTCTACCAAGGTGAACTGGAACATCGCGATTCCAGTGGCAGTCATGGTTCAATTGGTCCCGGCGACGTGCAATGGATGACTGCCGCTTCGGGAATCGTGCATGAGGAATACCACAGTGAGCGATTCTCGAAAGAGGGTGGCACGCTGGAAATGGTCCAGTTGTGGGTCAACCTCCCTGCCAAGGATAAGATGTCGCCCCCGCACTACCAGGGGATTCTCGACTCGCAGATTCCCCAAGTAACGCTGCCTGACGCCGCCGGCGTGGCGCGCGTGATCGCTGGCGAACTGCTGGGAACTCGTGGTCCGGCGAAGACCTTCACTCCGGTCAATGTATGGGATCTGCAGTTGAACGCGGGACGAGTGATTGAGCTGTCTATTCCAGAAGGGCACACCTCATTGCTCATCGTCCAGGCGGGCACCGTCACGGTCAACGACACTCCCGTGAAGTCCGTGGAGCTGGTGTCGTTCGAACCGCAGGGGGATTCAGTCGATTTGCGAGCAGAGACCCCGGCTCGAGTGTTGCTACTCACGGGAGAGCCACTCAATGAGCCCGTCGTCGGCCAAGGTCCGTTCGTGATGAATACCCGTGATCAGATTCATCAGGCGATTGAAGACTATCAGGCCGGTCGCATGGGGCATTTAAAATAGGTCGCCTACTCGTGATGTGTCACAGTTAAGGTTTAGGATTGCGTGCCACTGCTTTGCAACGGTACTCAGTCGTTAAGCAGTGCTTCCAAGTTGTCCGGGCACTGCTTAACGACCGAGTACGGTCGCAAAACAGTGGCACGACAATACTTTGGGGCGTGGATCCCAAATCGAAGCTGTGGCATAGCACTAGAACGTGTAGTCGAGCCATACGGTTGCGTAGTCCATGTCCTTGCCGGGAGGCGTTTCTTTAAGAAACGCTCCGGCAAAGAAGTGGACGTAGCTTGCAACCAGCGTCACGTGTCGAGTTGCCTTCCACGTTACGGTGGCTGACGGTGAACTGCCGACATATCGTGCATCGCTGAGTTGCCCGGTTCGAATGGGAGGGCCGACGAATGGCCCGTAAATTCCGTCGTGAATGCTCTCCCTCCAGACGAATGCCCAATCAGCCTTGAACATTACGTTTTCTCCAAAGTGGAGATCGACGCAGGGATGCACCTGCATGAAGTTGGCCGGACCAATCGGGTTCGACAGATTGAGATACGCTCCCGTGGGAAACATCGGATTGAATGTTTGCAGATTCGAAGAGTTTGGATTTCGATCACCACTGGCGATGTCGGCCACCAACCCCACACGAGGGCGAAAAGGCAGTTCGGCAAAGTTGTATCCGGTCGTTGAAGCGATGGCCCAGGCCGCAATATTGCCTGAACCGAACCGTCCAAACTGCCAGATGGCTTCAATGTCGTAGTCCCAGGGAGTTGGGCGGCCCCAGAGGTGCGTCCCGATCGAATGTCGCATCTCATATCCCGAGCCTTGCTCGAAAACTCCTTGCTGATTCTCATATCCCAGATAGTAGAGGTCCGCATGACCGTCTGGCAGCGCAGCGAGAGGAGTCACGGCATAAGCGCCCCAAAAATTGATCTTCGGATTCCAGTTATCATCGAACACGTCGGTCTTGTTGAGTGCCGGTTTTGAGAAAAACGCGTCCACCGACCAGTCGCCAGATTTGTACAGCAACCGAGCTGCATCGAAGGAACGTCGATTGTTGACACCTTCGCGGACGTCGATCAGCCGACCAGATCCGTATCTCATTTCTTGGCGGCCGACGCGCCAAGTCAGTGCTGACTGATCGTCGAGATCCTGCACGACATCGACAAAAGCCTGATGTCCATCGAACACATCGCGATCGATGTCTGGTCTTGGTCCTCCAATCCGACCGGTTTCCAAGCCACTCAACAATTGGCCGAAGAAACGCACGTTGGGACCAAAGTGGAAATCACCGTGGACCAGGTATCTTTGGAGCAAGTACGAATTGCCGCCTGGAATCGTTCCAAAATTGGAGTTGTTGTAGTTATCGGAACGGGGGCGAATCTGCCCGCCAAACGACATGAACCAGTCCTCGTGATCGCCGAGCGGAATGTACTTGAGCTGGTCCCAAGAATCCGTCCGGAACGCGGGATCTGCGAGGTAGCGGTAGTCTTCATCGTATCGCAGCGGTTTGTACGGCGGTGGGCCATCGGGATGCGACGGAAAGGCATACGCGGAACTTGCGTCACTTCCGGGACCGAAATGAGACTGCACGCTTGGGCTCGAAGGAGTTGCGTTCTGGGCTGCAGGGGCCGACCCGCTGGTCGAGGCCGCGGTGGAACTCTCCTGCTCAGGCGCGAGCGGCTGAGCTGGCACACTGTTCGCGGCGACGAACAGGACGAGCACGTTCGCCAGCAGGGTTGTCAGCACAAATTGCCGATTCTTGTTCGCCCTGCTCATCATGATCTGGAACTGGCGTCCCACCTTCCCAAGCTCGACTATTCCATTGCCGTCTGAGCGCAGTGTCCCATACACTAAATCGTCGGCAAGACCCATTACAATGAACAAAATCGGGGATAGTTGGACACAATTGACTGCACTTACAAGTGCCATATCACCGTGTCTAGATTGTGACACGAAGTCTGTGGTGGAGACGGTCTCTCACATTACGAGATCGTAGCGGTGGACGGAGACCTTTACACAATCTCAAACTCATCATGGGACGAGATCGCCTACGTTTGCTCGACGCACGCGGGGTGGCACAGGTCGCTTGCAACTTGTGCCACCCCGCGTCAGGCACAGCCTGACCTACTGGTACTGTTTCCCTGACCCCTTGCGTAGTCCCCTCAGTCCCTTAACGCATCTGGAGCAGCTTCGGTAATTGGCCACGGGTTTTGTTTTGAACTAACGATGTCGTCGGACGTTGAAAACCGTCCGTCAGCTCCGTTCGAGCACACGACAAACTCGTTTCCTCCATTTGCCACTGTCCTCATAGCCACCCAGATCAATCCACCCCATGGATCCACCGGAACTCTGTCATCTGCGTTGAACTTACACCCTTTCTGTTGAAATACAGATCTTAGCTCACTTGCTGTCAGGACTCTCCAACCACTCTGTTTCTCAGTCTTTAACTTTGCCCTATCGACACAATTGTAAATGCGTATCATATCGGACTTCATGACGATAATTCGCTCTTCGAACACTTTACTGTATACCCATATAATAAAAAGTACGCTGGCAGAACATAGCACAACACGTAACCTGAGGTTGTTGCTCATTTCGGCTCCAACTAGAACTTGCAAGTCGGCTAAATGTTATGGATAGGTTCCAAGGCATGCTACTTCACAAGGCTCAACGGAATTCAGTCCATAGGCCATTCCAACCCTTTCGGATGCCAAGTTGGTAGCATCGTCACTGCTAGCAGGGTCTTCAAATAAATCCTGCCCCCCCCACAAAACCTCCAAGTAAGTTGACCTGTCTCGCTACGCAACAAGCCGCAACGCAATGGCGCGGGGTGGCACAGGTCGCTTGCAACTTGTGCCACCCCGCTTCAGTTTGCCAAAACTACGCCCAATTATTCTTTCGCTAGTTTGGCGATCTCTGGTTCGGTGAGGGCCACGCCGTGCCAACGTAGGTCTTTCAAGCGGCCGTTGAAGAAATCGCCGGTTCCGGCGCCGATCTTCAATGGCTGGTCGTTAGAGAGATCGAACTTGGTCGGGTCGAATTCTGTTGACTCGGCGACTTGTTTTCCGTCGACGTAGAGCCGTAATTGACCCGCTTGTTTGACGGCTGCGATGTGTCGCCAGCCTGCGGGGAGTTCGCGATCGTGCGTGACGCATTTGCCCGCTTCCATCGAGAATATTTTTCCTGACGGTAGCGTCGTCCAGAACGTTTGGCCGGCATATTGAGCGGCGGTCCAGACTCGTCGGAACTTCACGTCTTTGGTCTCGTCCAACTGGCGTAACAAAGTCCACCGGGTCTCACCGTCGAAACGATAGACTTGTCCTAAGGGCAATGTCCCCCCGTAGAACTGACCGTTGTGGACCATCATGCCCATCACTTCCAATTCGCTCCCCAAGCGGCCCTTGTCTTCCCACGCTCCGGCAGCATTCAAATAGTACACCTTGCCGCTCGGCCAGGTTGCTACGCACAACTGCCCCTGATGGACCGCGAACGAATACGTTTGGGTATTGTCACCGACTCTGCCCAGGTCGGTCCAGGTCTCGCCGTCGAAACGATAGACATTTCCTTCGTCGTAACCGGTGGCCCAGAGGTAGCCGTTCCACACGCCTAAGCAGACCGTACGCTTACCATTGGGTGTGGCCATCGGCGTCCATTTCTCGCCCTCTTCATAGCGAAAGAATCCCGCCGGTCGATAGAGGGAGGACGCATAGAAACGCCCCTTATAGACCGTCATTCCGCCAATCGCTTCGGTTTGCGGCAGTTGACCGCACGGCGTCCACTTCTGGTCCCCGTCATAGCGATAGATGCCGCCCCCCAGGTTGGTATTCTCAGATTCAGCTAGGGCCGAACCGGCGACGCGATACTTGGCCGTACCGGCATACAATCGTCCTTGAAAGACCGCCAGGGACGAAACCGAATTCGCCGCACTGGGGGCTCCGCAGTCGATCCATTTCGACGGACCCGCATACCGATAGACATGTCCCGCTTCACCTTTCCCGGGCTCACACGTTCCGACGTAGAGCTCACCTTCGTGGACGCTGATCGAGAACCCCAGGAGCGCATTGCCCGGACGCCCCAAATCTTGGAAGGTCGGTTCTGTTCCACTATCAATCCCGAACTGCAGCTGGCGTGTATTCGGCGAACTGTTGGTGATCCCTGCGTTGTTCCTGAGAGTCAGATGAAATCCCTTCCGGCTGACCGGATCGTATTGGCTCAGCACATCACCGAGATCGTCATCCAGGATCTCGTTCGTATGCAGCCACAGCGAGACCGAGAAATCGTGCTGTCCCAACTGGACCGTTTTGGCCTGCGGGACGGTGATCGATTCTTTACGACCGAGAAAGACGGCCGCCGAACTTTTCTCGCCTGCTTCTGCGGGTGTGAACGTCACGCCGTGATTGTCACCATGCAAACCCAGGCTGCCCGAGTCGCGGGCATCGCCATTCAACTTCCAGTGTGCGATGACTGCCGGCAGCTTGGATTCGGCGGACCCCGGCGTCGCAGCGAACGCCCCCCATATACAGCCACAGACAACAAGGTAGTGTCGCATCAGTAATGGCTCCTCTTGGAAAATCGGATAAACGGTAAGTCGGTGCGAGTACATCTCACTTGTCACCAGACCACTGTTAGAGAACCATTAGCACGTAGGCCGCGCGTGGTCCAGCGTGTAGCTGTAAATGATGGACAGAAAAAATAGGACACCCGAACGGGAGATCAAATCATCGCAGGGTTAGAGGCTCTGCAAGGCCACGGAGCGTATCGTGCTTCCCAAGTTTATGGGACCGATATTTCGTCATCTCTGATGGAGCGCGAGCGTTGTCGGAAGGTGCTCGGACGAAAGCCCGACCAGCGTTGGAAAACGTCTGAGAACGCAAAGGGACTTTCATAGCCCACTAGCAGTGCGATGTAGGCAATTTTGTCATCTCCGGTTGTCAGCAACTCGGCAGCGTGCCGCAAACGCAGGAACGTGACGTGCTGCATGGGTGAGCGGCCCAGCGTCTGCATGGAGAGTCGCCGGAGATGCTCGGTGCTGACACAGGCGATCTTCGCCATCTCCTCCAAGGACCATTTGCGATCCAGTTTGCGGGCGATTTTTTCCCAGACCCGTTGTAATCGGTCATCGCCGCGGAAGGGCTCGACGAAGGAGAGCACATACTGGTGTACCAGGCTGGTCCAGCTCAGGAGGGCGGCGGGAGACGCCGAGGCACTCGCTTCACCATGCAGACCTTCAATGGCCGCCTTGAAGGCGCGGGGATCAAACTGTCGAAATGTAGGCGAATAGATGGAGACCAGACCCTGCGAGTCGCGCGACTCGGCGTAGCGCACCCAGCCAAATTTCCATAGGCAATTCTTCTTGGCTCGCACCGCGTTGGTAATGAAGCGAGGCTGCACGCAGGCCCACCCATTGCCGACGGTCTGCCAGGCTCCGTCCATCAACACTTCGCCTTCCCCTTCAAAGCAGGCCAGGAAGAACGTTCCAGAGAGTTCCGACCGGACAATTTTCATCGGATGGGCTGCTTCCATTAGACCGCAATGGGCAATGCGATATTGCCCCAGTTGTGGTGCGACCGGTGCCGTCGCTAGCCACGGGCGGGTATCGGACGTGTCCGCACGCACCACAAACGTCCGAGAACCGGGGGCGGCCATGTGGTTTTCACGTATGGAGATGTGGGCTGACACGATGGATCGTCCTCTGGAGCTGCGCCACAATGATCCGAATAAACTTAACAAAACCTCTGCAGTCATTCAGCATCCTTGTGAAATACAAGGACGCTGAATCGCCCACAACCGGTTTTGTTAGGGCAATTTAAATGATTGCTGAACGAATATCACCGAATTCTACCTGACTCGTCAAGAAGTGTTAGTCATGCCTAATCCTTGGACCGGCCGCGGAAATCCTTACACCCGGAAAGAAGTGCTGGAACGATTGCACGCGACGCTGGAGCGGGGTGAGCCGATCATCGCCGCCGGGGCGGGCACCGGCATTAGCGCCAAGTTTCTGGAACGCGGCGGGGTCGACCTGCTGATCGTTTACAATTCCGGCCGATTTCGGATGGCGGGGCACGGTTCGACCGCGGGGTTGATGGCCTATGGAGACGCCAACGCAGTCGCCATGGAGATCGGCGAATTCGAAGTGCTGCCGATCGTGGAAGAAACGCCCGTCATCTGTGGAGTGCACGCCACCGATCCGCGACGCCGAATGTGGCATTGGCTGGGAAAAGTCAAAGACATGGGATTCTCGGGGGTCAATAATTTCCCGACCCACAGCATCGTGGACGGCGACTTCCGCCAGGTGCTCGAAGAAACCGGCATGAGTTTCAAAAAAGAAGTCGAGATGACGGCACTCGCGCATCGGATGGATATGTTCTCGATCGTTTATGTGGCCACGCCTGACGAGGCCCGGGCCATGGCGGATGCGGGGGCTGACGTGATTGTGGCCCATGTGGGAACCACGATCGGAGGTTCGATCGGCGTTCGTGATGCGGCATGCACTCTGATGGATGCCGCACGGAGGACTCAACAGATTGTCCAGGCGGCTCAGGAAGTGCGTGCGGGCATGATCTGCCTGTCCCACGGCGGGCCGATCTCCACCCCGGCAGATGCGGCTTATATCAACGAACATACTGACGCGGTCGGTTTTGTGGGGGCTTCCAGCCTGGAACGAATGGCTCTGGAGCAGTCGCTTCCCAACCTTACGCGGCAATTTAAAAGTATTCCCACCAAGCGTCGCAATTAATCTTTTTAGGTGGATAACGTTTCGTTTTCGCTCCGTTCGTGATTGCCCCTGTCTTTCTTTACTAGGTCTCACCAAGCGGAGACTTTTAATATTCCCGACAGCTCCGCCAAAGTCTGAAGGCTTCTGGGAGGGTGAGGCTCCTGCCGAACCGTTAAGTCTTTCTGCTCCCAGTAGACCAAACGGTTCGGCAGGAGCCTCACCCTCCCAATGGTTCGCAAGACCACCAAATTCAAGATTCCATGAGAATTCGCGTTCCAAAATCCTTCACGGCTTAGCCTGAAGTGACTGCGTCCGGTTTGAGTTGCTCGTCGTCATTGCCATCGATATCGCATTATCCCCGTGAATAGCCCTCATTAATGGCTATTCCGGGACACTCGTCAGTTTGACCCTCATCATTTCTTACTTTAGGGACAATTGCCATGCGCCGTGGTTTTACGCTCATCGAGTTGCTCGTTGTGATTGCGATTATCGCAGTCCTAATTGCGTTGCTGCTGCCAGCGGTCCAGCAAGCCCGCGAAGCCGCCCGCCGCAGCCAGTGCAAGAACAATCTGAAACAACTGGCCCTGGCGATCCACAATTATCACGATTCGCATCAGGTGTTTCCCTACGCCAGTTCCTATGACGAAGTGAATACTTACATCCGCCACAACTGGGTGGAGTTTATGCTTCCTTATATTGACCAGGCACCTCTGTATAATTCCATCAATTGGGCCCAGCACATTGACACGGGAACCAACTGGCCCTTGATTTCTGCAAAATTCTTTCCCGTGCTAAGCTGCCCCACGAATCCCAATGGCTCCAGTGGATTGACCTTTTTAAACCAGCCGTTCAACACCGGTTTGGTGTTTAAATTTGGCGGTCCGGTGCAACCACTCCATTATGCAGTCAGTGGCGGGAGCAGCATCGACATTGCCACGCCCGATTGCCCCAGTCTGCCATTCTGCAAAACCGTTCCACCACAGCTCTGGTTCTATCCGCATACCTATGGAGCGGCCGCGCATCCGGGGGTGTTTGCACCTCGCGGAATGACAAAAATCAATATTGCTAGTATTACGGATGGGACCAGCAATACGTTCTTGATGGGCGAACGCCGGGCCGAACTGATTGGCTATGGGGGAGCGGCTTGGAGTACGAACTATCCCGGGGCGTATACCAGCCAGCGCCCCAATAGTTCGACAATGGCCTTAACTCAGGCGACTTATTCCAGCACCCCGGACGGACACGGTCCCAACGGTGGTTTCGGCAGCCATCATGTGGGAGGTCTCCACATGGCGATGTCCGACGGAGCGATCCGATTTATTAGCAGCAACATCGATTATCCGTCTTACTGCTACATGGGTGATAAGGCCGATCAACACGTTGTGTCCGGGGAATAATGTGGCCGCGTCGAACGTCATTATAGAACGCCTCGGTGCGTCCTTGTTCCCGTTTGGAGATTGTTCATGCTGCGTCGCGAGATGGTGTTGATGTCATTGTTCCTGGCAATTGCCGCGACAGTCGCCGGATGTGCCAAAGGGACGGATAGCGGATTGATTGACGTCCGCGGGCATGTTGAGTTTGATGGCAGTCCTGTGCGGCAGGGGGCCATTGCGTTTCTGACTGCGGACAACAGCAATGTTTTCAGCGGCAACGTGAAAGAGGGGCAATTCACCATTGGGAATTCCGAAACCGGCGTCGGAGTTCCTCCGGGGAAATATCACGTAACCGTCACGGCTTGGGAAATTGCTCCAGGAATGGGGCAAGCCGGAAAGGAAGCGATTCCGAAGAAGTATTTCAGCGCCCAAACCTCTGGGCTGGAAGCGGTGGTTTCCCCAGAACACGTGGAGCACGATTTCGATTTGCGTCCGTAACGAGCCGTTTAAGAACGCCTCGTAAATCCTGGGAATGACCAACGGCGAAAACGAGTACGAAGCGATAAAAAACAAATAGGAGAGGTGAAACCACGAATAACACCAATCACACGAATGTCGAACAGGCCGCTGCAGCTGTCGGAAGATCCGCGGAACGTTCGAGGCTGATTTTTGTGTTCGACAATCAAATGAGAAACGATCTTCTCCTGCTTGATTCGTGTCATTGGTGCTATTCGTGGTAAAGATCTCTTGAAGCAACTCAAGCGTTCGCCGAAATCCTAACTTATTTCGAGCCGAAGTTTTTTTATAGATTCTGAAAGAGGCGGACATGACTTCGGCGGTGTTTATTGTTCGGGATCGAGTCATGATCAGCCAGTTAAGACAACGTTGCTGCATATTAGTGTTCTTGTTAATGATGTTTGGCGTGGCGACTGCGAACGAACCGGTTGCGACAAGCCAAGAAATAAAAGTGAAACAACTCATCGCGGATTCCTGCAGTGAGTGCCACAATGAGCAGACCTCCGAGGGGGGGCTCAATTTGGAGCAACTTCCGTGGAATCTAGAGAATGTTTCCGGACGGCAGCGCTGGGTTCGAATCTTCGATCGCATTGCCAAAGGAGAAATGCCCCCGGACAAGAATTCTCTGGCGGAAGTATACCGGAAAGAATTGCTGTCGGCGTTGAACGACTCCATCGGTACCGCGGACCGGAATGAAATTCTCGCCCAGGGGCGTGGGCCATTGCGACGGCTGAACCGCGAGGAATATGAAAGCAATCTGCGTGACCTGTTGCTGATGCCGGATCTGGAATTGCGACAGATGTTGCCGGAAGATCGGAAGCTCCACGGCTTTAACAAGTCGGTGGATGCCTTGGATTTTTCGCGGGTGCAGCTGGATGCTTACCTCGACGCAGCCCAAGCCGGCTTGCAGGCTGCGGTCGCTTCGGGAGAACGTCCGCCCGCCGAGCAGCGGTATCATGCGCTCGCGACCAGGATGTTTCCGGCACCGGAAACGTTCGGAACGCGCCGGTCGATGTACTTCGCGCGGGACAACAAGTTGCTGCCGCTGACCTGGGGGGAACTGGGCGATATCCGAACGAAGAATGTGCACGATCCCGCGGTGGAGTTGGCGATTTTCCGGTCGGCATCGTGGCCCTACTTCGGGTATCCCGTGGACTTCGTCGTGCAGACGGCTGGCGAGTACCGGGTGCGGTTTTCGGCTCGTTCGGTTCTGCAACAGGAAGACTATCAACTGCTCCCCGCCACGACGTCTATTCCCATGACATTCCGGGCACGGGCCCCTGGCGGACCGGATATTTTGGGAGATATCCGTGCGGTCGGCGGGGTGATGGATGTGCTCCCCGAGCGGACTGAATTCGAAACGAAAGTGCGTCTGAGCGCCGGTGAGACCATTGAGTACAGCCTGCTGGGCCTGCCGGTCCCCACGCCCATGGCCATTCAGGGGGACGCCTCGTACTACATTTTCCCCCCCATGCCGGAAGGTGGCCACCCGGGAATCGCCTTCAGCTGGATCGAGATCACCGGCCCGATTTCTTCCCCCGTATGGCCACCCGCGTCACACCGTGTGCTGTTTGGAGATTTGCCGCTGCGGAATGTCACGGCGAAGCCAGATTCGACCAGTAAGTTGCCCGTGGAAATTGTTTCTGCTGATCCCAGTCAAGATGCCGGGCGTTTGTTTCGTAGATTCGTCGAGCAGGCCGCACGGTATCCGGTCCCCGAATCGACCTTAAAAACTTATGAACAATTGATCCAAAATGAACTTACTGCGGGAACGCCGTTCGCGGAAGCGATGTTGATCGGCTACAAGGCCTTCCTCTGTTCGGGGCATTTTTTGTATCTCCGAGAACCGCAAGGGGCGGACGACTGCGCGGCAGTGGCTTCACGGCTGTCTCACTTCCTGTGGAACTCGCGGCCGGACGCTCAGTTACTAAGCCACGTGCAGGACAAAAGCTTGGCTCGGCCGGAGATCCTTCGTGCCGAGACTGATCGGTTGATCGATGCTCCGCAGTTCGAGCGATTCGTCGAGAGCTTCACCGATGACTGGCTGGATCTTAAGCAACTACGCCGCGATCTGGCGGACATCCGACTCTATCCCGAGTATCGGATGGACGATTATCTGATCCAATCGATGGGGCAGGAAACTCGAACTTTTTTCTCCACGATGATTCGTAAGAACTTGCCGGCGCGCGTGCTGGTGGCTGCGGATTTCGCGTTCATCAACGACCGCCTGTCGCGGCATTATGGACTGCAGCCAGTCAGTGGTTCCCAGGTACAAAAAGTTGTACTTCCCGAAACCAGTCCTTATGGGGGGCTGTTGACGCAAGCAGCCATTTTAAAAGTCACCAGCAATGGCACGTCGACGTCGCCCGTCATTCGAGGAGCATGGGTGATGGATCGTCTCCTCGGAGACCCTCCCCCTCCACCACCACCGGTCATCCCCGCCGTCGAACCCGATTTGCGTGGTGCCAAAACGATCCGGGATTTGCTCGCCCTGCACACCAAGTCGAATTCCTGTGCCGCGTGTCACAAGCGTTTCGATCCGGTCGGTCTGGCGCTAGAAAGCTTTGACGTGCTGGGGGCGTGGCGCGACCGCTATCGTGGTCTGGAAACCGGGGAACGGGTGACCGGAGTCGACCGTACGGGAAACAATTTCGCTTACACCATCGCGGAGCCTGTCGATTCCAAAGGCCAGCTTTTGGATGGCAGCCAGTTCAATGACATTCACCAGCTGAAGGCGATTCTCGCCGCCAACCTCAGGCAGCTGGCACGTAATCTGTTGCAGCGGTTCACGGTCTATGCGACCGGCACCCCCGTCCGGTTCTCCGATCGGGCTGAGATCGAAGCCATCCTGGATCGGTGTGCGGCGGGAGATTTTGGTGTGCGAGACCTCGTGGGTGAATTCGTGAAAAGTACCATTTTCCTGGGGCAGGCACGCAGCAATGTTGCCGTCCAGCGACCTCTGACTGGAGACACACAATGACAGGGAACCGTGGTTCATCCCTCAACCGACGCACGTTTCTGCGGGGGCTGGGAGTCAGCTTGTCGCTCCCCTGGCTGGAATGTATGACGCCAGCCATCGCCAGTTCGGCTCCGTCGCCGACTCCGCGACGTATGCTATTGATCAGTAATAATCTGGGAGTGTTGCCGAAATTGTTCTTCCCTCAGCAAGCGGGAAGAAACTATGAGCTTTCCCCTTACCTGGAGGGCTTGAAGGAGTTTCGCAACGACTTCAGCGTCTTCAGCGGATTATCACACCCGGGAGTCATCGGCGGGCATGTGACGGAGAATTGTTTTCTCACGGGAACCAAAGGTCCGGCCAACAGCGGCTTTCGCAATCAGATCTCGCTCGACCAGTTCGCAGCTGAAGAGCTCGGTCAGACGACGCGGTTTGCGACTTTGAATCTGGGCGTGAACATCGTCAAAGCCAACCGCAGTCTCTCGTGGACTCGGGATGGAGTACTCCTACCCGCGGAAGAGAGTGCCGCGGCCCTCTTTCGCAAGATGTTCGTGCAGGGGAATGCGACCGAAGTCGGTCAACGGCTGCATCAGCTTCGCGAAAAGCGAAGTGTGCTGGATGCGGTGCTGGCGGAGTCACGGCAGTTCAGCCAGCAGCTGGGCCCGGCCGACCGCAGCCGCATGGATCAGTATTTCACATCCATTCGTGAACTCGAGGAACGTCTGGTTATTGCCGGTGAATGGGAAACGCGGGCCAAGCCGACCACCGGCAATCAACCCCCGGTGGATCCCACTGATCCCGCCCGGTTCTTCGAAAAATTCCGCCTGATGTTAGAGATGTCACAGCTGGCGTTTCAGACCGATTCCACGCGGATTATCAATCTTATGGTCGATGGTTTCGCCACGGGAGTGTTTGAAATCAGTGACGCCGAACGGACCTCAAATGGTTACCATGGTCTC
>JAZKFE010000392.1:0-34160 GCA_040386595.1 Planctomycetota bacterium | reverse complement strand
CTCAGCCACCACGGTCAAGTTGCCGACTCTGTCGCGCAGCTGGAAAAAATTGATCGGCGGCAGCTGGGTCTGCTGCGTGAGCTGTTGACCAATCTGGCGTCGCATCAGGAAGGGGAAGCTCGTCTACTCGATAGAACGATGGTCCTCTTCGGCAGTAATATGGGGGATGCCAATACCCACGACACGACCAATCTGCCAGTATTGCTTGCCGGCGGAGGTTTTGATCATGGTCAGCATCTCGTCTTCAATCACGATCAGAATACGCCGTTGTGCAATCTGTTTGTGTCCATGTTGCAGCAGATGGGAGTGGAGACCGATGCGTTTGGCTCCAGTACGGGAACATTAATGGGTTTGAAATTGCGGGGCTGAGCAGTCCAGGAAAAGGTTTTGACATATGGCGACGATCGCAGTTTTGGGAACGCTCGATACCAAAGGGGACGAACACACGTTCGTTGCCGAATGCATCCGCGCCCGCGGACATTCTCCGTTGCTGATCGACGTGGGAACGGGCTCTCCGCCGCGAAGTGTTCCTGATATTACACGAGAAGAAGTGGCCCGTGCCGGCGGGATTGATCTTCCGGGCCTGATGGCCACAGGCGATCGCGGCGTCTGCATCGCGGGAATGGTCAAAGCGGCTGCGGCCATTTTGCTCCAATTGCATCGTGAGGGGCGTATTGACGGTGCGATTTCTCTCGGGGGTGGAGGGGGCACGGCGATTGCAGCCGCTGCCATGCGCGAACTTCCGCTGGGTTTCCCGAAAATCATTGTCTCCACATTGGCCAGTGGCAACACGAGCGGCTATATCGGGACGCGCGACATCGTCCTGATGCCCAGTATTGTCGATATTGCAGGGCTGAATCGGGTATCACGCATGGTTTTTAGCCGCGCAGCAGGCGCCATCTGCGGCATGGTCGAAGCAGTGATTCCGGTAGAAGACGCACGTCCTTTAATCGTGGCCAGCATGTTCGGGAATACCACCGAATGCGTCGGGATCGCCAAGCAGGTTCTTGAAGAGGCGGGCTATGAAGTGCTGGTGTTCCACGCCACAGGAACAGGTGGCCGTACCATGGAAGCCTTGATTGACAGTGGCCTGGTTTCCGGCGTGCTGGATATCACGACAACCGAATGGGCCGATGAACTGGTGGGAGGTGTGCTGACCGCCGGACCGGAGCGTCTGGACGCTGTCGCGCGGGCCAAGATCCCTGCGGTTGTGGTTCCCGGATGCCTGGACATGGTGAATTTTTCTGAACCGGAATCGGTGCCGGCAAAATTCTCCGGACGCCGTTTCTATCAGCACAACCCCCATGTGACCCTCATGCGGACGACACCGCAGGAATGCGAAGAATTGGGCCGGGTGCTGGCACGGAAAATCAATGCCTACACGGCTCCCGTGACCGTCTTAATTCCGTTGCTGGGAGTCAGTGTGATCAGCGCCGCAGGGGGGCCGTTTTATGATCCCAAGGCGGACCAGGCTTTGTTCGGTTCGCTCCAGGCAGAACTGCGAAAAGATATTCCCTGCGTCTGCCTGAACAGCGAAATCAACGCCCCGGAATTCGCGAAGGCCTGTGCCCATGCGCTGCTTGATGCACTACGCCCGGGGACATTAAAGTCGAATGAATAATCGCGACGAAGTACGCGAACGATACACAATCAACATCTAAAAACATCCCACGGAGCCTGTGGGCAACATTCGGGCGAGCAGTTCGCCGGCCCCTCGCGACGTTCAACTTCAGACGAAAACAGTGCCATGCCGCAAGTTCGACATTACGGAGTCTTTCAGTTCAAACCCGAGATCACAGCCGTCGACATCGAGCGCTGCTTCGCAGAAATGCACGGCATGGTCGGCAAGATCCCGGGCCTATTGGACATGGAGCATGGTCCCTATGATTCTGCGGAAGGATTGAACGACGGGTTCACTCACGGATTCATTATGAGCTTCGACAGCCCTCAGTCCCGGGACGCCTATTTGCCTCATCCGGAACACGAACGGGTGAAGGCGATTGTCATCCCCTGCCTGGAGCGAGTCCTCGTTTTTGACTTCAACGTCTAGCGCCACGAACAACGTTCCGTCAGCAGCTATTGGCGAATGTCACGGGATTGATGCTCGTTTTCTGCTCGGCTCATTTCATCAATGAAACGCTGGGCCGTATATCAAAGCGCTGATCAAAGCGCCGAAAAATAGCAGAGCGATCACCGCGGCGACTGGTACTAGAACAAACACCACAAAGCCGTATGCAAGGGGCTTTAATCGTTTCCACAGCTGGTGATTCGCTCTCATCTGGATAACTCCCGTATTTCGCTTCTTTGGGCACTGGTACGATACACCGGCGGAAAGTTCGGCGACTGGGGGACCACGCGCAATGACGTCCAATTCTCGCGGTTGAGTACTAGAGCCCCACCGTGTTCGAGAACACGACGTTGCATCCTTTTAAAATGTCGCCATCAAACGTCAATGGCTGAGAAGTGCTTAGAGAACGTATGTTCGGAACGTGCCCCAGTGATCGTTCGCCATCGAGCAATACGCATCCGATTGTTTTGTCGCCAATCGATATTTCGTACAATCCCCCTCGAATAAACGGCGGTCCATCAGTAATGTCCCCAGCAAAAACGGTCACTGTACATTTGAAGTAAAACACATCTTGAATATTCATACTAAAGCGACTGTGCATGTGCGTTTTCGCGGGGCCTCGGTCATTCTGCGTCCTTTGTTATTCGATCATTTCTTTTCGGCGTTTAGTATCTGAATGAAACTCAAGATTTCGTCATCGGTTAGGCGCAGACGAGTGGACTTCAGCATGTGCTCGAAGTGAGCCTGTTCAGCTGGGCTCGACGGATAGCCGATGATCTCCTTCGATTGCAGATCGTTCGACGTCGCCAACTTCTCCCCGTTGGAATCCAGAATCGTACACCACGGGATGCCCCCTTCCGCGTGTCCACGCAGTCCGGCCATCAATTCTCGAACTCCCATGTATCGATGATCCATCTTTATCCAGATGTAATCTTTTTCCCACACACGATTCGCCATCAGAAACCGGGAGAGTCTGTGGCATGGACCGCACCAGGTGGCAGTCTCTTGCACAAGAACTCGTTTGTTCTGTTGCTTGGCTTCTGCCAGAGCCTTGTCCAGTAGTTGTCGAGCATCTGGCTGTTGGGGGTAATATTTTCGTAGTCGTTCAAACAGTTTTTCACGCGACAACCGGCCATCAACCAGCAATTGATCTGCCGTGACCGTGCCGACTTTCTCACCTTTGGAATTCAAAACAACCAACAGAAATTCTGAACGATCTCCCTCCAGTGATTCCTGCAACGACGCTGCTAACTTGTCCGCCTCCGGTCGCACGTTTGCTGCGGTCGGTATCGCCATAAACAGAAATTCATCACTCAGCGTCGCGAACCCTGCGTATTCAAAGCGAATCTGCATCAAGCTGTGGATTCGAGAGTCCTCGGGATTGCCGAAGACAATCAGGAGGTGCTGATTGACCAGGCTGATGAGATCTTTGGACTTCGTGTACCGTTCGAGGGGCGTCCCTTTAATGTTGAAGGCGCCCGCAATTCGCTCTTTCAGCGTCGGTAGTACATCCAACTTGGCAGATGGTGGCGGCGAAACATCGCCAATATCGGTCGCTTCTCCTGGTTGAACCAGGACACTTCCGAGTTCTGAAATGCTTCCGCCACCTAGATAATCCATCTCCATCTCCAAGTCGTATCTCCGTCCTGGAACCAGTCCAGTCAGTTCAAATGTCCCATCGGCGGCTGTCGTCACACTTCCACCAAATCGATTGCTCCATAGTTGGCTATTCTCATTCGGAACCTTGACACGGAAAAGCACCGCCTGCCCGCTCCATGGTTCATTGGTTCCAGCAATCAACAGACGACCGCGAGCCGTTCCGACCGGCTGTAGATTCAGGGCTGCGGAGAGCTGTTTTTCCTTGACCTCCACTATCGCGGCCAGTTTTTTATCAGCACTCACGGCGTACACATAAGTTGCCGCCGGGAACTGCATCACGCGAAATTCACCATTTTGAGTTGTCGTCGCCTGCCAGTTTCGTCCGCTGTCGCTTCGCGAAACTCCAAAGAGAGTGGTTCCGGCCAGCGGAAGATTTGTGGATTCGTCCCGCACCGTTCCGATGAGTTCTACCGGCTTACCCAGCTTGGTTTTCACCACAAATTGACGCTCCGATTCGCCAGCGATCTGAAATGTTTCAACTGTCTCCTGCTGCGGTGGGCGAATATCAAAGTTGCCGTCTCCCACAAACAGTTCGAATTGTCCCTGGGCATCGGATTGTGTTTGGTAATTGGTTGAAGGTCGAACGTAGTTGCGTGAGTTCTCGGGATTCGGCAGCACGACATCCTTCATGGAATGCAGGTCCTGGCCGTATTGGTAAACGACAACATCTCTATCGGCAATCGGTTGCTGCGTCTCCTGATCCACCAGCTTCCCATGAATTCGAGTGGCCGCGCGAAGAACGAAGTCTTTGCCCTCAACCGGCTTTCCTTTGAAGACGGCAAAGCCGGTTTGCGGTGCGGAGGCCAGTCCTTTGGCAGATGCGATGACCAGATAGATTTGATCGGGTGGCACTAGTAATTCGTAGGCTCCGTCCTTGTCTGTCACAGCCATCTCGCGGCCATGATCAACAGCGTATCCGGCTCCGACGGCGGTAACATTTGCACCTGCGACAGGTGCACCACTCGCATCACGCACATGCCCCCGAATCGGAACCATCTTTTTCAAAATGATTTCCAAGCGACTGCCATCCTTGCCCGGCATAAATGTCCCTCGTTGACGTTCATGACCCTTCGCTCCCGGCCAGAACTGAATCATTCGTGTTTGCCATGAGGGGATCCAAGCAAAAGTGGTGATTCCGTCATCATTCGTCTGTTGCGCGAAAGCTTGAACGAAGAAGGCAAGGTTCAGTTGATCATTCTGTGAAAGTTTCGCCAGAAGCCAGGGGTAGACACTGGCATTCTGCAGTGGCTTGCCGTCCTCATCCACGACCTTCACCGACACCGGCGAGGCACCATCCAACACCAGTGTTTCGATACCGATCTCCGGGAATTCCGGTGCCTTGGCGATCGCATCTGCCTTCTGATCTCGCCCGAGTTCGTAGAGACGGTAGTCCAGTCCCATCTCGTTTTTCCACGCGACTATGGCATTGATTCTTTCGTCAGTTGGAATGACGAACTGGGCAATGCCATCTGCTCCCGTCTGAGTTGAATCGATCGTTAACCTTCGATCGGAGAGCGAAAGTGCCGCGTTGGCCTTTTCAATGGCCACTCCGGACTTGTCGACGACCTTCAAACGAACGACTCGGTTGGCCACTAGCTGAATCGTCACCGGCCCTGGAGCCGCATCCTTGTCTTTGTTCCACGGAAAGCGATGAAAGGCCATCTGCGAACTATCAGCGCTGATTGCCGTCAATTTGAGCCATAGTAGCGCTTCCGTTTTGACACGCAGGCGAACCCGGAATCGCCCCTCTTCGCTTGTCGTGACTGATGCGGACCAAGTTCCTGACTTTACTGAATGCCCGGTCAGATGAATGCCCGCCTGCGAGGCAGGCTTGGAATTGACGTCAAATACCTGCCCCTGAATTTCGATCGGCTCAACGTTGTGATCGCCGAATATGGGGACTTCAGTGGCTTCCTTTTTTAACGGCCCGGGATTTTCGGCAACTGTGGTTTTCGCTGTCGCAGGTGCTGGATTCTTTTGGGAATCCTGTTTCTGGTTTGATTCTTTGGGGGAATCCGCCAGCGCCGACGGTCGTGCCGACGAGGGGATTAGAACGAGTCCCAGCAACACGATCAGCGCCAGGCCGGACCAGGAGATCCCTCGGCCAATCCGCAGCTTCGGATCAAGAATCCGGCGCAAGCGAGAAGAGGGGAGTTCACCGGAATCGACGATTCCAAACGTGAATTGCGGCGTGGGCTTCGTCAACAATTCAGCAACCTTCACAAAGCCCGAGCCGTATTCTGTTCGCTGGCCATCCAGGATCGCGATGGTGGCTTCGTCACACGACTGTTCGCGCAATCGCCGCAGTTGCCGATTTGCCAGCCAGACGCAGGGGTGAAAGAAGTACAGGATCTGCACGAGAACCAAGGCACATTCTTGCATGAAGTCACGCCGCACTACGTGCTGCAGCTCATGGATCAACACCGCCTTGAGTTCGCCAGAATTGAGTGACCGCACAACGGCTGGAGGCAGCAGGATCACAGGTCGAAACAGACCGGTCACCAGTGGCGTCCAGATGGACGAACTGACCCGCACGCTCAAGTGCGAGCCCATCCCAAGTTGTCGGCACGATTCTTCCATAATGGATTGCGTCGCTTCGTCGGGTGGTACGGAATCCGCAACCCAGCGACGTACTTGCCGATACCCGATGACTAGACGGCTCAACAACAGGCCGACAATCGCCAGCCAGCAGGCAAACGCAAGGTTCCTGACGGTTCGCAGAAAGGGAACTCCGGCAGTGCGGCTCGCGTCAATTGAATCGGGGATTCCAGCCAGTTCATTGGTCGTGTTGGTCGTTTCCCAAGGCACAGCGGAATTGTGTGATCCCAGCCGCTGATCCATTCCAGGGGTGTCAGAAATCTGTGGTTCGCCCACCGTAACGTGTCGCGCAGGGCTCTGCAGATCGAGGAGGCTTGAAGCGTCTCTGGATGGCTGCAACGCACCTGATTGGTTGCCGATACGTGCGACTGACCTTGGCGAATTCGCGTCCATCGGACTGGGGGCCGGCGTATCAGCAGGCAAGAGCCACCAGGCCCAGCCCGTTATTAAGGCCAGCGATGGCGGCAGCAGCAGCCGAATCGGCATCAGCGTCCACAGGCTATAGCGAAATCGAGCCGAACGATTTCTGAGTACGAACCCCATGACCGCCAGCGCGGCGAAGAGTACGGTGGCCTGCCAAGTCATGGAACACATCCACGAAGCCCAGGCCGCGATGGCTACGTCGAACCAGGAAAACAGACTGTACATACTCGTCACCCTTCCGATTGTTGGTGATCATCCAGCATTTTTCGCAGGTGCTGTACTTCAGCGTCAGTCAATTCATTGCGCTCGATCAGCGTCTGAATAAAGGGAGCTGCTGCCCCCCCGAAGAATCGCTGAGTCACATCGTCCAGGAGTTTCCCGACGATCGTGGGCCGTTTCGATTTCGGCGAATACTCATAAACATTGCCGACGCGCCGCGACTTGACATACCCGAGCTCAACCAGCCGGTCCAGCATCGTTTTTACCGTGCTGTAGGCCCAGCCACGGGATGACTGCATTCGCTGTTGAATCTCCGTTGCGGTCGCCTGTCCGGCAGCCCACAACGCATCCATCAGCTCCCATTCACGCTCTGTGAGATCGTTTCGTGTTCGAGCCAAAGTAATCACCTTTGGTAAAGAGTTCTCTATCGCTATAGAGAATGTAGCAGGCCGTTAGAGACTGTGCAATGCTGTTCACGTCAGAAAATGATGGGCACGCGCGGACGCCGCGCGAGTGGCCATCGCCGCGATCCCCAACCTGCCTGCTGGGGGATGGCTGAATTTTTGAATCAGGGAGAGCGCAGCGAGCGAGAGGCCGTGATCTTCCCTATAAGTTCCAGGCGAACACTGCATCGGATGATGCCGTGAATCTCCAGTGGCGATCTCACCCGGACTGCCGGTGCGAAAATGCCCGCTGGCGGAAGTTGATCACCGAAGCGACCTCTCATTCGCTTCGCTCGCACGGGTTCGGAGGATCGGTGCCCCTCTCCCGCGCGAAGAGTTTGCGGATCAATTTCTGAGCTTTCGTGACTACTCGTCGAGTTGAAATACCGCTTCGGTTGTCTTGCCGAACACCTTGGTAATTCGCAGCGCCAATGTCAGCGATGGAGTGTAGGCCCCCCCTTCCAGCGCGACGATTGTTTGGCGGGTGACGCCGACACGGTCAGCCAATTCTTGCTGTGTCATTCCCGCTGTGGCCGTCCGCAGTTCACGTATGCAATTCCGTAGGGTTGGTTCCTTTTTACGCGGCATGTTGTCTCCGGTACATGAGGATCGCTGCCAGCCCTTTGATGCCGTAACAGATCGCGAATTGAATCCAAATCAGCCAATTCAGAAATCGAATGGGAACCGCGTCAATGTGTGAATAACCTGACCATGTTGTCGCGGCAATCAGCACGAGGAAGAGCGTCATCCATGCGGAACTGACACCAATACTTGTTGCCTTCCTCTCGATTTCGCGGTCTCGTTCGTCAACCACAACTCGATTGTCGCGTCGCCGGATGAAAAGGGCACCGAACACCATCAAACCCAGCAGGGCAAAGCCTGTGATTGCACTGTCCCCAACCCAAGGGAGCAGCAAGGTGACTGCGGTGACCGCCGTGACGCAGACCACCAACTCAGTCCAGGCAACTTTTTCCATTGCATTCATCACGTTTCTCCACTCATTGAATCTTGTTTCGTCTCCGCCACGAATGAATGTATGATAAACTTGACATTACGAGGTGTCAAATTTATTTGACACTTGATTGAGCCAGCTGATGCACGCAGAGTGCGCTCGCTACCAACAACATGCAACATGACATGTTCGCGACATTTGAAGGGGGCTGATTGCGTCTCTGCAAAACGCTTGAAACGAAGATTAGCGGTGAGTCAACGAAGCGAAGACGTTGACACCTGAAACGCGGGGTGGCCCCTATCTGATAGTGGGGCAGGCATCTAGGCATTAACAGACTACCGCCAAGTTAATCGCAGGCGTGATTGGCGGTTAGATCGAAAAGGAACCAATCATGCAAATTCCCGTGATCCGTGGACTCATCGACCGCAGAATTCTGGTCAACTACCGGGTGCAGCCCGATGTACTGGTACGGCTACTTCCGGCTCCTTTCCGGCCCAAGCTCATCAATGGATCAGGTATGGCGGGCGTGTGCTTGATTCGATTGAGGTACGTTCGGCCTAAGTTCCTGCCTGCGTTTCTGGGACTGTCCTCCGAAAACGCTGCCCACCGGATCGCCGTGGAGTGGGACCAGGACGGAGTAACGAAGGAAGGAGTTTTCGTCCCTCGCCGAGACACTTCATCCCGAATCAATACGTTGCTGGGGGGGCGGCTATTCCCCGGTCTGCACCGTTACGCCAACTTTCAAGTTCAGGAGCACGACGACAACTTCAGGGGCGAACTGACCAGCGACGACCAGCACACTCACTTGTTAGTCGAGGGACGGGCCGCAGAGGAACTTCCCCGAACTTCCGTTTTTGGATCGCTGAGTGAAGCGTCCGTTTTTTTTGAGCGAGGATCGTTGGGGTATTCGGTGACGGCCAAGCCGGGGCAGTTTGAAGGACTGGAACTTCGCAGCTTCAACTGGCATGTGCGTCCATTGGATGTGAAGAACGTGAAATCCAGCTTCTTCGAGAATCGGGAGTTGTTCCCACCCGGTTCGGTTGATTTTGATTGTGCATTGCTGATGCAAGGAATCGACCATGAGTGGCATGGGAGAGATTGCTTGTGCTCACGATAGCCAGGTCACGGAGATTGTCATTCCCAATTCCGACCGTCGATTGAATCCGCAGTTTCATCGTTGAACAGGCCAGGCGGGTGACTCATAGTGGGACAGGCATCTGGGTGATCACGCGCAATGACGTCTAATTGTCGCGGTTGAATACCAGACCGGGATCCTTCACATCCCCTCCGATCATTCGAAAGGTGCACTGCGTCGGCGTGGCGAAGTCAATCGCGGCCAGCATCGTGCCACCAGCCTCGGGTTCCATCGCGAGATTATTCTGGTTGATGGTGAAAGCTCTGTTCACACTTTGTTTGTCCTTACCGCACGTGAATGACCACGCAAAGTGTCTCTTCCTTGTTGTCGCGGCCGTGAAGTTTTAGCGATAGATGCTACGAATCAATCTCAGCTCGTCGGGAACCAAACTCATCGGCGGATTTGAATTACTGTTTTCTTTAAGGCGTCGGCGAAACTCTTCAGGAACCGGGCCGTCGATCTGCAAGCGGACTAATGTCATGTTTTCACGGATGGCCTCGCATAAATCCTGCCGGCCTTGGTTGCCGATGCTCGTCCTGGTGAGATCCAGGGACCGCAGCTGGCTGTTTGAACGCAACAGGCTCGCAGCCGACTTGGCTCCACAATCTCCGACATAATTTGCCTGACTGCCTAACACCTTGGTCGAGGCACTGAATCCTACGCTGATGTGTGTCAAACTTGGATGTTTAGCCACGGCATCAAAGAGGTCAGTGGCACCTTCCGCGGTCATTCCATTGCTGGCCAAGTCCAGATGTCGCAAAACAGAATTGTGCTGCAGTGCGGCGGCGATCAATCGGACTCCTGCATCACCCAACAAGTTGACATCAATCTGCAGCACCTTCAATGTGCGATTCTTCGTCAAGAGTTCGGCCAGCAGTTCCGCCTCAACGGGGGCAAATTGATTCCCACCCAGGTGCAATCTTTCGAGTGTCGCGTTTTGCTCAATGAGGGCCCTCGTTAGTGCTTCCAGGCCAGAAAATCCGATCTGTGTGTTGACGAGATCGAGCACTCGCAATTGAGTATTCGTCCGCAGCATTTGGGCCAGGGCGACCGCTCCCTCGGGGCCAATCGGATTACGTTTCAGCCACAGTCCACTCAAGACCTGATTCTCGCTCACCGCTTGAGCCAGATTTTCCGCTCCAGCGGCAGTAATCCCATTGCATCCGAGGTAGGCGATTTCCAGTCGCGGATGCTGTTCCAGCAGGCCTGCCACCGAACGAGCTCCCACGTCTCCGATCCCATCAGTTCCCAGCAACAGACTCCGGATTTGGGTGTTGTGCCGCAACGATTGAATGATTTTGTCGCAGCCGCCAGGGCCGATGTCCTGTTTGCACAAATCGAGTCGTCCGTCCGCGGTCACCGTCCCACGGGGGAATGAAACGGTCTCGGAAATGCGGCAATTGGATTCGAGAAAACTCGACACTGCCACGATTTCACTCTCCGGACAAGGCGTGCGATACACCGGCATTCCGGTCGGCCCATAGGGGGCAGGTTGATAAATCGGGCAAGCGATTGGCGCTGGGGGAAGGCTTGTCGAATCTTGCGGCATTTGCGTTTGCTCCCCAACTACCAGGCATAGGGCTGATAGTCCTTCAGGAATTGTCCGAAGACAGGCTCCTCTGGCTGGCTGATACCGCTGGCAATCGGATCGTAAATCCGAGCGGCGCCATCAATCACATCCAAAGGCGTATAAAATCCATGTTCACTACGTACTCGCTGCGCGATGGGGAGCGGATTTTCGTCGGTAATCCAGCCGGTATCAACGCTATTCATAAAGATTCCCTCGTCAGCCAGATCGGCCGCCGAGGTTCTGGTCAGCATATTCAATGCGGCTTTGGCCATATTCGTATGTGGATGGCAGGCCGACTTATAGTGCCGACCAAACTGCCCTTCCATTGCGGAGACATTGACCACGAATCGTCTGCGATGCGGCGAGTTTAACAGCAATGATTTCAGCCGGCTGGTCAAAATGAAAGGAGCGGCGGCATTCACCAGCCACGTCTCCAGCATCTCGATGGTGCTGATCTCGCCTAGTTTCGTTACCCAGCTATTGTTCGGACGACAATCGACTTGTTGGCCATCCTGATCGAATAGTTGTGTCGGGAAATAGGATTCCGGGCTCGTCAGGTGGCCACGGTATCGCGGCCTGCTTTCCAGTAAGACTGTGGCGGCTGCCGGGTCTCGTAGCAATAACAATGCCTGCTGCGAAAGTGCTGCGCCTTCCAGCAGATGGCGATAGAACGCGAGCGGTCGCTTAACCGTTTGCGCCGCATTGTGAATCAAGATATCAAGGGGGACGTCACGCTCCAGTAGCTGGGCCGCGAAGACTTCAACTTGCGGCAAATCGCGCAGGTCCAGGCCGTGAATTTCCAGGCGCTCGGACCATGTCGTAAAGTCAGGCTCGAGGGAGAAACGCTGTGCAGCATCGTGTGGAAACCGCGTCGTGACGATGACTCGCGCACCGTCTCGCAGCAACTTCAATACCGTCTGAAACCCGATCTTAATCCGTCCGCCCGTCACCAGGGCCGTACGACTGTGCAAGTCCGCACGCTGCTGCCGCTTCTTCCAGTTGAGTTCGCTGCAGAGGGGGCACAGCGAATGATAAAACGCGTGCAACACCGTGAATTTCTGCTTGCAGATGTAGCAGATGCGAGGTTGGACGAGCGTTTTAGCGACGGACAAAACGTCATTTGATGCTGGTCCCGCCAATAGACGCTGCGAAGCTGGTTCGTGCTGTTGCCGGATAATTCCAGTCTGTTTGATGTGGACCTGATCCGAAGCCAGACGAATCTCACGGCTCCGTTTCTTCACCCCACGTTGACCTTCACGATGAATCTTCGCGACTAAGGTTTTGAAGCGCGAATGGTGATCAATGATTGCAGGATCGTCTGCCACCTGCTGCAGGACCTGTAAGCAGATCCGTAGTTCTTCGGGATCAAGCTCCAGCGGCACCGGGGTGGAGAAAGATTGATCCTCGTCTTGTGAATTGCCAAGTCCTCGTGCATCCATCACACCACCGATGCGGGCTGGTCGACAATTTTCGCAGGAGCGGGGAGGATTCGAACCTCCACTGTCGGATTTGGGATCCGCCGTGCTTCCATTATACCACCGCACCTGCTGCTTCTCGTCGATTCTCGGAAACCTCTGCTGCGAGGCAATTTCTTGACATTTTTGCCAGATGGCCGCTGCCAACCCCGATTTGTACAGGGTTCATTGAGCAGCGGCTTTGTGGTTATTGCACCGGGAAGGACTTGAACCTTCATCCCTCGTTTGCAATCGAGTGC
Source organism: Planctomycetota bacterium (assembly GCA_040386595.1). GTDB lineage: Bacteria > Planctomycetota > Planctomycetia > Planctomycetales > Planctomycetaceae > JAKFVC01. The sequence goes on along the minus strand of JAZKFE010000392.1, from coordinate 21,379 downwards.
CTTTCAATTAGACCACCGGTGCAGAATCAGGTTCGCGACTTGGTCTTCAAATCCAACCCCGATCGCGCAAACATAGTCTGAAGAGGAAAAGCACTGGCCGCAAGGGCACCAATCAATTTCAGATAAAACTAAAGATGTCAGGGCTCTAAATAGACTTAAACCGGTTCGATGGGACTAGGAAGAATACAATGCAAGCGACGGCTGCGATCCAATTGAATCATCAGCACATTGTGGTGAGCCTTGATGCTGTCGAGTTAGGTGAGAATAGAATTATCTGCTCTGTATCAGGACCCCCAAGAATTCGAACCTCCACAGGTGATGAGTACTCAGTTGAGTTAACGGAAATCCTTTGTATTTCGGGAATGGCGATCGCTCGCCGCAAATTGCATCTTCCCAAAGGTTTAGCCATAACGGTTTCTGAGGTTAGGGGCTTGGTGGACAAAGCCTATGAACCCGGCGTTTGTGTTGGTGCGGCGGTCGCAATTGCGAGGGCTTTGGACAAAGCTCCATCGTTGCTGCACGATTCGATGGAAGGCTGGCAACTGGTGGATTGATACTCGCGGGGGGGCACAGGTTATCGGAACCCGCGAATGGCTATCGCGGCCATTCCAACCTGCCCGCGCCACAGTCGGATTTGAACTTATCGACTTGTGGGGTACGAGGGGACCATCGTGCCCGGAATTATTGTCCCCGCGGCATCTAGGTCACACTCCCGAAAACCTCTCCATAGGACCCCAAATCTGCACCACAGTGCAGCCTGGTGACCATCCGTAGCGAAGATCACACGCGGCGTTTCGGACATGTATTTCTCATCGTTCATCTGTCTCGAGGACGGCCATCGGATAATCGCCGGGTCGTCATGGAGCCCCTCACAATCTGCAACCCATGTCTGCCGCATGTGGCCGTACCATTCGATTCCGTCTGAATCACATTGGCCAAGAATCAGGCGTTTTGCGTGGCCTCGGCAAGGTGCATCAATGAGATCAAGTTGCAGTATTTCACTGAAGCTCGCGCCGTACGAAAGCTCGGGGAGGACGCCGCTCAGTTGGAGGGCAAGCGGAGTCGCAATATAAGGGAGCATTTGCCAGCCTCACGCCCAGGTTGATCCGTGTGTGTGATGGTTGATTTTACCCCAAATCCATCCATGGCACATGTCGAGTGGAGCAGCTCGCAGACATTTGTCGGCGGAATACGACGAGATTCAATTGCCGAGAGGAGGGGGCACGGTCGGAGAATCTTCGGGGCGTACAAACCAAACAATCCAAGTGATAAACGCGACTAGAAACCCACCCAATGTGACAAAAAGGCCGCTGATCTGAGTCGTCGCTATGACGCTAGTCAATTGTTGCGTGGCGAGCATTTGTTTCTGGAGCCCGTCGAGCGCGTTCACCGGTTTAGCGCTACTGGAAGCAAAACCGAGGTTTAGGAACATCAGCGCCACAATCGGGAATATGAATGCGGCTGCAAGTCCGACTAGCATCGTGATCAAACCCAGCGCAATTCGTATTCTTAGCACACGTGACATAAGGAGTTCCATTACGATAAGGGTTTCTTGAGTTTAGATGCGCCTCACGCTGGGGGGACGAAGCGACTTAGAAGCCGTGGCTTCGTGTTGTTAATGAATTTCGGTGGTCCTTGTCAATTCTCGGAGACTCTCGATATCCCGTAACGGCGGCTTGCCGAAGTGGCGCTTGTATTCGCGGCTGAAGTGCGAGGGGTCGTCATAGCCGACCCGAAATCCTGCTTGCGCGGCGTCGAAATCTTCGCTGAGCATTAGACGTCGTGCTTCACGCAACCGAAGTTGTTTTTGGAACTGCAGGGGGCTCATGGCGGTCACGGCTTTGAAGTGGGCGTGAAATCCCGAAACGCTCATGTGCAACTCCCGCGAGATGTCTTCGATTCTCAGCGGTTTCTCGAAGTTCTGGCGGATCGTCTCGATGGCACGAACCATCCGATGAGTGTGCCCGCCGAACTTTGCCAGATGCCGCATCCGATTTCCTTGGGCACCGACGAGCAGGCGATAGACAATCTCACGGGTCACCAGGGGGGCCAGCACGCGGTATTCGTTGGGCGAGTCCGCCAGCCGCACCAGTCTGAGCGTCGCGTCCAGCAAGTCCACTTCCAGTGGGCTGACATCGACCGCTTTCACGCTACCTTCGCTACTGGGCTGAACGTATCCCGATTCCACCATTACTGAAGTCGCGACTGACGGATCCAGTTCCAGGCGGAAGCTGAGATAGGGCTGTTCGGTTGAGGCTTCGACCACTTCCCCGACTAGCGGAAGTTCCATGGTGCTAATCAAGTAATGAGCGGGGTCGTATCGAAAAGTGTCGTCCCCGAGCAGGATCTCCTTGCTCCCCTGGGCGATGACACAGAACGAGGGGGGCGACGAGGCGTAGACCGGTTCAGTCGGTTGTGAGTGCCGACGAAAATGCAGGCCCGGCTGAATCTCGAGCGCCCCATCGTGCGGTAGTGCGTGGGCGATCCGATCGGCGAGTTCCTGCTGGTTGGCCCGCATGCGGCCCGCTTGGCGTGCTTTCATTGATTTGCTCATGTTTGATATTGTAAACCGCGGTCTTGGCAGATTGACGGTCGAAGTGCCCCGTCTAGAGGATTGTGCAATTCTCTTCGAGAATCATCATATCGCCTTTTTCTGCAATCGGCCTAGAATTCGACAAGCACAAGTGATACCACACGCCGCTTGCTGAACCGGATTGGACTGTTGTGCAATCCGAGACTGGCGGTAACGCGTGCATCACAGCGACGACCTTTCACATTGTGTGACGGGGCGGATGTGAAGCATCGAGATGGCTTCTCCGAAGTCAGCGTCCTCGGCACGGATGCGAATTTTCCGACACACGGTCAATCCAGCACGAAAAATACGGAACGTAGTTTATGAACCGATCTCTCTGGTGTTTCCTGTTGCTTCTGTCTGTCTCTGTGGTCCAGGCGGAACAAAAAGAGTCCTTCGATTGGCCACAGTGGCAGGGGCCCAACCGCAATGCCGCCTCGAAGGAACTTGGCCTCATCCAGGAGTGGCCGAAAGACGGTCCGCCGCTCGCGTGGCGGGCCAATGGACTCGGCGGCGGGGATAGTACTCCGTCCATCGCGGCGGGCCGCATCTTCGGCATGAGTCACCGCGACGGAGAGGAAGTTGTTTGGGCCTTATCGGAGAAGGATGGCCAGGAATTGTGGGTCTCGCGGTTTGGGCCGGCCTTTCAGCAAGAAGTCCCTCAATCCAAAGAAGGGCCCGGTTGCACGCCCACGGTCGACGGCGAACGGCTCTATGTCATTCGTCTGGGGGGCGATATTGCGTGCCTGAATGTGAAAGATGGTACCGTCCTCTGGCAGCGCAGTTTTACGAAAGAGTTTGGCGGAGGCGTGCCCATGTGGAGTTTCCGCGAATCGCCGCTGATTGACGGCGACAAGGTGATCTGTACTCCAGGCGGCGAGAATGCCACGCTGGTGGCGCTGGATAAAATGACTGGTAAGACGATCTGGCAAAACCAAACGCCGGGGAATCCTGGTGCGGCATACTCGTCGGCGATTGCGATCGATTTCGGCGGCCAGCGACAGTATGTGCAACTGACGGCCAAGACCCTCGTTGGGGTGGCGGCCGCGGATGGCAAGTTCCTCTGGCAATATGATAAGCCGGCAAGCAGCACGGGAATTAGCTGTTCCACGCCGATTTATCACGACGGCATGGTGTTCGCGGCCTCGGCCTACGGCAATGGCGGCGGCTTGGCCAAGTTGAGCCAGGAGGAAAAGGGAGGCATCAGTGCTGAACAGGTCTATTTCACTAACAAAATGCAAAACCACCATGGCGGCATGATCCTCCTCGATGGTTGTCTCTATGGTGCAAACGGAGGCAATGGTGGCGGCTTTCTCGCCTGTCTCGAGTTCGCGACCGGAAAAGTTCTCTGGAATGAACGTGAGGGGGACAAGCGTCGCGCACCGAAAGGATCAGTGGCTCTCGCGGACGGTCGAATTTACTATCGCACCGAAGAGGGACCGGTGCTGTTAATTGAGCCCAATGCTAAGGAATACCTCGAACGCGGTCGCTTCGAACAACCCGACCGCACTCCGTTGCCTGCTTGGGCTCACCCCGTGATTGCCAACGGAAAATTGTACTTGCGAGATCAAGATGTTCTGTTCTGCTACGACGTCAAAACGAAGTAATCGCGATTCACTGAGGGGCAATCGACAATCGTTGGATTGGCTCAAAAGTGGTTGTGTTCAGCAATCGGTTTGAAAGGAAGAACAATGCAAAAACGCAAACTTGGAAACAGTGGCTTGGAAGTCTCAGCCATCGGGCTGGGGTGTATGGGGATGAGCTTTTCTTACGGCCCGCCGAAGGACAAGCAGGAGATGACCTCGCTGCTTCAAGCCGCCGTAGATCGGGGCGTCACGTTCTTCGACACGGCCGAGGTTTATGGTCCGTACATCAACGAAGAGTTGGTGGGCGAGGCGTTGGCTCCCTTTCGCAAACAAGTGATCATTGCCACCAAATTCGGTTTCGACTTAAGTGGCAGCGATACCCGGCCTGGTGCCGCGGGCTTGAATAGTCGTCCGGAGCAGATCAAGAAAGTTGTGGAGGCATCGCTGAAACGCCTGCAGGTTGATGTGATCGACTTGCTGTATCAACACCGAGTCGACCCGAATGTGCCGATCGAGGATGTGGCGGGCACCGTAAAAGAGCTGATTCAGGCAGGTAAGGTCAAGCACTTTGGCATGTCTGAAGCAGGTGTGCAAACCATCCGCCGTGCCCACGCCGTGCAGCCTCTCACCGCACTTCAGAGCGAGTACTCGCTCTGGACCAGGACCCCTGAAAAGGAAGTGATCCCGACACTTGAAGAGCTGGGAATTGGCTTCGTTCCTTATAGCCCCTTGGGGAAGGGTTTTCTCACTGGCGCAATGAACGAGGAGACTAAGCTCGATAGCTCTGACTTCCGCAGTAAGCTCCCGAGATTCACGCCAGAGGCAATGAAGGCGAATCAGGCTCTGGTGGATTTGCTCAGCAGCATTGCCGAACGGAAGAACGCGACACCAGCTCAAATTGCATTGGCGTGGTTGCTGGTCCAAAAACCGTGGATTGTCCCGATCCCGGGGACGACGAAGCTGCATCGTCTGGAAGAGAACATCGGGGCCGTTGCCGTTGAGCTCACACCGGACGACCTGCGGGACATCGAGAGTGCTGCATCCCAGATCACGGTGCAAGGGGCTCGGTATCCGGAACAACTAGAGCGTATGACCGGTCGATAAGAGCAGACAATCCGCAATCGAGTCGCAACAGTTGACTAGAGCTTTTTCACTGAAGGTATTCGTGGTGGAAGAATGGCCCCGCGGAGTTACTGAGAGTTCATCTAATGAAGTTTTGCCACGGATTAGAACAGGCTTGCTCTTTAGCCGTTTGAATCGTCTGCGAATCAACAGGCCGTGACCTCACTTGCAAGCCCTGGCCAGATGTTGTTCTGGTTGGGGCTTGTTTTGTTTTCTGGCAACGGGGCGGCAGGTTGCGGTGGCTGGCAAATCAATTTAGGATTGGAGTGACGTGCACCAGTACAGCAAGGCTTAATGAGTCGGAGATAGTTGGATGAGTAAGTTAAGTTGCGTGGCAACATTGATTCTGTTGTCATGCCTGGTCGGGGCAGACACCGTTTCTGAACGCTGGGCGAAACGCATTGAAGTGGCGGAAGCGAATTATCAGGCGGCGGTTTCTAAGGCCAATGATGTCAAGCTGTTCGCGGTTCGGAAGGCCGCACTCGAACGCGTCCGAGTCTTGAAATCGGCCTTGGGGGACGCGACGAAAGGGGGAGACTTCACCGCCGCAACGGAATTACAGACGCGTCTTGATGCGGCTGAGTCGGAAGGAGCAGTTCGTCCCAAACCCAAAAATACTGTGAAATTTGGCGGTCACGAGTACGCTCTGATTAACGAGAAAGCGACGTGGCACGTCGCCAAAAAACGCTGCGAAGAAATGGGCGGACATTTAGCAACTCTGGAAACGGTGGCCGAGTCCAACAGCCTGTTGGAGCTCGTCAAGCAAACCAAAGAGTCGACCTGGATTGGCGCGTCAGACGAGGAAGAAGAGGGGGTCTGGAAATGGGTTACCGGGGCCAAGGTCCAAATCGACTTTCATCCCGACAATGGCTATGGAGCCCAGCATTTCTTGCTTTATTGGCCGTCATTTGGGACTTGGGATGACGGGAGTTATGACCGCTGCAATTATATTTGCGAATGGGACAAATAGTGGGGGCCAAGCGGTTAGGATTATTTGTGCATTGTGAGCATTTGGTTGATTTTGGGCAAAAAATGAACGGAGAATGACTGGACAATCAGGGGACAAAAATATTACCGTCGATTCATCGTGGGACAATTGTCAGATCCGCGATTCTTCGTGGACTATGATTCGTTAGGCGTCACGATGCCCCCGATTCGCAGTAACATCGTCCTGATCGACTTCGAGAATGTTCAGCCTGAGTCGCTGGAATTGCTCACGCCGGAGCATTTTCGGGTTCTGCTCTTCGTGGGGGCGAATCAGGCGAAACTGCCCTTCGAGATCGTGGCCTCAATGCAGAAACTTGGCGACAGGGCCGAGTACGTCAAGATTGCGGGAAATGGTTCGAACGCTCTCGACTTTCACATTGCTTATTACATTGGAATACTTTCTGCCACCGAACCCTCGGCCTACTTTCATATCGTCTCTAAAGATGCTGGTTTTGCCCCCCTCATTGAGCATCTGAGGAACAAGAAATTCTTGGTATGTCGAGTCAACGCGATCAGCGAGATCACGATTGTGAAGCCTGCAGTTGTGAAGCCTGCGGTTGTGAAGCCTGCGGTTGCGAAGCCTGCTGTTAAGAAGCCTGCGGTTGGAAATGCTGCGGTTAAGAAGGCGGCCAACGCCAAGTCACCCGAACAACGACTTCGATTCGTTGCGGCTAGGCTGGTTCAGCCTAAGTTCACGAAACCTCGAACGCTCAAGACTCTCAGTAGCACCATTGCTTCGTTCTTTCAGAAGCAGATCTCCGACAAGGATGTGTCTGCGATCGTTGCGGGATTGGTCAAGCGGGGCATTATTTCCGTTGCCGACACGAAGCTCACGTATGTCGCCACCAGCGACGCCTGAGCTCTCTTAGAAAACAACGGGAAGGTATTAGCCTTCAACCGTTAGAATGGACTGCTACTGGGGCCGAGGTTTTTTCGGTTTGGCCGAGCACCAAAACATTCTGCCGCTGTCGTGTTCGGGCCTGCCGTTTCCGCCACCACATAATGACTCCCGTGACATACAGCACGCAGAGAGTCAATCCGGTCGCCACGACGACCCAGCGCCCGATCAGCCCGAAGGCTTCCCCGTTATGGAGTGGGAATTGCCACGCAAAAATGGTGTCGGCGGTTGTGCGCTGGTACCAGTCGCGGACCGCGAGGATCTCGCCGCTGTATTGATCGATCCAGATACGGCTGTTGCCCGAACTACGGCGGACATCACCTTGCTGGCGGACTCGTGCCATGTAGACGCCGTTTGCGCCCAGAGGAAAGTGCAACCGCTTGCATTCCGCATCCGGAAATAGTTTTTGGGCGATGGCGAGGGCCTGGTCAGCGTCCAGCCGAGGTTGATTTCTTGCGGGCTTCGAATTGGGAGTTGTGGGAAGTACGGTTTCGGGAAGGAATGCGGTGACGGCAGGCTTCACCCAGGTGGGAAAGATCAGATAGACGCCGGTGAATCCAATCACCACCAGGAAGACAGAGTTAGCAATCCCCGTCGTTTTATGCAGATCGTAGTTGAATCGCCGTCCACTACGGACTAACAACGCCGCTCGCCAGCTGTGCTGCAGCAAGGGCCACCACAGGATCACTCCGCTGCACACTGAGACGAGCAGAATGATTCCCACAAAGCCCACGATGGTCTCACCCGTTTTCCCGGCGAGCAGCTCTGTGTGTAGCTCGTAGATCCAGCCCATGAGATTTTCGCGGCGCGGGCGGTGGCCGGTGACTTTAGCGGTATAAGGATCGACGCACACTTGCGTGACTTTCGGCGATTCTTTGGACTTGCTCTGGAACCAGAAGGCCCAGACACCGTTCGCCGAACGGGGCATGTCGACAAATTGCAGCCGTGCCGACTGGTCGGGACACGCTTGCTGAGCCGCATCGACAATCTTTTGCAATGGGAGCCGTGAGCCGCTGCTGTGGATGACCAGCAGTTCCGGATTCAGCCATTCATCCAGCACGTGTTGAAAGACCAGCAGGCTGCCGCTGAGACCGATCAACACAAACAAGAGGCCGACCGTCAGGCCCAGCCAGCGGTGTGTGATCAGCCAAATTTTGCGCAATCTACTACTCGTCATGGAACGACGCATGCCTGTCGAACTGTGGAGTCAGCCGTTACTCGAGGGTTGAGCCTTGGAGAATCTCGACCTTTTCGAGAACAATGGGCGTCATTTCGTTCTCACCTTCCTCGATCGTAGTCTTGATGGTCGAGCTCTTGGGAGAGGCAAATCGACCTTTCAAACGATCTGGTGGAGGGGGAGGCATGCCCCCTCCCGGTGGCCGCCACGCGGGATCGGGCCATTCGACTGTGACAACATATTCCCCCGGCGGCGCGCCGTCAGAGCCTTCAAAAGTGGTGAGTTGATACTCGCCCGCTTCATTCGTTCGGCCACTCGGCAGCAGAGGGTATTTCGCACCGGGCTGGGGGGCTTGGGGATGCAACCGGACAATGGCTCCCTTGGCGGGGACACCATTGACCGTGATTTGTCCCGAGACGGGGTGTGTCGGTACCGTCTCATATTCCGGGCTACCGCAACCGCAAACGAGCGCGAAGCAAAATAGAGCGGCGATTCGAGGCAATTTTAAGTTCATGAGATCGAGTTCGGGCAATCTGAGGAAGGTCTCGGCGAGAAAAATCTGGCCTTAGATCTCACCCACGATTTGGCCCTCATCCTTCCCGATGAGCGCCCGAAAAGTTCCCTTGTCGATATTCTCGCTGAGAAAACGAACCGCACCGTCGCCAAACGAGGCTTGCATGCCCCCGGCGTGATAGGAGAACGCTCCGCCCCAGTCGTTGGTGCAATTGATCGCGCACGGACCGTTGTAGAGGGTGCCGTCATAGGTCCAGCTGCGAACTCGGTCATGCTGGGTGGAAGCCCACCAGCCTTGGAAATTCGTGGTCACGACGGACGGATTACTTAGTTCTGCCGTGGTTTTGGCGATGTTTCCTCGTTTACGAATATCCGGAAAACCGCTCCGTTCAAAGCAGATCAGGGTATTGGACGCGCCGTCGGTCAGGTTGGCCAATGAGGTGCAGGCCCGTGTGAAATCAACTCCGGTCGCGTTGCCAAAGAACAGTGCGCCGGCAATTTCATCCTGAGTGAAGGCACCGGTCTGATCGCGGAAACTACGGGCGATAAAATAGTCACCCAAACCCGCCGTCAGGCTCGTATTCACCGTTGTCGTGGTCTGATTTTCGATAATTCCTTGGATCTTCCCACCACGCGGAGTCGTGGGGCAGACGAACACCGGCAGCGACATGGCGATCACTTCCTGATTCGTCACATCGGAAACACCATTGAGGGCATTCTGATTGAACCGGTTATAGGCAGGAGCCTGGTCCAGTTGTGGCAATATCGCCAGCGTCCAACTGTTGACCCATCGCTTGGGCGTGGTCTGGGCAAATGTGATTCCCACATCAGGCAGCGGGAATGTGCGATAGACGTCGAGGTAGTTGTGCATTGCCAAGCCAACCTGCTTCAGGTTGTTCTTGCACTGCGATCGGCGGGCGGCTTCCCGTGCCTGTTGGACAGCTGGGAGCAACAGAGCGATCAGAACCGCGATGATGGCGATCACTACCAACAACTCGATCAGCGTGAAGGCGTTACGTCGCACGTTATTTTTCAAGACTGGCACTCACATCTCCCCTTCAACAAAAACTGCAGCCGCGTTTTTTTGCACGCAAGCGACATTAAGACTCAATCTCAATACGATAGTGGTTCACATTCAAATTGCAAGTTCACTTCTGTTTCACTACCCGTGAAGCGTTTTTCAATGCAGAGCGAAGCACGCGGCACGAGAAATTTTGTTCAGAGTGCCTAACTCCAGCAACATACTCTTGCTTACTCAACTCGCACCAAGTGCGGCGATTGTTCCACGTGTCCGTTGACGTCTTCTGACACCGCGCTGACCTCTAATGGACTGCCACTTGGTGCTTCTAAGGTGATCTCCCACTCGGCGTAGCTGCCACGAGTGATCTGGGCGGGGCGATTGTTGACAGTGACTCGTTTAATATCGCTGGTATCGGCGACCGATCCGCGAATGCGAACGATGTTTCCATCGCGCACGGCGGAAGTGATCATCGTCGTGGGGGGCAAGCTATCCTTGAAGCTCGATACTCCACCAGATCCTCTTCGCTCGGTCTGTTCCCCTTCGCTACTCGTTGGCATCCCCATGCTGAGTGGGTTGTGAATATCATTGACCCGCATCTCTTTGGTTGTCATGCGTCGGAAACCGGAACGGTCCATGATCGAACGCCAGATAGCGACGTCGGACTTGAAGACGTCCAGGCCATCCACGAACACGCCAGTCGTCCCCAGATGCACGGCCCAGTTGGCTTCCCAGCATCGGAAGTTTCGAATCCAGAAGGGGTAGCCGGAAGGCGGGATCGCTTCTGATGCTTCCTTGGCCAGGGTGATATTCTGGCCGTAGATGTCCAAACCACCGCCGGCGGGCCGGGTGATACCGCGGAGATTCAGGCAGAAGAATTTCATCGTATGGGCCTCGTTATCCTCGAAGCGGATGAATGGCATCACACGAGTGTCTTGCGGCTTGACCGTGCCGTCCGGTTGGCGAATTGGCAGGACCGGGTTGAAGTTTTCGGTCGTCTTACAATCAAACCGGTAACCGTATTCTGCACATTCGGCGGCGACGTTACGTGTGAAGCTATTCTGGCAATTCGCAAACCAAAATCCGGCACCGCGGTTGAGATCGAATGGAATGACCTGCTTCGGCAGCGGATTGCCCGGTCCGACCGCCACGGAGAGGTTATGGTCGAGGATGTTGTTCACTTCGGTGCCGTCTTCGAGGAAGAAGCCGTGACCGACGCTCTTATAACCAACACAGTCTCGCACCACGATGGCATCAGTTCCGTGAATGGTCAGGAAGCGATTGTGACTGTCCCAGATTGAGGCCCCGATTACCGAGCTGCCTCGCATAGTGTCATGGCACAAATGGAAATGCAGGCTGTAACGGCCTAGGACGTCTCGCTTGCCGAGATGCCGAAACTCTGCATAACTAATTGAGCCTGCGGAATTGACGTGAATCATCGTGTGTCCCCGTACTCCGTCCGGATTGGCAGATTCGATGATGACGTTGCGGCTAAGGTTTGCCACTTCCGCGCGGAAATTCCCCTCTGCGTAGTGCGAGAACGCGAGGGGTTTGTCAAAACTGAGAGGATAGCCCCCAGTAAAATCTTTTCTTCCGACCCGAGTAATCCTTCGAGCTTCAGTTTCAGAATTGTCGAGGAAGCTTCCGCTCCGGCCACCTCGATCACGCTGTCGATGGGTGCTGGTGAAGATGACCTGATCACCTTCTCGCCAGTCTTCTACAGCTTCCTCTAAAGCGACCGAAGTCGCACCCACTTCACTACCGCGCTGCATTTTGACCCAGGTGTTTTTTAGTGGTGCGCCGTGAATCTCCAGCAAGCCGCCGCAATTGATCAGCGCGGGGCAGGATTCTTTATTCATTCCCTCGACGTAGTGCAGGCGGATTGTTGCTGTGTGGGCGACTGGAATCGGCGAACCGGGCTTTCCGATGAGCAGCGCCGGGCGAGATTTTCCGGCTGCGGGAGGCAACGGAGCGAAATGACAATCGAAGCCCTCTTCGGAGGGCTCTTCGCTCGCAATGATTGTGACTAAGCCAGCTTCCAGACGTGTGGATCGATCAGGTGCGAACTCAAGCGTTCCGGCAATTTGTACCAGCCGAATTACCTCTGTGGAATCAACATTGTAGTTGACTAGGTGCCCCGCGCTGATGACGACGCGGTCACCTGTTTTTGGGATGCGGTCGGCATCCCACGTCTCCTTGGCAGACCAGAGCCCCGATTGACGAGAGCGGATCACCGGCGGTTCGTCGGCATTCACTTGGGACACGAACAATTCAGAACATGTCAGCGATGCCGACAGAAGCAGCAGCACACAGAAACGTTGCATATCAATCATCCTCAGGCCACTGGCCGTTATTTATAGAAAGCCATCCAAGATGCCGCGGTTACTAGTATGAAAAATTAATACTGGCAGTTATTTTGAACTCAGCTCAATGGGAGGCAGAGAATTCTTGCCTTCGAAGATCGCGACGGACAAGATGGGCTTTTGCGCGTCGCGATATCTCCCTTTGAAGCGATCTTCTCCTTCAATGGTTTCAACGTCGGTGACGGTGATCTTCGGCCAGAAGGCCGTGACGGAATATTCGCCGGACTCTGGCAATTGTGACGCGAAGGCCCCGTTGTTGTCCGTCCTAATCGCGGTCGTACCCTGCTCTGTTGATTCAGCACCGAGTAGTTGAAAAATGAGATAGACACCACCCGCGGATTGACCATCCACGCGGACCTGCCCCGAGATTGAGCAAGCCTGTTCTGGTTGCTGGCATCCACTGAAAAGTGCGATACCCGCGATCATCAACGCTAGAATAGATTGGCGCATCCGCCCTAAAGATACAGAGGACGTTTGAGAACTCATTCAGAACTGACCTCGCCCCCGTCCCGAGTCGCCAGATTCATCAACAGAACCCCGGGAAAACTCTCAGGAAGAAACCGAACGCTGCCGTCTCCCAAAGCGACAGTGGCCCCTCCGGGATGGAAGCCAAACACACCTTGGGAATTGTTGCAGTTAATGCTGCAGGCGGTTCCTGAGGGAATGTTCGATAGGTTCGTGGGGTAAGTGGCTGCGGTGTAGCTGGGATAAGTTTGCAGCTGGAATGCACACCATCCGAGCCAAGTTCCCCAAGCCCCAGGTTGATCCAGTGTCAGATCGGTGGCAGGCATCGGCATGCCGACGCCTTTCACGTAGTGGACATCATATCCCGCATGTTCGACGACTAACATGGTATTCGATAGCCCATCCGTGACATCACGCATTCGCGGACTGGCCCCTTTTAAAATCGGCGTGGGGGCCTGGCCGGAGCTGTTGACCAGCGCATAGCTGGGTGAGCTGATCGCGTGATTCACCCAGTAATCTGACGCCCAACCCGTCATGATGTTGGGGTCGGCGGGATTCGTTGTGGTGCCGGTGGCGGTGATGAAAGCTCCATAACTCGACCCCGTGCTGCTTGATTTGCGCATCTTGATCAACCCAGGTTCTGGGTTGGAAGGACAGCGAATCAGCCCTACCCGCGTATTCGCCACGGGTTGATTGACTGCGGCGGCGAAACCTCCTGTTGCCGTGACATCAAATTTGCTGGCCAGATTTCCTTGCTCGATATAAGGTAGCAGGGCCACCATCTGACCGTATTGGGGAGAACTCGACAGCCGCGCGGCCGGAAAGCAGTTATTGACTTCGTGATAGTTATGCATCGCCAGAGCGACCTGCTTGAGGTTGTTCTTGCACTGCGAACGCCGGGCAGCTTCCCGCGCCTGTTGCACGGCGGGCAATAGCAAAGCGATCAGTACGGCGATAATCGCGATCACGACCAAGAGTTCGATCAGCGTAAACGCTTGGCGAAGCCGCCGCGGGCTGGGATGAAGCACGAAAGGTCCTTTATGTGGAGGATCGCTACGGCATGGGGAACTTGTCACTTGGTCGTGATCAAGTCTCGCTTGCTGCCGTACGTTTCTTGGTCATTGGACGGGTCACCGGTGATGCCCGTGCCGGGCAAATCATTTTGAGGCCCCGTATTTGCCCCCCAATGGCCAGATGGCGATTAGGTTACAGGCAAGGGATGTGCCAAACGTTAGGAACTGAGAGAAATCAGCAGTTTGCCGCTGATGAAAGGCAGTCGCACCATGATCGCGGTGAAATATTCATCGTGACTGGCGTTATTTTGCTCTTATCTGGAAAGCGCAGGAGAGGTGCTGCAGGAAGAAATGGCGCTCCGCGACATTTGCGAGGCTGGTGCAGTGTCACCGCTGAATTTTGGGGCGAAGTGGCAGTGTCTGCAGTCTATTGGCTGCCTCGAAAAGTACGAGTGCCCCGGAACATGAGAGCGATCACAGATCCGTAGGATGGGCATTCCTGCCTTAGGATTACCCTACTTTTTAGTCGCAAAAATCCCTGAGAAATCAGCGTTTTTTAACGTCAGCTGTAGGACCGACTTTCGATTTTGGGCTTACTGGTCCTACAGAAATTAAAAAACTCCTGAGTTTCCAAGCATTGATAGTTTAAAAAGGTGTCCAAAGTAGGGTAATCCCAAGGCGCAGGAATGCCCATCCTACTGTGACACAGCACTAGAACGCCCTAGCTGAATGCTTTCGCGGAGAATGCCATGCCAAGTGGTGTCGCGGCAATCGAGTCCCGATAGGGGCTAGGGAAGAACTTTCAGATGATCGCTCACCGGGCGGGCTCATTCCGCGTCAAGGGACGTTGGTGTGGATGGCGTTTTCCCCAGGTGCACTCAGGTGGATTCCGCATCTACCAGCGGGCTGGCGGTTGTTGGATGTGCAACCCGCCGGAATGTGGCCGCGATACATAGTTGTCGGGGGAATCAGGCAGTGAATCAATGCAGCTTAGGGAACAGGCATTGACGAGCAACGGAACGACATCCGTGGCGATATTCAGCGAGATCCAGCGCCGAACGACTTGAGATGTCAGGGGCGTTCGACAAACACTGCATTCAGATGGCGTGACTTGCGGCAAGGCCTCCAGTGTGTCCGGCAGTCTCGGAAAGTGATGCCGATATTTGTAGTTGCCATACAACGCTCGCGTGCTGATACGGCTCGATTTCAGATTCGGGCAGCGAGTGATTTCGTAGGGCAGCCAGTGCAGGCGATCGGATGTGTAAGGATCGAATTCTTCCAGCGATTCCATCTCGCCGATTTCGGGAGGAATCCGTTCCAGATTACTGCCGTAAAGTGCCAGGCGTTTGACCGATTTCAGTTTGGTGATCGACGGCGGCAGAGTGATGATTTGCCACCAGGACTCCCAGCCGAGTTCGATACAGGGCTCGAATTCTGTTACACCGGTTGCAGCGGAACGATCAATCAACTCGAGCAATTGAATCCAAGCATCACATTCCGTGTCTTGTGCTGCTGCATGAATCGCGGAAATGCGAGAAGATCTGAAGCAGTGACAAGATGGCCGTGGCCGTTCAAGCGTCATGAGCAACTCGGAATTTGCCGCCTATCGATCTGGTTCGCCCTCGCGTGTCGCGTAGGGACTTGATTTTAGCCAGAAATGCGGCCATCTGAACAGGCGGCGAAGCGGCTCATGATCGATATCGAGCCAGCCGTCGCGGCCTTCGAATCACGCTTGGCCAAGACACGGTCGTTGTCGCCAGAGAAAAGTCTCTGGCGCGGCATACAGTTCAGTCTACCCCGCTCTGTCGTGCTAGAAGCACAACGACGTTGATCCGGCCAGGCTTGTTGGCATCCGTAGTGCCTCTTCAAGGCTAAATACTCGGGTGCCACTGGCAACCAAACCCGAAGATCAAGATGTGACAACGTACTCGTGTTGCATGGTTTGCGGGTGGAACATGCGCGATTCATCGGGAGACAATGCTCACCGTACGCGGTCCACCGACAATCGACTAACGTTCGCGTTTGCGTGAGAGCGGCTTTGCCACCGGCGCCGCTTTGCCGGTCACTCCCGCGAGCTTGAGCTCGAACGTGGGCAGTTCCATCGGCGTGTCTTTGACGGTAAGGTGCAATGACGTGGTCTTGGGGTCACTGTATTGGTCTTTGAGCTTGTCCGCCCCGCCCCAATCTTTGTCACGGCTGCTGTAGGTCAGCCATGCGATCGTCACGTTGTACTCGCCCTGTGGAGCACCGTCTCCTCCGGTATAGGTTGTCAGTTTAAAGTTGCCACTGGCGTCTGTTTGGCCTCGAGGACGTAGTGGAACTTTGGGGTCTACGGGATGGAGTGTGACCCAAATGTCTTTTACGGGCGCGCCGTCGACCAGGACCTTGCCGCTGATCTTGGTGGTGCTGAGGGCTCCGGGGACCAAACGCTCCAGGCGCTCTTCTTCGGTTTCACCTTGGCAGCCAATGATCCCTGCCGAAAGCGTCAGGAACACGCACCACACGAAGCACCGCATTGAAACATCCTTTGGAGCAGACAAGCTAGAGAAACCGGCGTGCGAGAACGCGTGCCTGAGTGTTCAACCCACGGATGACTCATCCGAGAATCCGCTCGGAAATAGTAACCTTCGGGTTGATTGCGACATTGGTAAACAGTTTTGACGAGGCCACCTGAGCGGCTAGACGCTCGGGATGGCGAGACTGGACTGTCCCGGTCCCGGTCCCGACGGCAAAAAATGACACCCAGTAGCGCCTGATCCGGGATAGGGAATCTATCCCGGACCATGACGCTGCTCGGAGAATCTTATTATCACCCTGGTCTGTGGGGCGATTTTGATCCCGCATCCAGGCCGATTAGAACTCGCCTGTGAGCTGGCCACCTTGGTGCGTTCCCAAATTGGCAAACACCACTTGGCTGATGTTCTCGCTGAGGAACCTGGCTGATCCATCGGCCAGCAGGATTTGAATGCCGCCGGTATGGAAGCTGTAGCCTCCGTCGCCGGAGCGGTTCGTACAGTTGATGGCGCACGGCCCTCTGTGGATCGAACCGTCGATCGACGAGCCGGCAATCCAATCCTCAAAATTCCCGGGGTCAGCCCAGCCGCCGCCCTCAGTTCCATTGGACGTGATCATCTTGCCGCGTTGGTAAAGGTCATTGCGTCCAGCACGTTCATACAGAATCATTGTGTTAGAAGTGCCGTCGGTCACATGGCCGACATTGACGTTGATGTTGTCGTCAGACAAGATCCCCTGTCTACGTCCCTGCGGTGACGTTGCCGCCACGGTCAGAGAGTACATTGCACTGCCGTTACCAACCATGCCCCCGAACGGGACGTAATCCATCGCGCCGGTGGTGTAGGTGACGGCGGCAATCTGCCCCCATTCGTTCGCGGGGTAGGTGACTGTGACTTTCGGGTTCCCGCGGGGGGTGGACGGGCAGAAGTAAACGGGGATCACATTGTCAAAAGGCGAGCCCGCGACTACTGCAGCGTCCAGCATCGCTACCGAAAAATTGATCCGGTTGTAAATATTGACCTGGTCCATGTACGGCAGAAGGTATTCTGTAAACCCGTGAATGTTGGCAGAGACGCCTGCTGGGGGGGTGGGGCCGGTGCGGCCCGGTTCGCCGACATACGCCGGCGGGAACATGTTGTACACGTCGTGGTAGTTGTGAAATGCCAACCCCATGTTTTTTAAGTTGTTTTTGCATTGCGTGCGGCGTGCGGCTTCGCGGGCCTGCTGCACTGCGGGCAGCAACAACGCAATCAAGACGGCGATAATCGCGATCACCACCAACAGTTCAATTAGCGTAAACGCTTTTCGCCGACGCAAATTCGAGCAAATCATTTGCCAGCTCCTCCAAAGACCGAGGGGACGTAAGACCGAGACGAATGTCTCTTTTCGAAAATCGTGAATTCAGTTCAGAATTGGGTTGCCAGCGGATCGCGAACGGACCCACTAACAACCTGTTCATAATCTATCAATCTCGCTATCGACCTTCAAGTGGATAATCCCTGAAATCCAATCGGAAATATTTTTGATATAATCCAATGGGCGTCGTATTGGCGACCAGGATTACTCAGAGGTTCAGTCTTTTAACGAATTGCAACTTCGTCTGATTCGAGTCGCGCGGAGGTCAGATTTTGTCGACAAACCGCACCGTAGATCGCTTCCCGTGACCGCAGCAGTGCCTGCGGTGCGGGATTTTGCAGCAGATTCTCAATGGTTCTCGAATTCTTGGCCGTTCGAAGTCGTGGGGAAGGAGAGACTCGTCACGAATCTCAAACGCTTGCCGAGGTTGATAAAACTGAACCGTTCGGCAGGCAATTAAACCTCCGCAATCCTGTGCGGCGTTTTCTTCACCGACCCCTGATTGAGCTGGGGTTTTTGGGAATTATTCCGGTTTCTTAGCGCGAACCGCGGATCAGCATCTGTACCTGCCGCAGTTGAGCTTGGACTGACTCATTGTCTGGGGTGATTTTGAGGGCTCGCTGGAAACGCGACTGAGCCAATTGGAGGTTTTGTTGTTGTAGGGCAATCACTCCGAGATTGGCCCAGGCGTCGGCCAGTTCGGGATTAATCTGGAGTGCCGCTTCTAATTGTGAGGCCCCCAGGTCGAGTCGCCCCGAGTTCAAATAGACGAGGGCCAGATTGTAGTGGACTCGGAAATCCTGCGGATTTATCGCTAATGCCCGGGTGTATTGCTTCGCTGCGTCGTCCAGTCGGCCGAGTTTCCGGTACATGCTGCCGAGGTTATTGACGGCAAAAATGTTGTCCGGTTTCAGGCGGATCGACTCTTCATAGTGCTGCATTCCTCGCGGGAGATCGCCGGACATTGTGTATAAACAACCCAAGTTGAAGTGGACTTCGGTCGTGCCTCGTCCGCGCTCCACCAGGAATTGTTCTCGCCGCAAATTGTTGGCAAATTCTTTCTGGCCGAAGCTCGCCAGCAGTTGCTCGGACTCGTCGGGGTTCGCAGCGAGAACTTGGAAAAAGATTTGCGCCATTTCATTAAATGTGTCGCGGCCGATCACCACTCGTTGCGGGGGATTATGCGGATTACGCGGATTATCTGCCGAGTTGTCATAGGTGACCTGCATACAGAGCGTCGTCCCTTTCGGGAGCGAAATCGGCTGGGCATAGCTGTATTCTCGCTGCCAGTTGAAGTTCCAATCGGCGATCCGCATCAGCCAGATCTTCTTGCCATCCGGAAGCACGGCCCAAGACCGAAAGTCGGTGGCCAGGTAGTGGGCATGTGGCATCACCGCGAGAATCGTCGTGTCGACGGGTAAGACACAACTGTCTACATAGTGTTGGTTCTTTTTTCCGGGCTCAATATCGATGGTTTCACAGGACAGTTGGGCCATGCACAATCGTTTGCTGGGCGGATCGGGCTGAAAATAGAGACCAATGGACGACTGGACCGTTTCCGCTTTGCCGGTAGGGTGTAGATGCAGTTCCAGAACGAGGTCAGTCCCTTTCTGTAAGGTCCAGGCCACGTCAGCACGCTTCTTCAGTGCTTCATATCCCGGAGTCCAGACGAGAAAAAAACCGTCCGGCTCGGTATCCCCGGAAAACATGGTTCCGTCGAAACCGGGCTTGGGGTCTTGTTGATCCTGAGCTCTGGATAAACTGGATCGATCAACACGTAATCGCATGTGATGAACTAAGCGTTGATTTCCGGGGTTGAAGTCAAACGCTCGTACATATTTTGTTTCATTAATCGGTACCTGGATCACAAACTTACGATAGACGTCGGTCGTGGACTCCGCCGGCACTTGAAATGCTTCGGGCATTGTGACGACGAGATCGGGTTTGCCATATTTCCAGCCCTGCGGAAAATCGGGGACCGGGGGCAGATCTGCCGGATTTCCTTCGGGAGTGCCTTCGTTAACCCATTGAGCAATCATTCCGATTTCGGTCGTACTCAGGCTGCGATCCTGCTCGAAGGCGCAATACCCCGGAAGCGGCGACCAAGGAGGCATGATTTGCTTCTGGGTGACTTCAACAATTTGTCGTGCACGTTTCTTCACATCCGCGTAGGTTTGCAATGTGAAAGGACCAATCTCTCCCGGATGATGGCACGCAGCGCACTTTTGAAAAATAATCGGTGCAATGTCTTTGGTAAACGAAAGTGACCCGGAAGGGAGCAACTTGTAGGCCGCCGGAGGAGGGATGTCATCCGGTGGATCAAGGATGGGGGCGGCAAGAGGCTTGGTCGGTACCTTGGCCGCAGTATTCCCGCACCCGGCAGGCAGCAAGCACATGACAATCGCCGCCAGACTCCCGGCGATATTTGCTGCTCGAAAGGCCATACTCACTCGTCGATTCCCGGAATATAGCAGCCAATTGCAGGAGTTTCTGGCGCCGGCACGGGCTTTCCCGCCAGGACCGCTTCAATCGCATCCTGCAGGTCGTGCTGTGAGGCAGACTTGCGGGACTTGTCGTAGTCTTGAAACCGATCGTCAATTCGACCTCGATATTGACGGTCTCGCCCCCGAGCAAACACCACCGCCTCCGGCGTGCGGCGAGCCTCGCATAACTTGACCAGCCGATGGTCTGCATCACGTAACGCGGGAATCTGATGGTGATATTCCGCGACATGCTTGCGAATCTTCTCCGCAGACTCATCCGCGTCCGCGTAGACCAGCCAGAAGGAAACACCTTTGGTTTGATAGGCCTCGTAAAGACGTGTTAATTCAGACACATAGCGATTGGCGATCGGGCATTCCGTGCTGACAAAAATCAGCACGACCGCTTTGAATTCGGGATTGGCGAAGGGATCGATGCGACTGCCATCGAGGACCTGTTCTATTAATAGCGGCTCAGCGCGTGACGTAGGTGTCTGATAATCTAACTTGTTACTAACGGCTGTCGGAGCGGTCGACACGATAGCTACAGACTGACTGGGTTTGCAGCCGGTCGCCATCAGCCCAGCAATCAGAAAGCAGCAGTGCCTGAAAAGGAACATCTCACGACCATTAGCTTTGCGCGATACGAGTCGGATTAGATTGGCTCGCAACCTGAAGTGTTGTTGCAGTCTATGAATGGCTCAGACGCTGGTCAACTCAACGCGTCGACTGTCGGTGCTGCGGGACCGTGGCACCGCGACGTGCCACACCGCGATCGCCGCTCTGGCACGCCCGATGGGGACAGGATATCGTTCTCCGAGAGAACGCCATTTCTATTTGCTAGACAGCTGGGTATTTTTTGCCATCAGAGGTAAGCATTGGAGATGCCGTCGGAATAGGCGACGCCACAGTTCATCGGCGAAAACTCGGGGTAGTCTTAACGAGGCCGTGACTCAATATGAAGATCACATTTGCGAGACATCGCGTCTCTCGTCAACGCGGGAGAAATATCTCGTGCAAGTCTGCAGAGACCACCGGTTCTGCTGACAAATGTTTCTGATAGAGTGTATTATGTTCAAACTGGCGTTCTGCTGGTGAAGTGGTTGAGCAAAATTCTTAAGTCCCTATTTCTGTGTTGGACGATGCTTCGATACACGCTAGCCACTGCAATTGTTCTCACACTTGGTGCTGCTTTACGCGCGGATGAACCGGTCCCGGTGGCTTCCCAAGCGACCGTTCCGATCCCGGCCAGCACCGAGTTTGTCTTTGAGAAAGACGTTTTGCCTGTCCTGCAGGCGAAGTGTATTCGCTGTCA
>JAZKFE010000391.1:0-5187 GCA_040386595.1 Planctomycetota bacterium | reverse complement strand
AAACGCTGATTTCTCAGGGATTTTTGCGACTAAAAAGTAGGGTAATCCTAAGGCACTCCTGCCCGTCTCTTCTTTATAACGCCAAGGCAGACGGGCAGGAGTGCCCATCCTACAGCTACTATCCTTTTGAATATAAACTTTATCCAAGACCTCAATAAAACTTGCCCGTAGCTTGCTGGTACCAAGCCTAATCAATGCCCTGGCACCAGCATGAAAGATTCGTATGAAAATTCATCTGCAATATGGGAAAGACGGGCTCGATCTGAACCTCGATGCGGAAAACGTCACTCTCATCGAACCCAAGTTCTTACCCGGTCTGCCCAATGAAGCGGCCGCCTTTCAAGAAGCGGTGCGGAACCCCATTGACTGCCGACCGCTGCGTGAGCAAATTGCGGCCACCGACAAAGTCGCCATCGTCATTCCGGACATCACCCGCCCGCTGCCGACCGAGCGAATCCTCCCCTGGCTGTTCGCCGAACTGAGCCATGTTCCGGTCGCAAACTTTGTCATCATCAATGGCACCGGCTCGCACCGCGTGAATACGCCCGAAGAGTTGGCCGCGATGTGCGGCGTGAGCGTTGCCGATAAATACAAAATTGTGAATCACAATTCCCTCGATCCGACCACGCTGCAACAAGCTGGAGTCGGCGAAGATGGGCAACCCATCTACTACAACAAAGAGTATTGCGAAGCCGACAAACGCATCGTCATGGGCTTTATCGAGCCCCATTTTATGGCGGGTTTCAGCGGCGGCTATAAAGGCATCTTCCCCGCGGTGGCTGATATTAAGTCGATCATGCGGTATCACGATGCGCCGACGATCGGCCATCCGCTAAGCACCTGGGGCGTGCTGGAAGGCAATCCGACACAAGCGAAGATTCGCAAGAACGGATCCCTCCTGAATGTGGATTTCTGCATCAACGTCACCCAGAACAGCCAGCGACAAATTACACGTTTCTTCTGTGGCCATCCGCTGCAGGCTCATCTGGCGGGCTGCGCGTTCAGCAAAGAAACCGTCATGATTCCCTGTGACAAACCCTTCCCAGTGGTTGTCACCACCAACGCCGGATATCCGCTGGACCAGAATCTCTATCAAGCGGTCAAGGGGATGTCGGCGGCGGCACAAATTGTCGAACAGGATGGCTTCATTCTGGCGTGCAGCAAATGCAACGATGGCTTTCCCACCCACGGTAACTTCAAGAAACTACTGTTTGAAAGCGAATCGCCTCGCGCCTTGCTGGACCGGATTCTGACTCCGGGTTTCAGCATGTACGACCAGTGGGAAGCACAACTGCTGGCCCTGATTGAACTCAAAGCCCGCGTCGGTCTGAAAAGTGAATTGAACAACGAAGAAGTCCGCAAAGCACACCTCGAACCGGTGGACGATATCAGCCTCCGTATCGCGGAAGAATTGAAGAAGCACGGCCCTCAGGCCCGCATCGCCGTCCTTCCGGAAGGCCCCATGGGCATTCCCTATTTGAAATGAGCGACCGCGACGGTTGCACGAGGTACTGAGCCCCCTCTATAAAAAATTCCAATCCAAGGGAAGGGGGGAGGCTCAAGGATTTTCTCGCGAGAATCCTCGAGCTCCCTGTGTGATGTTGTTCGCGAATCGCGACAAACACATCGTGGGCGGCGATTGGGTCATGTGGATTTCGACAATCGCCATTTCCTCACCCGGTATTCTCCCACAGGGTCTGCCTGCCGCAAATTTCAAAACAGAGCAATATCGAGCATTTCCGCTTCTTCACGAACGGTTTAAGGCCCGAAAACCAGGAGTTGCTATCGCTCTGAAACAATCCGGGAGGCGATGACTCTCTTCCAACTGGCGGTCATGTTTGCCAAGCAATGTTCCAGCCTACGAGCCGCTGGGGTGCTTGACACAGCGACTGATCTCCGCATAATAAAAAGACCACCGACCAGGTGATACTTTCAAATAAAGCACGTCTGCACGAGCGACACGCAACAATGCCAGCACAAAGGAGATTGTGTGCCGACGGTCTATACCATTCGACGGATCCTGTTGTTTGTTCTCTTCCTGGGTAACCTCCAGCTCACTCTGCACGCCGCCGAGAAACGGCCGAACGTCGTCTTCATTCTCGCGGACGATTTGGGCTACACCGATATTGCCTGCTACGGCAGCAAATATTACGAGACACCCCACATCGACCGACTCGCCGCGAACGGGGTTCGCTTTACCAGCGGCTACACCTGCGGTCCCAACTGCCAACCAACACGGGCCGCCCTCCTGAGTGGGCAATACAACCCGCGGACGGGAATCTACACCGTCGGGGGAATCGACCGGTTCGATTGGCAAAGTCGTCCGCTACGCCCCGTCGACAATGTGCAGAACCTGCCGCTCGATAAGATCACATTGCCTCAAACACTGAAGCAAGCCGGGTATGCCACCGGAATGTTCGGCAAGTGGCACCTTGGAAACAACGGGAAACATCATCCTGGACAGCGTGGCTTCGACGAAGCGATTGTTTCCGCCGGCGCCCACTTCAACTTCAAAACCGATCCCCCTACGGACTATCCAGAGGGAACGTATCTCGCAGACTTTCTGACCGACAAAGCGGTCGACTTTATCCGCCGGCATCAGGAGCAACCGTTCTTCCTGTATCTGCCGCATTTTGGTGTGCACGCACCGCATCAAGCGAAACCGGAGTTGATTAACAAATTTAAGACAAAAACCGGTGTCGACGGTCACAAGGATCCGGCCTATGCGGCCATGATCGCGAGCGTGGATGAAAGCGTCGGCCGGATCGTGGCCACACTCGAAGAACTCAAACTGGCCGACAATACCCTCGTCGTATTCACCAGCGACAATGGCGGTGTCGGCGGTTATGAACGCGAAGGGATCCAGGGTGGATCGATCACCGATAATGCTCCGTTGCATGGCGGTAAAGGGATGCTTTACGAAGGTGGAATCCGGGTCCCCTACATCTTCCGCTGGGCCAGCAAAATCACCCCGGGCGGAGTCAACGAGACTCCCATCAACACAGTCGATCTCTATCCCACGCTGCTCGAAATTACGAGTTCCAAGGCTCCAGCGGATTATCCTCTGGATGGCCACAGCTATGCAGAATTGCTGACGTCGGTCGGTAAAACCACGGCCGCGCGAGACGCCTTGTACTGGCACTTCCCAGGCTATCTCGGAGCAGGGCAGAACACCTGGCGCACCACGCCCGCTGGCGCGATTCGCTCGGGTGATTGGAAACTGATTGAATTCTTTGAAGACAACCGGCTGGAGCTCTACAACCTCAAAAGCGACATTGGCGAACGCCAGAATCTGGCCCAGGCGCACCCTGAAAAAGCGGCCGAATTGCTCAAACAGCTGAAGGGCTGGCGTCAGGAAATCGGTGCCCAGATGCCGACTCCTCACACGGCGGAAAAAGCTCCGGCAACCGGCAAGCAGAAGAAAAAACGCCAGAAGAAAAACAACGACGACTAAACCCGGTCTCGGCCAGTCCTCTGTCACAGCGACAAGTTTGTGTGCCACTGCTTTGCAACTGTACTCAGATGTTAAGCAGTGCATTCCAAGCCGTCCGGGCACTCCTTATCCGCCGAGTACAGCAGAAAAGCAGTGGCACGCAATCCTGAAATCTTCGCTGTGCCCCAGTACGAGATCGACCTCTCAATCACTCACGGTTGCTCACAAAATTTTCCCTGCGAGCACTCGCTTTAAGAAGGCTCACGCCCCATGTTCGTCCTAAGAAACGCCGCGGTTTGTCTGGCTTTCATTGTTGCCCTCGCCAACATCGCAGCCGCCAACGAGAAACCACCTCAACCGAACATTGTGTTCCTGATCGCTGACGATCTGGGATCACACGACGTCGGCTGGCGTGGTAGCGAGATTAAGACTCCGAACTTGGATCGGCTGGCCGCAAGCGGTGCCAAGTTAGATCAGTTCTATGTCCAACCCGTTTGCACGCCCACCCGCGCCTCGCTGATGACCGGACGATATCCGTTCCGTTACGGACTACAGAGTGGGGTCGTCAAGCCGTGGGCGCAGTATGGTCTGCCTCTCGAAAAACGACTTCTGCCACAGGCATTGAAAGAAGCCGGCTATCAGACGGCCATCGTCGGAAAGTGGCACTTGGGTCACTTTCAACCCGATTACCTACCGACGCGGCGTGGTTTTGACCATCAGTACGGGCACTACAACGGAGCTCTCGACTATTTCGCCCACATCCGCGACGGCGGCTTTGACTGGCATCGCGACGATAAGGTGAATCACGACGAAGGCTATTCGACGGAACTCATCGGCCGAGAAGCCAGTCGCCTGATCAAAGAACGCATCGCCGACAAACCCCTCTTCTTATACGTGCCCTTCAACGGCGTGCATGCACCGTTACAAGTCCCCGAACGGTACTCCGACGCGTACCCGCAGTTCTCTGGAAAACGCAAGACCTACGCCGGCATGGTGACCGCGATGGACGAAGCGATCGGAAAAATTGTCACCACGTTAGAGGAAGCGAAACTGCTGGACAATACGCTCATCGTTTTCTCCAGCGACAATGGCGGTCCAGCTCCCGGTGTCATCACCAGCAATGGAAAACTCCGAGCCGGCAAGGGAACGTTATACGAAGGGGGCGTCCGCGTGTGCGCCTTCGCTACGTGGGCCGGCCACATCAAACCGAGTGTCGTCGAAACCCCCATGCATATGACCGACTGGTATCCCACACTGCTGCAATTGGCGGGTGCCAAATTGGAGCAGCCCTTAGCCACAGACGGTCGCGATATCTGGCCAGCACTGACCGGTGGAACGTCATCACGAGACACGTTCGTCCTGAACTTAACCCCGAACAACGGCGCCATTCGTGTGGGCAACTGGAAGCTCGTCACAAATGGTTCGTCCGAAGCCGAGGATGAGGCGACTGAAGATACTCCGACCGCTGCACAAAAGAAACGTCAGGGGAAAAAGCAACGTGCGACGGCAAATATTGAACTCTTCAATCTGGCAGAAGATCCCAGCGAGAAGCACAATTTAGCCACCGACAACCCCGAGAAGGTGAAGGATCTCCAGGGCCGACTCGCAGCGTTCGCGAAGGAAGCCGTCCCCCCCAAGGTGGCCCCCAAGGCGGCAAGTTTCGTCACGCCCAAAATCTGGGGCGAGGTCAATTAATTTTAGACGCCCTCTACTTCAAAATCATTGGGAGGGTGAGGCTCCTGCCGAACCGCTTG
>JAZKFE010000390.1:0-3395 GCA_040386595.1 Planctomycetota bacterium | reverse complement strand
TGAAAGTCACTTCATTCGCCGATTTTGAGGCTGCTTCGGGATGAGCGTGAATGTAGTCCTTGGTCGCAGCGCGAATGACAACCAAATGTCCCATCGCCCCAAGATACTGTTCGAGGTCTTCTACCGGCATTCCGGTTTGCCGGTCTTTCAACTGAAAGGAGATTGTTTGTGGCTGATTGGCCGAGCTGGAACTGATTTTGATGTCGACCGCGAGATCGTCGGCCATGACCTGACCAGGAGCATTGATTTGCAATGCGGGGGACGCTGCGGGCTTACCTTTTACAGTGATGGTCTTCTTCGCGGTGTTCGCGGGCAGGTCGAGTGCTTTGTAATCAATGTAAATATGAAACACCCCCGCTTTGACGAGCGTCAGTTCCACTTCCGCGGTGCCATCGGCATTCACCGTCGGATGCAGATGTTGAAACTCGTCGAGGGCATCTCGCACCACAATGAAGTGCATTTCCTTCTCATGGAGGACATCGAATGCGGCCACTTTTTTCTTGGAAACTTCCAGGTGAAACTTCAATTTGGCCGGCTTGGCCACTTGAAGATTCTCCCATCCCGAGTCGGCCACGATCACCGCCGCCAGGGTATCAGTGTGAGCCATGCCATGGCCCTCATGCTCTGCGTGGCTGGATTGTGCCGGTGGTGTTTTAGGTGCCGCGGGCGGCGTTGGAGAGCATCCACCCAGAACCGCGATGGCCAACAGTAGCGAGAGACGAGTCATAAAATAATCCTGGCCTGGGTTACTCAACAAGTGAAAATTCGAGCGTCCGAACTAACATGGTGTTGTGAACAGTAGGGTACCGCTCGAGTACTCTCGCCGATAGTTGTTTGTCAGGAAGTGGCCGCCCCAAGGCAGAGGACGCGGGGAGCGCTGACTCCACCCCAGGGCGACCAGAAACCTGAATATCCTTTGGGTTTGATGTGGCATTAAGTCGCTGACACATCACCTGCAGACCCTATAAAACTATTTTGTTTCGCGATGTTGAGACTTGAGTTCGGCCAACTTGGCCAGGGTGGCGGCGGGATCGGCCAAGGCTCTTTTCTTGCAACCAGCACAACAGACAAACACCGGAGTTCCCTCAACATCGAGTTTCAGCGGTACGCCCATTGAGCCGAGTCGTCCCGTGGTATTGACTACGCAATAGACCTGCTCCAGCGCCAGCTCACGATCAGGCTGATCCAGCTTGGCTAACGTCGCACTGACTTCATCCGCTGGTTCGCTCACCGGTTGGTGGACTGCAACGGGTGCGGGGGCCGATTGTTGGCAGCCTACAAACGTGAGGCCTGCCAGCAGCGTTAAAATTGTTGTCGTTCTCAACATACACAGAGATCCTTTTGGGACAATTGGTCATTCTATTAATAAAGACCTGGGACATCTGGCCGCATCCTACGGCCTGATTTCAATTGTGTTCTATTTTTTACCGGCGAAAGTTCTCGCCAGCAGCGTGTCTAAAACACGTCACGGCATCGCGTCGTTTCGAGGAAACGTTAGCGGCGAACATAGTCGCCGGGTTCCTTAATCTCGTCTGGCTTATCCTTGGCGAGCTGTACGAACTCATCGACGCACGGGGGGCAGCAGAACTCGTACGATTTGCCGTCGATGACCCACGTGAATTTCGGATTGGCTTTGGTCATGGTGACCGGGCAAATCTTGTCGCCGACCTTGGGCTGCATGTCGTGAGAAGCCATCAGTCCGCGGAATTTCTGACCCGCGGTAATGTTGCCATTGGCTAGAATGTCAGCCGCCGTGTACTTTCCTCCTGCTGTGAGATACAGAGTCTTCTCGGCATCGGCAGGCAAGCTGGCCGGCATGGGTTCTGCATGCGGCGCGGCGGCCGTGGTGAATCCCACACGGAACCGTTCTCCATCGATTCGCAGATTCGGAATGGTGACATTCAGTGGCTTGCCGATCAGCTCCGCAGGGAGCTGCCCCACAAACTGCGATGTCTTCCCTTTGGTGTCTCCGCTTTGAGGCTCGGGAGCCAACTGGATCGAAACCGCATCGGAATCCCCGGTCAGCTTTACGTAGGCCTGTAACGGTTGGTCTTCGACCTCCCACACGCGAGATTCATCCTTACCGAGGATCATTAACCGCAGCGTGCCGCTCTTCTCGACGACGGCCTCGGCGTGGTAGCTGTCGGCACCGATCGGGACGATGATGCCGCCGTGTGTGCCTGGTTTATGAGCGTGCTCGTCAGACGCTGCTGGAGAGGCTGCGGTTGGCGTCTTGGCCGCTGTTGCCTCTTCTGTTGTCGATACAGAGGGAGCTGTAGACGAATTACTTAAAGTGGACCGATAGCCCTCACAGCCCACGACGATCGCCGTGAGCACAATGAACGACGCGGTCAGGATTGAAAAACGGGAAGTCATGCGAGTACTCCTCCGCAACGCGCAGCATTAAAGAGCTGCACCTTGCAGGTGAATTAGAAAGATGAGAAGTGTCGCTTCGCCGATTTTTAGGCGATCGACCTCATAAGAATTCGTGCTACAACCGTTTTGAAGCGGGAGCACCGAAAGAGGTGTGCGACCTTAGCACTGATTGACTTGCTTGGCGCGCAAAATCCCTGTGCCATCAAGATGCGGGAAGGCACACGAGTGATGACGCGGAACACAGAGTTCTGCGTGCATCGAAGCAGTGATGATCGCCGAATTCGGATCAATCACGGGAGCAAATTCACAACGATCTAACGTGTGAATCAGCATGGCCAGTTGATCATTGCCCAGTGTTGCGGCTGTCAGGCGTTGTTGCTTACAGGGGCACTGGTGGCCCGAGCGGTCTTGGCCGGAGTGACAAGGAGAAGTCCCCAAGCCAGTGGAACAGCAGCAATCAGCGGCAGATGCGGCAACAGAACCGCTGGACCGGGTGAACGCGGCAAAGGAACAGCAACAGAACGCCGGCCCCGTGAGGGTCGTTCCGATGAGTACCAATGTGATAAGCGTTCGCCACATGTCAGCCATTCTCCGGAGGCAATCCACACTGGATTATCTCCACGCTCATTATATCTCTCATCACTGAGTAGGTATAGGGCAGGTTTGAGGTTGTTGGTGTCTACAATTTGTCTTGCAGACTGGTCCGCCGCTATCAACGGCATTAAACGTTAAACACTGTTATATCGGACTTTTGAAGTGGCGTTGTTTTCAAATTCCTCACAGATCGGAACAGCGTTTGTTTGTGTCCGTAAGCGACGCTGAGCTAGAGTGATTTTAGCTGAATGTTGATGTTAAAAATGCTTGGGTAGCCCAGATTCGAGAATCTGGGCTACCCATCGACTGGGTCGATTAAGGCGCAAGCGTTAAGTTGAACCGGAATCATCTTAAATAAGAAAAGCCCGGCGACTACGATGGACCCCGAAAACTGGACCAGGAAATAAGGTAGAGTTTCGTACCTG
>JAZKFE010000389.1:0-6382 GCA_040386595.1 Planctomycetota bacterium | reverse complement strand
TGATGACGGGGCCCGCAGGGTTTCCCGGCCGCCCGGTGTTCGGGCGGTCTTCGATTTTCACCTTCAATTGAGGCTTGATCTGGGGCGCAGGATTGGACTGTTCTCGCTGCCGGATCTGCGGAACCCTGGGGGTTTCCTGGATTTTGACCGGTTTTTCGATGGCTGGTGATTTGGGTGCGGAGCCCCCTTTGGGGCCCTTGTCCCCTTTTTCGGGCAGGAAAGCGAGTTGCTGCGGGGAGCCTTGTGGTTTGACCTGGCCCTGCCCTTGAGAATCGGTCGCTCGGGGCTGCCGCGTGGGGCGGCCTTCCAACTGGATCGCACCGGTGGGCAAGTTGACTGTGGACGGGGGAGTGTCGATCTTGGTGGGCTGCAGTTTCACTCGCACCGGCTCACGGCCGAAGCTGGGCTGGAACCGCTGGCCCGCTCCCGCCCCCTCCAACTTGGGCTGTTGCGGGGCACTGAAATTCGAACGATTCCGATTCGGTTCGCTCGCCGCTCTGGGGGGATTCGCAACTCGGGCGGGCGGACTTCTCTCGACGCGTGGTGCTGGCTCGTTGCGTCGTGAGCTGGCTCCCCGTTGCTTGTCTCCCTTGTCATCGGCCACGCCCCAGGTGGCCATCTGCCAAATGATCGCTCCACACAAGAGCACGCGTGTGAAGACGGGGCGCCAACCGCAGAAGTTTAATTGAGTCATGATCAAGTCCTTCCCATCGTGGGTGTTGCGGACTCGCCGACGAGAGGACTAGTCGGACGGGTCGAATGAGAGAATTGATGTTCAATTCCAATCGCACAATCCCTCATTCAGTAGATCAGTGCCGTCGCCGGGTGCGAGGTGCCCAAACCAAGATAGAAACAATTCCGAGGCTCGACCGAAGGGATTTTTTTGCGATGCTCTCCCACGTTCTTAGATTGCAGTTTGGATGCCAATTTCTAACGGAATTGTGAGGTGTGCCTGTTCGGCGTGGTGTAAAATATTACTGTGTAACAAGTTGTGAGTGAAATTGAGGTGTCTGGAAGAGGGGCGTGCCCCAGATTTTAGGGGGCCGATAGGGGGGTGAAGTGACGTCAATCTGCTTTAGGTGATATCGATTTGATGACGGGCGAGGACGTTGTCACCGTTCGTTTCCCACCGCCGAGGGACGACGTCCGCTTGTTTTCTCCGGCTGCCGCGCATACACCAGCGAGCCATTCTCAATTGGACCAACGGAAAAGGAATCACTGGTGTCATCACGGATCACGCCGACATTGAAATACGCTTTGCATCGCGACTGGTCGGCGGCCCAGTTCCCGCTGGTGAACTACCCGGCATTGCAGGCCGCTTGGGAGTTCTCACAGAGGCGCTTGCGGGAGATTTCTCACGCCTTGGCAGAGGCGCAACTGCCTCCCGTCATTACGACCGTCGGAATTGCGGGGTCTCTGGCCCGGATGGAGGCCACGGCGCAGTCTGATTGCGATCTGGTGGTTGTGTTGCGAGGTGGTGTCGCGGCGGATTCGGATGTCGCCCTCCGCGCGTTTGCCGCGGTGTGGCAGGCGCTGGCTCCGTTGGAGCTGGAAGCTCCTGAGAAAACGGGAATTTACGCCGCCCCGGTCTCGATCACGCAGCTTCTGGAACCCACGACCTTGGGGAAGGTGGCCGAAGATCAGCGTGTGTTTGGTTCGCGAATCTTGTTCCTGCAGGAGCTGCAGCCGGTCTGGGGTGAGGCCGCATTTGGCGAGCTGTCACGAGCCATCGTCGAACGCTACGCCGCCAGTTACATCGCCATTGATCCGTCGAAGCAATGGTCTTACCTGCTCAACGATTTGGTGCGTTATTTTAAATCGCTCTGTCAAACCTACATGTTCGTGGAGTTGGCGAACGACCAGCGTTGGCGGCTGCGGAATCTGAAGGCGCGGCACAGTCGCCTGTTGATTTATGTCGGCCTGCTCTTCTTGCTGGGAGAATCCAGTCGGACCACGGACGGCAAGCAAGCGTGGTTGGCCGAGCGGCTCACGTGGACTCCAGCCGAGCGATTGGCTGCCCTGTATGCGGAGTATGGTGACGATCGCTTTGACGTTTTGGCTCAATGCCTGAATCGTTTTGTCGCGGCGATGTCGACGCCGGGATTCCGCGAGTCGCTGGCGGAGACGCTGCAGCCCGATTCGCCGTTGGCACGAGAATCCAATCCGGGATTCCAAACGCTGAAGCAGAATGCGGACGAGTTTCTGTCAGAGCTCTTGCGCTTCGCCCTGGCCCGCAGAGACGATTGGGCCGAGCGGTTTTTTGAGTACTGGCTGTTCTAGGCGAGGCGCAGACACCCTGATCCAGGCGAGCCCGGCGGCGTCAGCCCCGGGATTCTTTCTGTCGTGGCCTGACTCTCTGAGTCGGGTGCTCTTCGTAGGAAAAAGGACCCGACTCAGAGAGTCAGGCTACGGTCGCGCATTACCAGCGGAACAACGAGGTGCCCCATGTCAGGCCGCCACCGAAACCGGTCATCAATAGCGTATCGCCGCGGTGGACTCGGCCTGCTTGCACGGCTTCGTCCAAGGCAATCGGGATCGATCCGGCCGACGTATTGCCGTACTTTTGCAAGTTCTTAAACAACTTGTCGGACGGCAGGGCGAGTTGCTCGGCGACGTTATCGATGATGCGGACGTTGGCCTGATGCATCAGATACAGGCTGACGTCGTCGATGTCGATTCCGGTCCGATTCAACATCAATTCAATGGTGGTGGAGACCGTTTGGACGGCCCACTTGAAGACGTTGCGGCCGTCCATTTGGAGGAATTGCAGCCCGTCGTCCAAGTCTTCCTTGGTCGTCGGCCGCCGCGTGCCGCCGCTGCGACGGTCCAGCAGAGGCCCACCGCCGCCGTCCGCACCAATTTGATAGCACAGCAAACCCTGATGCGGATCGCCAGCAGTAATGATGACGGCTCCAGCTCCGTCGCCGAACAACGGGGCGACCCGCTGGTCTTTCGGATTGATGATGCGGCTGTTGCAATCACCGCCGATGACCAGGGCCATCTGGCTGTTGCCGGTCGCGACATACTGGGCTGCGGTCACCAGGGCATACATGAAGCCGGCACAGGCCGCCTGGACATCAAATGCTCCGCAATCCAAACCCAGCTTGTCCTGAACCAGGCAAGCGGTGGAGGGGCAAGTGAAGTCCGGGGTGAATGTACCGACCACCAGGAGGTCAATTTCGGAAGGATCAATGCGGCCATTCCGAATCGCTCGCTTGGCTGCTTCGACACACAGGTCGCTGGTGGCCTGTTCGGGCCGGCAGTAGCGTCGTTCGTGGATTCCGGTGCGTTGTACGATCCAATCCGGATCGACGCCGCACTGGGCCTGCATTTCTTCGTTGGTGACGATGCAATCCGGCACATAGGAACCGGTGGATAGGATTTGCACGCCCAACAGCGAATTGGTTCGCTGGCTGGTGCGGCGGCTGGGGGCTTCAGTGGGCGAGAGAGTCGCAGTCACAGGAGAACCATGGACCTTTCCGCATGCAGCGGTATTGGGCGCCAAAGGCGACGATTCGATCCGTCCCGTCGAGCTGTTCACGACGGAGTCTGATAACAGAACGGCGGAGCTGTGTTCCATTCGCTGGTTCCTCAGCGACGCCTGTCGGGACGGGGAATCGGTTTTTTGTTCAGTCAGTTGATCATCACGCCACGGACGGCCATTGACTCAAGAAAAACGCTCTTGAGTTTTCGAGCCGTAAGAGTTGCCAAAAACATGGAATTCCACGTTGTTGTCACTTTAGCACATTCACGCAATTTTCAGGCCAATAATCACGAGAGTTCCGTCAATTTGCCCTGCCCCAAGGATGCTCGAGCCCCAAGAGGAGACCACCATCGACGGAAGGTCGAGACCGAAGTATAACCTCGACTCAGAAATGACACCAGCGATCCCGACCAGAACTTGCGCAGTCATCAGAGGTTGCGAAGGCCGATAGTGTCTGTAACGGTTTGCGAGAGTTTTGGTACTGTAGCACCGGTGGAGGCAGATGACTCGGACGTGATACTGGTAGGGTTGCCAGTGGGCAGTATTTTTGACCGCGGGGTGAGCTGTCTAAAATGGCAGACGGACGGACAGGTCCGCGGGAGCGTCGGGACACACAATTTTACAATGGCAGTTAGTAATGGCGGGGAGCCATGCATCGGATCAATCTCAAGGGACCCTGGGAGTTTCAACCTCTGGCACGGTCGACCGGCGACACGAACGCCGAGTTGCCCGGACGAGGGACCGTCAAATTCCCGGCCGCGTGGGAAGATTTTCTCGGCGACTTTCGGGGGCGAACTCGTTTTTTTCGCCCCTTCAACCGCCCGACGAATTTGGATGCTCACGAGCGGGTGGAACTGGTGCTGGACGGGGTGGGAGGTACGGCCGTCATTCGCCTGAATCAACAGGCGGTCGGAACGGTTGGCGATTCCGAGCAGTCTGCTCGCTTTGACATTACGCAGATGCTCCAACTGCACAACGTGTTGGAGATCGATGTGGAATGGGGAGGAGCGTCCGGCACCCCCGGCGGCTTGTGGGCTCCGGTTTCACTGGAAATTAGCACGATTTAGCTGGTTTTTTCACATTCCGAGCCGCTTTGAGTTGGAGAATTCCACGAAAACAAATTCTTCTTGGACCTGAGGTGCAGACGACCTTCGATTCCCGCTTGCGGGTTCAGGATGCGGGTGGTAGCATCAATCTCTGGATTGGAAACAGTCCTAAAAAACCTCTGCTGTGTTCGATACCAAGCTCCATATTTTGCTGACCCTTTAAGAACACCGCCGGGGACCTATTTTGTGTGGCTGCGTGTACAGCGAACCAAGACTTCGGTCGCGGTTTAGCTAACACAACCCATGCGGAGGCCCCCACTTTGGAACTGCGGGTTCAGAAAAACAGCTCGACCGGCATGTGCGGAGGTTTTTTTATTTCCTTTTTTTCTGATACCGAATTGGATTGGCCGTCCTGCGGGACGCGCACTGCATTCATTCTCCTCAATTTCCTGAGCTGAAGCCGTGGACCTATTTGCCCGCCAGGAAAAACTGCGGCGGGACGCTGTGCTCCCGCTGGCTGCGCGGATGCGGCCCAAGTCTCTGGACGAATTTGCTGGCCAACAGCATTTTCTCGGCGAAGGGAAGCTCCTGCGGCGGATTTTGGACGCTCGCCGTTTGCATTCCGTCGTGTTTTACGGACCACCCGGCAGCGGGAAGACGTCTCTGGCAGAGTTGCTGGCCCGGCATACGGACAGCCAGTTTTCGCGG
Source organism: Planctomycetota bacterium (assembly GCA_040386595.1). Taxonomy (GTDB): domain Bacteria; phylum Planctomycetota; class Planctomycetia; order Planctomycetales; family Planctomycetaceae; genus JAKFVC01. The sequence continues at coordinate 1,144 of JAZKFE010000389.1, read as the reverse complement.
TTGAACGCTGCGGCCTGTGGCGTGAAAGAACTCCGTACGGCGCTGGACGAAGCCCGGGCGCGGTTGGAAACGAGTGGTCGGCGAACGGTCTTGTTCGTGGACGAACTCCATCGCTTCAATCGCACCCAGCAGGAAGTTTTGCTGCCTGATGTCGAGGCGGGCATCATTTCGTTAATCGGGGCGACGACGCAGAACCCGTTTTTCTCGCTGGTCTCGCCGCTGGTCAGTCGTAGCCAGGTGTTTGAATTCAAAGCTCTCACACAGCAGGATGTTCTGGGGCTTTTGCAACGAGCCCTCACCGACACGACGCGCGGGCTGGGCGAACATCAAGTCACGGCCACTCCCGAGGCCCTGGAGTTTCTGGCCGACATTTGTGACGGCGATGCCCGTCGCGCGCTGACCGCCCTGGAAATCGGCGTCTTATCCATTGCCGGACGTGGTATCCCGTTTGACTTGGATGTCGCTCAGGAATCGATTCAGAAGAAGGCCATTCAATACGACGCTTCGGGGGACGAACATTTTGATGCAGCCAGTGCCCTGATTAAAAGTATGCGTGGCAGTGATCCGGACGCGGCGTTGTACTGGCTGGCGCGGATGCTGGAAGCGGGTGAAGATCCGCGTTTTCTGGCCCGCCGCATTGTCATCGCCGCGGCGGAAGATGTGGGAAATGCCGATCCGCAAGCCTTGATTCTGGCTCAAGCGGCAGCTCACGCGACCGAGTTCATCGGCTTGCCCGAGTGCCGGATTCCTTTGGCCCAAGCGGTGACTTACATCGCCACGGCTCCGAAGTCGAATGCGTCTTATGCGGCGATTGACGCGGCGATGGAAGATGTCCGCACGCAGCGAGTCGTTCCCATTCCGATGCATCTGAAAGATGCCCACTACCAGGGGGCGGCACGGTTGGGGCATGGCGAAGGCTATCAGTACGCGCACGCCTCCCCTGACGGCTGGGTAGACCAGGATTATCTGGGAGTTGAAAAAAACTACTACCAGCCGGTGGATCGTGGTTTCGAGGCAGAAATCCGCAAACGCCTGGCGGCCATCCGCGAACGACGACACCACTCTCCGTGAATTAGCGTTTTCGAGAGGCTACGCCGTGAGCGATTTTTGAACTCAAATTCTCTAAGGACCTTGAATTCCCGGT
>JAZKFE010000388.1:0-23228 GCA_040386595.1 Planctomycetota bacterium | reverse complement strand
GGTTCTTCTGTATCAGAAGCATGGAAAAAGCCGGCGGCTAGCGCCATTCCGCTCACAAACTGAGCCGCAAAGTGAGTACCATTTGGCTTACGCCGCCGGGCTCACCTGCGCTGTTTTTATGTGAGCATTTACTTCGCTGGCAGGCATCTTAGAGAGGATGCTGCGTCAAAAACTCGCGTACTCGGGGGATTAATCTTTCGGGGGCGTCTTCAAACACATAGTGCCCCGCGTCGGCGATTGGGAACGACTCGGCCTGTGGGAATCGTTGTTCGAATTCCTTGCGGAACTCAGGAGAAAAGCACCAATCTTGCTCGCCCCAGGCCAGCAACATGGGGTGCTGACGGAATTGCTGCAATCCTGCCTCGACCTGGGACAAGGTGTCATAGGTGGGGTGGCTGGGCTTGAGGGGAATGTCCTGCACAAATCGATGCACGGCCACTCGGTTCGCCCAGTTGTTGTAAGGCGCAACATATCCCGCACGAATGGCCGGAGTCATCCGCTCATGATGCGACACGGCCATGGTTAAGGCCGCTCGGGAGAACAGATTGAAGCCGCGGACCCCGATCGCACCAACCACTGGCCAGCGACAGACGGAGATCCGAAACGGCATCCGCTGTGAGCGGAATGCGGCGGTATTGCAGAGCACAAAGCGAGAGAAGCGGTATGCCATCTCGCCGGCCGCTCCCATCCCGATCGCGCCCCCCCAATCGTGGGCAATCAGTGTGATTTTTTGCAGGTCGAGCGTCTGTAACAGGCGCTCGAGATTCGAGATGTGCTGCCGCAGGGTGTAGGGATATTCTTGCGGCTTATCCGAGAATCCACAGCCGATGTGATCGACCGCGATGACGCGATACTTTGAAGACAACTGCTTCACGAAGTTGCGCCAGGCAAAGCTCCAGGTTGGATTGCCATGAACGCAAAGAATGGTCTCACCGACACCCTCGTCGATGTAATGCATCCGGGCGCCGTCGACATCGACGTAGTGCGAGGCAAAGGGATATTCGTCCGCGAATCCATCCCGCGAGGGGGCCGTCTCGATTGTCACACTCACCGTCCGTCAATCTGTTGATGCTCGTGTGGGTTGCCCCTCGGCACTCGTTAAATGGCACTCAGTAAAACACGCTCATCACAGAGGCAGCTGCCGCAGCAACAGGCCCTCAGACCGGGGAATCCCCGGACGCTCACAGGGGAGCGCTCATCACTGGGTGATGCCGCCTACTTTCAAACTGGCGTTCTAATTCGACTGCTGAATCTCTCGCCGCAGAGCTTCCAGATCGTCCTCGATTTGCGCGGCACGTTGCTTATCAACCGGAACTTCCAGCTCCACGCGTCGGGGACCGGAATCACCGCCGGCAGGTTGGGTATCGAGGAATTGCGTCTCGATTAAGGACGTTGCTGCCGCGAGCTCAAACTCTTTGCGGCGAGCATCGGCCAGGCGCGCCTCCAAGGCCCGTAACGTGGTTTGCAGTTGTTCTCGAGTCGCGATTGCCGCTTGAAGTTGCTGCTGCAGGGCCGCAATCAAATCTTCGATCTCGCGCTTGCGGACCAAGGCATCTCGGGCTGCTTCGTCATTCTTTTGCCCGAGTTCCTCGCGGGCTTTGGCGGCCCAGAACGCCACCTGTGTGCGGTGAGCATCCATTTCGGTCGTCAAGCGATACTCATTGGCCGCAGCCGTTTGGCTGCTGCGCCGGGCACCGCTGACTCCTTCTTCCATTTCCAGGACGATTTCACGAATCGCCACGGTATGGTCAGGAGCCTCTGCCAGCAGGGAATTCAGATTACATGTCACAATTTCTGTGAGCCGACTGAAATACGTCATACTCACGCCTCCTCGTTCCTGCCCATCCGACTGCCCCATTGGAAACCGTATCTTAAGTCAACGTCGCGCCGACTCTCCTGGATCACCAATCCCGGAGCCCCGGCACCATGTTTTCTCAAATCGCCGCATCGGGCCGCCTGCGTGTGCAATCACAACCGGCGACAACATCACTTTAGCCGAATCAGGGGCCTCGGGAAACCCGGGCTCCAGGACTTGGTTGCTGGAATCACAATGACCGCCGGAATTATTGGGGCTCACCGTCGTTTCGCCGTCTCGTTCGCATAAAAAAATCAGCAGCCCCGCGAGTACAAATCGCTGGACTGCTGATTTTCAATTTTCCAGAACTGGTGACTACTTGGCCGCGGGGGCCGGCAGTTCCTTGATGCGAATATTGCGGAATTCCAGGGGATCGCCATGGCCCATGAATCCGATATGGCCCGTTTCTCGCTTGAGACCGGGGTGTTTGTCACGCGGATGCGGGGTTTCGATGGTGTCGAGGTTCTCGACGTCGACGATGGTGACACCATTCAACTTCACCGTGATGTGGCGTCCATCGGCAATGACTTCTTCAGAATTCCATTCACCGACGGGCTTCAGATGTCCCGTTTTTGCGGCAGCGATTCCATAAACGGAACCGTGACGTTGCCAAGGTTGAATGTCTTTGTACTTGGACGAAGTGTCGTCCAGAATTTGGAGCTCCAGGCCTTCGTAAGCGGCATCCCCGGTGACATAGCCCGGTTCACCCTTCATCGGAGCACGAATCCCCAAGCCATTGTTGGCACCGGGGGAGAGCTTGAATTCAAAGCGAATCACGAAGTTGGCGTATTCTTTCGCGGTGTAAACATGGCCGCCCGCTTCTTTGGGATCGCAAATAATGCTGCCTTTACCGTCTGCGTAATATCCCTTGGTGTTTCCCACCCAACCCGTCATGTCTTTGCCATTGAAGAGCGACACGAACCCCTCTTCAGGTTTCGCGGCATTGGGATCGGCCTTGTCCTGTGCAAGCAGCAGCGACGCACCGAGCAGGGCTCCACACAGACAAAGGGATAAGCCGGATTTCATAAGGCGTGACGACATGGAAATTCTCCCGTGGTGGTGAGGCTTCTGGAGCAACCGGAGCAACTGGCAGGAAACGTGCGGAGCAAACGACTTCCGTCCGATTGAGGACTGCGTAAATCTCTTCACATTCGAAGGTACCGATGGACGCGTAACGATTCAAGTCCCGGTTCCTGATTGTCGGCAATTCAGGGCCTCGCGGGGTGGCAGAACTCCAGCAACGGGCCTCCTGAGGGGAAATCCAGGATGATCCCTCCCGCCGAGCCTCGAATTTTTTCATGACGTCTCTCGAAAAACAGACCGTATTCGCATTGGCAAATCCGCTTGCCCCTCAGCTTGCACCGGGAGTACCATGTGGCCGCGAACGAAATTGCGGCCAGGCAGCATCCCCGCTGCTCGATGCCGAATTGTTTTCCGCCTGACCCTGAGGCTGCAGACTGTGTCACCAATCAACCTTGCCATTCCGAATCGTCGTCGTTTGTTCGTGGGCAATCTCTGGCTGCGACGCGCGGTATGTGGACTCCTCATTTGTTTCACCGCCCTGACTTTGCCGAGCCTGGTCATCGCCGATGCTTCGGATGACGCCTATCAGCTGGCTGCAGGGTTCTATAAGAAGGAACGCTGGGATCTGGCCGTCGATGCGTTTGAGAAATTCATCAAGCAATACCCCGGCAACCCGAAAGTGGCCACGGCGCGGTTCTTTTTGGGACTGTCCCACGTGAATACTGGCGACTACAAAGCCGCGCGGGACACCTTGCGGATCTTTCTGCAGGAAGCCCCCATGAGCCGCAATGTGGGGCATGCCATCTACCGCATTGCCGAATCCAGCTATCTGCTGGATGACTTTGCACGCGCCGAACCCGAGCTCATCACGTTCATTACGAAGTATCCGGAAGATTCGCTGATCGACCGAGCGTTACCCTATCTGGGCGACGTCCAACTGCGATTGAACAAGATTGATCCAGCCTTAAAAACCTTTCAGGATGCCCTCAAAAAGTTCCCAGAAGGGCCCATGGCCGAAGACTGCGAGTTTGGCATCGCGAAGTGTTTCGAAGCCAAAGAACAATTCCCGCAAGCGATCGAGGTTTACACCCGACTCGCCGCCAACACCGACAGCGAACGAGCCCCTGAAGCCCAGCTGAATTTGGGCAACCGGCTGTATGATCTCGACCAATTCGACAAGGCTGCGACCGCATTTGCCAAGCTCGAACAAGCTTTTCCCGACAGCCCGCTGGTCCCGATCGCCCGGTTGAATCACGGGTTTTCCCTGTTTGAAATCAATCAGTATGCGAAGGCCGCAGAGCAGTTTGCGATTGCCGAAAAAGATCCTAAGCAAGCCGTCGAAGGGGAGTATTGGCGCGGACGATGCCTGAGTGCCCTCGGACAATACACCGAATCCGCGGCCCTCTTTAAAGCCCTCTATGCGAAGAACGAAGAGCATCGTCTGGCCGGTGAGGTGCTGTTCCATCTGGCCGATTCCGAACAACATCTGGGAAATCAGACTGAAGCCCAGAAGCTGTTTCTGGAAGTGCTAAAACGCTTCCCCACCAGTGAGAGTGCCGATGATGCCTTGCATCTGGCAACGCTCGCCGCGTTCGAATCGCGTAACATCGAAGAGGCTGAAAAACTGCTGGCTCAATTCAGCCAGTCGTTTGGTACCAGCCCGTTGCGTTGGCAGCAGGAATTGCTGCACGGCCGGCTGCAATTGATGAAAAATCAAGCGGCCGCCGCGTTGCCGATCTTCGATCGCGTCATCAAGGGCGAGGCCGGCGAGACCACCAAAAACTGGGCTCGGTATTACACCGGATTCACATTCCTGGAATTGGGCCAACCAGTCGATGCTCTAGCGGCTACCGAAACGCTGGCGGAATTGGTCCAAAAAGACCCGCAAGCCAAAGCCTTTACCGGCGTCTTCCTGCTGCGTGGTGCTGGCCAGTTGGCCTTGGGAAACAAAGAGCCGATCGCCAATGCCCAGAAGGAATTCTACGCATCCGCCATCGCGTCAGCCTCGCAGTTTTTGACGAAGACCCCCATGGCGAAAGAGGCCGATCAAGCTTTGGCCATACGAGCTCTGGCGGCGGCACATAGTGGTTTAAAAGACCGGGCCAAAGCCGATGTCGAAACATTGCAAAAGAATTACCAGTCGAGTCCCGAGCTGGATAAGACATTGTACGAAGTGGCCGAGGTCGCCTATTCCAACGATGATTGGGAATGGTCGGGTGAGCTGTTTGCCACCTTAGCGGCCAAGGGGAAGGCTTCAAAACTCTTCGTCCCTGGATTGTCTGGGCAGGCCTGGTCATTCTACCAAAGCAAGCAGTACGACGCCGCTGGCAAGTTGTTCGCTCAGATTGCGACCGAATTCCCGGAACACAAGGATGCGGCGGAAGCGGCATTCATGCAGGGCAAAGCCTTACAGAACGAGTCCAAATCTGCGGAAGCCATCCCCGTATTTGACGCGGCACTCCAAAAGTTTGCGGGGTCCAAATTCGGCTATCTGGCCGGCTTGGAAGCGGCACGACTGCGACGCGATGCCAAGCAGTATCCCGACGCCGACAAGGCCTACGCCGCCGTGCTGGAAAAATTCCCCAAGCCCGAGCACCTCGACAAGATCCTCAACGAATGGGCTCTGTCGAACTACGAAGGCAAAGACTATGCACGCTCGGATGAAGTCTTCACCCGATTGATTAAGGACGTTCCCGATAGTGACCTGGCCGACAATGCAGGGCTAAGCCTGGCTGAGAGTGATCTGGTATCAGGCAAGCTGGACGCCGCACGCGAAAAATTCCAGGCACTGGAAAAAGCTCCCAAATCGGACGAAACCGTGCAGCAAACGTCGCTGTACCAGTTGATTGGGATTGCCGTCGAGAAGCAGGACTGGGCCAATGTCCGAGCCAGCGCCGAGGCACTGACGACCCGCTTTCCGGAATCAAAGTACCGCTGGTTTGCAGCAATGCATTGGGCCGAGGCTGATTTCAAACAGAATGAAACGGACAAAGCGATTGAACGACTCAAAACCGTCGTTGCCCAAAAGGGCGATGCAGTCATCGTCAATGAAGCCTGGTTCGGCCAAGCCTGGGTATTGCTGACCGAAGCTTACTACCAAAAGAAGCAATACGAAGAGGTGGTAAAAACGGTCGCCGATTGCCGTGCCTGGAAGGTCGACCTGCCGGTCCTCTATATCCTGGATGAGATCGTCGGCCGGTCCTTGAAGGCGCAAGCCAAATTCCCCGAAGCCATCGCCATCTTTCAGAGCATCATCGAAGACCCGAATGGCCGGCGTACGGAAACGGCCGCCAAAGCGCAGTTCATGATTGGCGAAATCTATTTGCTGCAAAAAGAGTATGCCAAGGCCGAAGCCGAGTTCCTGAAGGTCGACATCCTCTACAAATTTCCCGACTGGCAGGCTCCTGCTTTGTTCCAGGCTGGAAGTTGTCAGGAAGAACTACAGCACTGGAAAGATGCCGCCAAGTCGTATGAGGCTCTGATCAAGGACTATCCGAAATCGGAATATACGAAGATGGCCGCCGAACGCCTGCCGAAGGTCAAACAGAAACTTAAGTAGTTCGTGAGTTTGGTGGCGGGTAGGGCGGTTGTGTTGTGCGGAAAGTACATGCACCAAACGAGTGCCCGTCTAGGGTGCCTTCGTGGCAGCTGTCGCTTGGGCTTCCTTCGCCGCGAGTCTGAGTGCGGCGAGATCGATGGGGGGAAACGGTGGTGCATCTTTTTCCACACTGCGGAAGCGGACATCGCGTACGCTGAACGAGCAGTTGGTCGTTAGGGTCAACTGCAAACGTTCTTCCGGCGTTAACCAGCCGGGACGGTGTGCCCATGCGGGATCCGTGATTTTTTCAGGCAAATCAAGATCCAAAAACGGTTTACCGTCGATCGAGACTTGTAAATGACGTCCGTCCATCCGCCCCTGGACGATCTGCGGAACTCCCACCGGAAATTGGGGTTGTTGATACCGCACCGCCGTCGGATTCTGGTTGAATCGGAGTCCATTAATAAACTCCACTCCACCTGACGTTCCACCATCACCATCGATCACAACCATTGCTGACTGGTCCGCCATCGGAACGTTAATGGCTAAGAAATCGTTACCCGATTTTCGTTCTGCAACTAAACGGAACTCATAGTTCTCCGGAAGTTTTGCGGGAAATCGTAGCCCACTCAAAACCTCGGGCGTGGACGTTAGCACTCCATTCGGCGTAGTCCAACGCCCGCTGATCGAATCACGTGCGGCGTCGACGATCTGCAACAAATCACCGTCGTGAGGAACCGCGAGGGGCGGGAACGGAGGGCCCGACGGAGGGAGTCGAGACAGCGTTAAAGAGTGGACTCGGTAGGAGAATTTGTTCGAGCCAAACGTGATCTGCCGGCCGGGTGTGTTCCAGCCTTTGGAGTCGATAAACCGTCGTGGGTCACTGCGCCAATCAAAGATGGTTTGGTCACCAACCTTGATCATGATATGGCTATTGCGAACTTCTGCGATCAACTTTGTTCGGGGGATTATAATTAAATGACCACTAACATATCTGTCGGGAAATAACTGGGGGATTTGCCGATCCACAATCAGGTAGTTGGATGTGCCCCCGCCGCATGCCAAGCTCGTCCCTGCAAATCCGCGTTGAAATGGAAACCCTAAATGGAACTCACGTGCGGGCAGATCGGTTTCGATATCTGCGGTTAGGATATACTCATCGGGAACGACAAACGGCACGCTAAACCGGCAGCAAAAGCTGGTGTCGGTTTTCAGACCAGCTCCGTCTTTCACAATGGCTCCGCCCCAGACATCTCGCTGGAGATCGACCAACGGTAAGAGGTCAACGCTTTCGCCCGGCTTTAAATCCGCTCCAGGAAGCGTCCGCCGGGGCAGGGGGGGACCAAGGGTCAGTTGCGTGAACACGTAGTTGGATTCGCCAGCCAGCGTGAGTTGCCCGTCGGGGGCCTGATTCCATCCGTCGCTTAACGATAATTGAGATGGATTGCCTTGCCAGTCCACAATAGTCCGTCCATCGACGCGCACTTCGATACCATCTTTTCGAACAACTGTATCGAGGTCGAAGGGCTTGCCAATTTGTGTTTGAAAACCCGACAAATATGTCTGGTTCAAGTCCCAGAATTGGCTATCAAGCAGGTGTAGTCCCGAAGTCCCTTGATCGGGCAGGGCTTCCATGTTGAACAGAGTTCGGTAGCCTCCATAGACCAGCATCATTCCCACGGTGCTGGAAAGGGCATCCGGCGTTTCCAAACGAGTTCCGCGGACATGAATTGTGTATTCGGCCGGAGCTTTTACCGGCAGTGTGATCTGAGCGTAACGCGTATAGCCCAATGATTCCAAACTCTCTGGATTGATTTTCCAGTTGCCCGCAATGACATGTTCCTGCTTCAGCAAGGGCAAGATGTCAATCGTTTTCGGAGTGCTTGGTGGTCGTCCCCCGCCTGCCGGCGTCTCGGCGTTACCTTGCGCCGCAGGGCTCTCTGATTTTGTCTGGGCGGCCTGTGCCAGGTCGGCAGAGTTCACGGCTGCGGGAGGAAGCACTTTCGGCAGGGGTTGTTTGGGGCGGCCACGAAAGAGGGTTGCCCCGACAACCAGAAGCAGCAGTACGCCGCCGATTGCCGCAGGAGCAATCGCTCCCTTTCCACGCCAGGAACGCAGTCCTAACTTGTCAGCTGTTGTCTCCAGTGTCCTCTTACGAGGTTTCGCCTGAACCGGTGGGAGGCTGGTAATATCGATCAGGGAGAACTCCTCCTTGGCCCCTAATCGTTGGTGTAACTTGGCGTCATAGGCTGCTTTGGATTCGGCTCTCAACAGGCAGAGACGGGCACGAGAAATTTCATTCAGCAGTTTCTGGCAATCCGCAGCGTGTTCGCCCGATTGATGCTTCCGTAAGTATCCCAATTGCCGATCTGCCGCCCCTTCGATGACTTGCAAGTCATCCTCGAAAGCCTCCAATCCGAGTAATCGGTAATAGTGCGGCGGCTGATCCTTGGGCAGAATTCCGAGCCATTTGTAGTAAGGATCAAACGTTGCCGACATTGGCCACCTGTCAGAAAAGCGACATATCCAAACCACGTAAGTCTGGTGCAATTGCCTACGGATTTAACATCTTAATAGCAACGGTGACCTTTCTTGAAGTACGAATTGTTCAAACGACTACCAAAGCCCCGATCGATTCGTTGGGCGACATCCACTGCAAACGACCGGTCAGGGCGACAACAATTGGTCACAGTTGGTGAAATCCAAGGCTGCTGACGATTTATGACTGGTGACGTCTGGTGGCATTACGAAGGCTAAATGGCCATCTGCATTCGAACAAAAACAACAAATCTGGTGCGGAACCCGCGGATCTGGGGCAAATCGGCCTAGGCATTGGCCCGAAAATTGCTACAACAAATGCAACCGACAGGGATGGTCCCGGTCTGCACTCACTTGCCCCTCGACGTGGCGGGCGTCCGATTTACAATGGATTATTCTCGACGCGGCAATGCGTGAGACGTTCGCGATCTGATTCCCGCAATCTCAATGCCTCATTCCTGGCCACGGATGGTTTGCACCTGACGCGGTCAAACAGGAGACGTTTTGATTGCGGTCGTAAGCTGAGCGAAGCTCTCACCTCTGATCGCACAGAGAATAAACACTTCGTCCCGTAAGATTTGGTGACGGGGTGCGAATTGGATTACGAACCGCGAACCCTGACAGGGAAACTCGTCCTCAGGTCGTTCCTGACACGATTCCGCCCCACGGAAATTCATCGATGCCAGAGACAATCCCTTTGCAATCAGCGGCACTCTCGCGACGATTTGCTGTTTTGTGGCCGGCGATCCGCCGCGTGACCTGCGGGTTGTGCGTCGTCGGGCTGTTGCTGTTGCCCACGATCACGTCGGCTCAAACTCCACCGGGCGAGCCGAATGTCGGTGAAGCCGCGCCGTTTGGAGCTGAGGATTTAGCCAAGCCCCCGACGCCGTTAGCCGCGGAAGTCAATCCACCAGTCATCCCGACAATCAACGATCCGATCGAAGCCGAGAATGTCCCAGAGAAGCCCGACGTCGGGCATCTGATCCCGACCGATCCCATCGAGTTGTTTCTGGCGGGTGGCTTCTCGATGTGGCCCCTGTTATTGGCCTCGATCATTTCGTTGTGGTTCGTGCTGGAACGATTGGTCGTGCTGCGCCGCAGACGGGTGATCCCCCGGGCTTTTGTCGATCGCTTCATCCAACATCTGGAGCAAGGCAAACTGAACGCCGAGACGGCGTTGCGGCTGTGCGAGGAAAATCAAAGCCCGATCGCTGACATTTTTGCACATGGCGTCCGCAAATGGGGCAAGCCCAGCGTGGAAGTCGAACAGGCCATCATTGATGGTGGCGAGCGTCAGATTTCCCAGTTGAGAACTCATCTGCGGGTCATTCATGGCGTGTATAACGTCGCCCCAATGCTCGGATTGCTGGGGACAGTTGTCGGTATGGTCGTGTCGTTTAACGAGCTTGCTCGAGGTGGAGACGCCGATCGTATGCAGCGTCTGGCGGGCGGTGTTGGTGTGGCGTTGATTACGACGGCCACCGGGTTGTTCGTCGCGATCCCTTCACTGGTGCTCTATCTGTACTTGTCAGGTCGGATTGATGGTCTGATCATCGAAATGGACCTGTTGTCTCAGAAAGTGGCGAACCTGATTTCCAGCGAGGGGTTGGCGAATCGCTCCAAGATGAACATGGCCAAAGCCACTCCCACAACGACACAGGCGTTACCAGGTGTGCCAGCTCCGAAGCCCAAAGCTGTCGGCACCTGACTCCTGACAGAGCTCACAGAACCAGCCTCCGTACCCGCGATACTCTCGATTCAATGAGCCTAACGGCGATGTGATGCCCGTAAAACCATGCCCTTAAAAACCGAACAAATTGAAGTCTCGGAATTGAACCTGACGCCGATGATCGACGTCCTGTTCTTGCTGATCATTTTCTTTCTGATCGGCTCTACGTTCATCGAGTCTGAGCGACTGTTTGAGGTGCAGGTACCGTCAGTCAACTCGGCCAAACCACTGACTGCCGCCCCCGATCAACTGGCCATCAACATTAATCGCAGCGGACAGATCTCCTTGGGCAGCAAGCCCGTCACACTGCCACAATTGGTCACGGAACTGACACTGGCCAGCCAGCGGTATGCCGATCAGGCAGTCGTCATTCGTGGAGATGGAGAAGGCAAATATCAACTTGTGGCAGATGTGCTCTCCGCCTGTCATAAAGCTCACATTCGGAACTTTTCAGTCGCGACTATGTTAAAATCGGAGTGACCGAAAAAGCCGTTGGAGCAATCGCCAACTTTCGGCACGGTTTCAGGCTTCACGCCTGGAAACCGCACGCAAACTTAAACCAGAGTGCCATTTGATACTTCACGAGGTCAAACAGGAGACGTTTTGATCGCGGTTGTGTCATGAGCGAAGGTCTCACGTTTGGCCGCGTCGAGAAGAATCGCGCAGGTTCGAGCTTCAGCCCCTTGTTGTCCCACAACCGAGCCGCTCGGAAACCTGAATCGTCAGGTGTTGAATGCCCAGTTTGTCCCCCATCCTCAATTTTCTGCAGCAGCAGATGCAGACTCAGCCGGGGCTGTTTGCGGCGACTGTTGCGCTGATTGTGGCATCCAGCTACGTGTTGCTCATGGTGGCGACACGTGTGGGGGACATCAAACCCGGCATCCAATCCTTGGTGTTGTCGGCAGCAATTCATCTCGCGATGGTCATGTTCTGGGGTAACCTGGCACTTCCGCCAGGCAAGATGGTGCGGCACAGAGCGCCCGCAGAGCCGATTCCCATTCGCCAAGTCATTGTGGAAAATCAAGATGGCGCGGACTCGGCAGCGATCGGGACTGAAACGGGAACCGGAACGGATGCGAACTCGCGACCAGTCTGGGACCGCATCGCCTCTGCTCCCAAGGATGAATTCACGCGGTCAGCGGCAGCACCTGGCGAAACCATGCCGGTGGATGTTCCCGAGCGAACCCGTGAGGCCGTGGAATCTGTAAAGAGTGCGTTGCCCGACTTGCCGTCACAGGATGAAGTCGCCGTGACGGCACCTCAACCTCTGCAAGTCGCGGAATCGACGCAGCGCCGGGCAGCCGATCAACTGATCGATATCCCTGACGAGACTGCGGAATCTCGTCCTGATGTTGCCTTGGCCAATGTCACTCCCAAACGAGAAGTCGCGGATCGCGTGGGACAACCAAGTGGAGCCGTAGAACGCGAAGTGCGGCAAGGCCGGCCAGCGGAGGCGAACGTCACCGTGCAGATGTCGTCGCAGCCGACCACCAGCGATACTCTTCTGGACGAGAGTTCTAAGCAGCGTACTCCGGCCGAAATACCGGTCGCGCAACGTCGCACCGCTCCGGTCCCGAATGCTGTCGAAATGGAAGATCCCGGCGCTCTCGATGGCACGGCGACAGGAGCTGTCGCTGCCGGTTCGCCCAATCCCGGAAGGTTTTCACGAGCCGGCCGGCCGATTGCTCGCAACGATGTCGCCGGAACTGTTGAACGCAGCCGCACGACGGTGCGTCCCGAAGGGAACAATCCACGAGCCCCCGCGATCGCCTCGTTGAGTCCCGGATCTTCGCGTGATGCGGCGCTGCCGACGACAGATCGCCCGGGGATCAGTCGTCCCAACTTCAATGCCATTCCGCAACGCGAATCGGCCAAAGTCCCTGATACGTATCGTTTGCGGAATCTGCCTCAACGTCAGAAAGTCGCCGTACGGCTCGGGGCGACTCAGAATTCAGAGCGGGCCGTCGAATTGAGCCTACGCTGGCTTTCCCAGCACCAAAACGCGGAAGGTTACTGGGACGCTGATGGGTTTGATGCCCATTGTCCGGCCAGTGATCGTTGCTTGGGCCGGGCGGGCAAGGGGAATCCATCAGAAGTCGAGAAGATCAATAACCCCGTGGATCGCGTCGCACTTGCCGCTGCGGGACAGCAGTCTGATACAGGGTTAACCGCACTCGTGATTTTGACCTTCCTGGGAGCCGGATATACCCAGGAAGAAGGTCAATACGCCGACCACATCGACCGGGCGGTGCGGTGGATGATTCGTCAACAACAATCCAACGGTTACCTGGGGGGCAAAGCCAGCCACTACGAGAGAATGTATTGCCACGGGATGGCCACCTACGCTCTGGGAGAAGCCTGCGGCATGCTGGCCGATCCCGACAGTGATCCGCAACTACGGCAAACGCTGACGAAAGCCGTCGGGTTCATTACGGCGATGCAGAATCCCACAGATGGAGGCTGGCGCTACATGGACGGTCACCTTCCGAAACAGGAAGGGGACATGAGCATGTTCGGCTGGCAGTTGATGGCCCTGAAGAGTTCGGAAATTGCCGGTGTTGAAGTTCCCGCTGACACCCAGGCGGGAATGATCAAGTTCTTGCGGCGTATCAGCACCGGGGAGCGCCGCGGGCTGGCCTCCTACCGCTTTGGCGAAGCCCCCAAAGCCTCCATGACTGCGGAAGCTTTATTTAGTCGACAGATGCTCGGAATGAAGCGAGAAAATCCTTCGAGCCTGGAAGCCATCGAGTTTCTAACAAAACACCCGCCGCGGCAAACCGAACAGGATTTGTACTACTGGTACTATGGCACTCTCGCCATGTATCAATATGGTGGTGAACCTTGGCGGCGTTGGAATGATCAGCTCCGAGACACTCTTGTCGCCACCCAACGCAAACAGGGACACGCCGCAGGCAGTTGGGACCCGCGCGACAACTGGTCGCTGCATGGCGGCCGGTTATATTCCACCGCCTTGAGCACGCTCTGCCTGGAAGTCTATTATCGCTTCTTACCGCTATATCAGCTGAACGAAGCACCCATTAACAATATGGCGAACTAAGCGGACCAGCCCGATCGCCGTCGTAGCCTGACTCTCTGAGTCGGGTTCTTGTTCGTGCGTTAGAGCTCCTCACGTTGCGAACTAGCTCTGTGCGTCGCCAGCGGTTGAAGTTCCCGTCCGAGGGCGATTTGCGCCGCAGGATTGCCGGACAATCAAGGTGGGCTCGAGATAAATGCTCAACAGAGGAGACTGCGGGGTTCTAATTCGGGCGAGTAACGTCTGGACTGCTAGCTGCCCGATTCCCTCACAAGGTTGCGAGATGGTGGTTAGGGGAACTCGCAGTAGTCCGGCGTAGTGCACGTTATCAATCCCGACGACGGCTACATCCTCCGGCACTGATACCGACAATGCTTCCAATGTCTGCATCAGTTGGGCTGCGGTCTCGTCATTCGAGCAAATGAAGGCATCCGGACGTACCTCAGTCAGAAATTTTCGCACAAACGCCTGGTCATCCGGCCGACCATACCGACCCGCGCTGTCGGGAAATTTCCCCCCCGCCTGGAGGATGGCTTCCCGCACTCCGGCACGTCTCAGCAGACTGGTTCCGGCAGAATTTTCTCGCCCCAGAAACGCGATGCGTTGTCGGCCCAGGTGAATCAGATGCTTCGCGAGTGCGAACCCCGTGCGAATGTGATCCACGCTGACCAAGTCGTGAGGGCTGCGTTGATCAAACTCTCCCACGTCTCGGTCAATCAACACGACCGAGGTCCCCGCTTGTCGAAGTTTCGCTAGCACCCGTTGATTGGCGAGGCCTCCGTCAGAAGTAAATTCCACCGGAGCAAAGAAGACACCACTGACCCCTTGGGCCACGAGTCGACTGCTGGCGGCTTCCGCAAAGCGCCCCTTTTCATCCGCTGTAATCTTGGAGTCTCCGAAGTCACCCAAATCTCCGAGCAATAAGCCATGCCCCAGCCGCTGGGCTTCGCGGGTAATTTGACGCACGATCGCGTCCAAAATCTCGGTGCTTCCCGTGTCTGGAATCAGCAGACCGAGGAGTTCGCTTTTGATCACCGGGGTGGCCGGCTTGACGAGGTAAGTCCCTGATCCCACGCGTCTCTCCACGAGCCCGCGCGTTTGAAGTTCTCCCAGTGCTTTGGCCACAGTGGGCCGCGAAGCCCCAAAGACCTTCGCCAGTTCCATATCAGCGGGAAGCCGGTCCCCGATTTGATAGTCGCCGCGATTGATCGCGGAAAGCAGGTAATCCAAAACTTGCAGATGCTTCGGAGGATGACTCGATTGGAGCGTCATGAGCGGTTGCCTTAAGTCAGACGAGGCGCTGGCTGAACATATGGAGGCCCTTGCACTGCACATTTTACAATTTGTCAACACATTGTAAATAAGCAGCTCGAAAATAGGCCCGTTCACCCCCAAGCTGGAAACTTCGAAGCGACTTAAGCATCACTTTTGCGGTCGCTGAGTGTACCGACGAAGCGTCGTCAATTCTCTCTAGTAGACGCTTTCAATTCATTTTACATCGATATTTCCTGTGATAGTCGCTGCATGCCAGAAGGCTTTACAGGCTTGCTTTCTGATTTTACATCTCGCGACCAGTGGCAAACAATTAGGCAGCACTCGGTGTATTACAATTTATTTTCATATCGTTCACATTCACTTAACATTTTGCCGCTATGTTTTGGAACCGCTCAGTCAATTCCTACCTGTTTCGCCCCGTAAGACAATGAGGAGCCCCATGATCCTGAACCGTACCGTTGCATCGCCTTGGCGGGCGAGAGCACCCGGATTTACCTTGATTGAACTCCTTGTCGTTATTGCCATCATCGCGACCCTGATCGCATTGCTGCTGCCTGCAGTCCAGCAAGCGCGTGAAGCGGCCCGGCGCTCGCAATGTCGAAACAATCTCAAGCAGTTGGGATTGGCTTTGCATAACTACCACGATGCCTTTCAGGTGTTTGTCGCCCGCTCTGGCGGAACGGCCAAAAATGGAGGGAATAACAACGGCAATCGCTGGCGTCTCAGTGGACTGGTTGGAATTCTGCCTTATCTGGATCAAGGTCCCTTGTTTCAGCAAATCTCCAGTCCCCTCGGCACGTTTCCTGCTTTCGGTCCGGTCCCTTGGACAAGCGTCGCGACCTATACTCCGTGGAAGGCTCAGGTTCCTGTTTACCTGTGTCCGTCAGCGAGCGAGAACATTGGCTCAACGGGCAGTGTGAACTCCTATATGTTCTGCTCTGGAGATAGCTACGACATCCGCAATGCCAACGCGGATGTCGATGGTCAGCCGATTGCTCTGCGAACTCCGCGGGGAGCGTTTGGTTGGTCAATTTGTAGCTCACTTCGCGATTTCCTGGACGGAACCAGCAATACAATTCTGATGGCCGAGCGGCGGTTTCCCGTACTTGAACGTGATCTGGGGCACACCGCTCAATCCATCGGCAAGATCCCTTTGAATTGCCTCGCCACGTTTGATCGTTCAATTGAAGAATATGCCACCGCGGTCGCGGTCGGGCGATACGTCGGCACTCGCTGGGCAGACGGCGGCAGTAGCTACGCCGGCTTCAACACCATCCTGCCCCCGAATTCGCCCTCTTGCGTTGAAGCCGCCAGCGACGAAGGAAACGGGTTTCATTCAGCGGGTTCGGAACATGCGGGCGGGTGCCATGTCCTGATGGGGGACGGCGCGGTCCGCTTTGTCAGTGAGAACATCGATTCGGGAAATCGGAACTTTGATGCATCGACGGTCACCGCCTTGATGCCCAGCCCCTACGGCGTTTGGGGTTCGCTCGGCACCAAGGCGGGATCCGAAGTTATCTCCGACTTCTAAGACGATCGTTCCTTACCCCTGACACACCGCTACGTTTTCGTTATTCGAAGGGATCCCCACTTTCATGCACGATGATACTTTTTCGGACTCGCGGACATTCGTCTCCGTGAGAGAACATAATTTTTCAAACAATAGCCAGTCAGGTGCCAGGCGATATTGCTCGGCCGGTCGGAAGTCTCGCCGCGGGTTTACGCTGATCGAACTGCTCGTGGTGATTGCCATCATTGCGGTTCTGATCGCGTTGCTCCTGCCGGCCGTTCAGCAGGCCCGTGAGGCCGCGCGACGGTCGCAATGTCAAAACAATCTGAAGCAGTTGGGACTTGCTCTGCACAACTATCACGATGCGTTCCAAGTATTTGTCTATCGCTCGGGTGGAACGGCTGCCAGCGGCGGAAACAAATTGGGAAATCGAGACCGTCTGAGCGGGTTGGTGGCGTTGTTACCGAATCTGGACCAAGCACCTCTCTATAACCAGATTTCTGGCTCGCTGACCATTGATGGAAACACCTTTCCGGCGATGGGACCCGTACCCTGGCACACGGCGTCCGCCAATTGGAGCTACACCCCCTGGGAAGCCTCAATTCCCAGTTTTCGCTGTCCCACAGCCGGACAACATCTGGCTCCGAATCAGTTTGGAATCAGCGGCCCCATGGGGACCACATCCTATATGTTCTGTGCGGGAGATTCGACAAAAGTTCGCGTGAAGCTCTCTGAAACCTACCGCTTTCGTGGCATTTGCGGCTGGCAATCCCGAACACGGATCAAGGACATTTCGGATGGTGCCAGTAACACGATCATTATGGGCGAACGACGACTTCCCGTGGCCCCCGGAGATATCGGACATTCCGTGAACGGTGGCAGCAGCAAGATCCCTCTGGATTGTAAGGCGACCTATAACAAGGGCCTTCAAACCTATGTTTCGGGCGGCACTCCGCAGCCTCTGACGGGATCTCGCTGGCCGGATGGTGGCAGCAGCTTCAGTTGTTTTAACACCATTCTGCCCCCCAATTCTCCATCCTGCATGGAGAACGGCGGCGACGAGAATGACGGCTTCTATTCGGCCGGTAGCCAACATGTGGGCGGCTGTATGGTCCTGATGGCCGATGGGGCCGTGCGATTCATTAGTGAAAATATTGACTCGGGTAACCAGAGTACCTCGGCCGGCGATACGGTCAAAGGCCGCAGCCCCTTCGGCGTCTGGGGAGCCCTCGGAACTAAGTCCGGAAAAGAACCCGTTGGAGAGTTTTAGTACCGCCCTCCGGGCCGGCTTGAACGACGCCAATCTCCCCATCGTGATCCAATCCTGGAGATCGGTGGGGAGTTTGTGTGGAACGCTCCCTCCCGGTCTCTGTGGCCCAACATTCCCCTTTTCAAATTCCAAAACTTACTGTCACTGATTGAGGAATCGACTTATGCGGATTTGTTTGACAAGGCGACAGGCCGTCTCCCTGCTGGTATTGATGGCTGCGGGGTGTGGCAGCAGCAGTGATAAATGGTCTAAGGATCGCCCCGCCGTCTTTCGAGTATCTGGCACCGTGCTACTGGATGGCGAGCCCGTAGAAGCCGCCAACGTCAATTTCGTTCCGAGCGTCGGCACCCATGCGGCTTATGCACTCACCGACGAACAAGGCAATTTTCAACTGTCGACATTTCAACAAGGGGATGGCGCTCCCGGCGGCAAGTATCAGGTGACGGTTCGCAAAACCGTTCAAGAGTCGACCCCGAATCCCCAAGGGCCAGATTTTCCGCCACTAGTCGTAAAAGAAACGGCCATCGTCCCCGAAAAATATTCCAATCCCGAAACGTCCGGGCTTGTGGCGGAAGTCACCGATGGCGGAATCAGCGACCTGAAGTTTGAACTCAAGAAGTAAGTGATGCCTCTCCGTGTTAAACGGGTCGTAGAAGGTCATCGATTGAGCGCCTAAATGATCGCTAACGCGATCGCGGTTTCACCACGCCGAACCCACTGAGAATCTGAATCCATGCTGCATCCAATAACAGGCCTGCGCTACGTTCGAACATGCTGGTCCGCCGCGATGATCATCATGTTGGCCGGGGCCACATTCTCACCGCTCCTCGTGCGAGGTGAAGACGATGCCAAGCCATCTCCGATTGCCCAGCGGTATGCTCATGCTCACAACGACTACCAACATCCCCGTCCCTTGTTTGACGCCTTGGATCGTGGATTTTGCAGCGTTGAAGCGGACGTTTTCCTGCAGGATGGGGAATTACTCATTGGTCACGAACGTCAAGAACTTCGTGCCGAGCGAACACTGGATCGCCTTTACCTGGCACCGCTTGGTGAACGAGCCCGCATGCGGGATGGACACATCCAAGACGCCTCCAGTCACTTCTATTTGTTGATCGATATCAAATCGGACGGAAAATCGACCTATGCGGCGATTCATTCTCGCCTGGCAGCCTATCCTCACCTCTTTTCTTCCCTGGAAAACGGTGTCTGGACTCCCCGAGCCATCACGGTCGTGATCAGCGGAAACGTCCCCTCTGAAATGATTCTGCAGCAAACTTTGCGATACGCCGGAATCGACGGGCGTCCCACCGATCTGCAAAATTCCGCACCGCCGCATGCGATGCCTTGGATCAGTGCCAATTGGAAGACCTTGTTCCGCTGGCGTGGAGCAGGGCCCATCCCCGCCGCGGAAAAGGACAAATTGCGGCAGTACGTTCAGGACGCCCATGCGAAAGGACGGTTGGTGCGTTTCTGGGGGACTCCGGAAAATACGGTTCTGTGGGAGGAATTCCGAGCCCAGGGAGTGGATCTGATCGGCACTGACGAGCTTCAGAAACTGCAAGAGTTTTGCAAAGTTCCTGAGTAATTGGTTTTTCTGCATCCTGATTGCCCTCCCGGTCCACATTTGCGGTGAAGTCTCTCTCCCGCATATGATTCGCGAGACGGATTGTTCACTGAGCAACGACTCGTGCAACTTCGACTTCAGCTACTGACAGGGATGAGAGGGACGGGAATGGCCTCGGCAACAGAACTTTACGCGGAACTGGTTCAAGAACTTCAGAAAACCGCCACACTGGCCTCTGTTTCGGCCGTTCTGGGATGGGACGAGCAAACTTACATGCCGCACGGTGGCGCGGAACATCGGGCCAACCAGTTGGGCATGCTTGCCGGCATGATTCACGAACGGGCCACCGCCCCTCGCGTCGGCGAGTTGTTGGAACAGTTGGCGACGTCCAATCTCATGACGGATGCCGACAGCCCGGAAGCGGCAAATATTCGGGAAGCTCGTCGAGACTACACCCGGGCCACCAAGCTGCCGCGACGCCTGGTCGAAGAGTTGTCGCGCGTGACGACCCTCGGACAACATGCCTGGATTGATGCTCGTAAGAGTTCCAACTTTGCTCATTTTCAACCCTGGCTGGAGCAGATCGTTAAGCTCAAGCGAGAAGAAGCCGAGACGGTCGGTTACGGGGCGGGAGTCCCCTACGACGCGCTGCTCGACGAGTTTGAACCCGGTTCCACCGCGGCGGAAATCACGTCGCTGTTCACGCCCCTGCGAGATGCCCTGGTGCCGTTGATCGCCAGCATTCGCGATTCCGGCAAAGTGGCCCCGGTGGAGATTCTGGAACGCAACTATCCGATCGAAGCCCAGAAGTCCTTCAGTAAACATGCCTCGCAAAAAATTGGTTTCAGCTACGACGAAGGTCGGCTGGACGAAGCGGCACATCCCTTCTGCAGCGGTTTCGGTCCGGGCGATTGCCGACTGACGACACGTTACAACTTCCATCATTTTCCCGGCGCGTTCTTCGGCACGCTGCATGAATCGGGGCACGGCATCTACGAACAGGGTCTGCCCAAGGAAGCCTTCGGTACGGCACTCGGTTCGGCGACCTCGTTGGGTATTCATGAATCGCAATCCCGGCTGTGGGAGAACTTTGTCGGCCGTGGCCGAGCCTTCTGGAAACACTTCTATCCGTCAGCTCAAGCGGTCTTCTCAGAGACGTTGGGTAAGACCAAATTCGACGATTTTTACTGGGCCATCAACGACGTCCGGCCGTCATTCATTCGTGTAGAAGCCGACGAGGCCACCTACAACCTGCACATCATGCTGCGGTTTGAGCTCGAACAACCGTTGATCTCGGGCGATTTGCAGCCGGCTGATGTCCCCGCGGTGTGGAATGAAACCTTCACCCGTTATTTCGGCATCACTCCGCCCAACGATGCTCAGGGCTGCCTGCAGGACATCCACTGGAGCTTTGGCGGAATTGGTTACTTTCCCACTTACACCTTGGGCAACATGTTTGCCGCCCAATTCTACGAAGCCGCCGAACGCGACCTGGGCGACCTGCCGGGGCAACTGGCGGCCGGCGAATTCCTGCCGTTGAAAGAGTGGCTCAATAAAAAGATCCACGTCCACGGGAAGCGTTACCGAGCCCAGCGTCTCGCCGAAATGGTGACCGGCCAACCGTTGTCGCACGAGCCGCTCGTGAAGCACCTCCAGACGAAGTACGCTGAGTTGTACGGGATCGGGTAAGGGGGGCATTTGCCTCATTCCTCGATTCACCGACTGTAAGTCACGCCGATTTTGCTGTTTCCATCGATTTTACGGCCTTCAGAGATGAGGGCCTGTAATCTCTGGTCTTTTTTCGGCAACGCCTCGGATCTGACCTATACTTTCAGCGCGGCCAGGATGGGACGGCCGATTTCGAAATCTCTGAGAGGGGGGGCAGGGCCAATGGGCGATCCTTGGAGTCGGCCGACAATCGACGATTTGCGGCGAGTCTTAGAAAATATTGATGTTTCGGAAGAGAACCACAATCGGTCCGTGGACCGTTTGGAGCTCTCGGTCCCGGCAGAAGTCACGACCGGCCGGGGCAACACGATTGCCGCCATGACGCGTGAAATCAGCCGTTTTGGTGTCGGACTGCTGCATCGTGGAGCGATTACTCCCGGCGATGTCCGCATCAAGCTGGCTAGCGACACGCGCGAATTTGAATACCGCGTCCGGATTGAATGGTGCCAACCGTGTGAAGGCGGCATGTTCATGAGCGGCGGACGTTTTCTGTCCAAAGAAAACTAATCGTCAGCTAGCAGTTAAAAACACGGGTTATCGTTTTAAGCTCCAGCCGGGCGCCGTTACGGGGGGCTCGGCCGGCGGCTCCACCAGCTTGCCGTACAAATCGGGACGTCGCGCGCGGAGATATCGCTGACCGCTCGCCACCCCAATCTTGTCGACCGTACACAGCCCCACGACGACATCATCCCCTAGCGCGTTGGACTCGCACAGAATCTCCCCGAACGGGTCGAGGATCATCGAGTTGCCACCTTTGACCGTATCGTCGTCCATTCCCACAGGGTTCGTAAAGACGGCGTAAATTCCGTTGTCATAAGCCCGAGCGGGCAGCCACCGTAGCAGCCAGCCACGGTTCTTCGGGCCTATGAATTCCTGTCGTAGCCGGACGGGGTCTCGATCACGATTGTCCCACAGCTCTCGAGCCACCAGACCGCGACCCGGCATCACCGAAGGCAAGCAGCCGGTGACGTGCGGCATGAAGATGATCTGGGCCCCCTGCAGGGCGGTGATCCGCACATTCTCGACCAGATTGTTGTCGTAGCAAATCAGGATGCCACATTTGCAGCCGTAGAGATCAAACACGCAATATTCGTGCCCGGGCGTCAAGTGCGGACTGACAAACGTGTGCAGTTTGCGAAACCGTGCGACCAGGCCATCCCCGGTGCAACACACGTAGGTGTTGTAGATCTGATCCCCTTCCCGCTCAAACAAACCTGCCAGTATGGCAACTTTGTATTCAGCGGCGATGCGAATCAATTCCTGCGTGCTGGGCCCCGACGGAACTTCCTCGGCCAAGTCCCACAGCTGCTGCTTCGAATGAGTCTGCACGAAGGTGTAAGCCGAGATGCAGCATTCGTGAAAGCTGACAACTTCTGCCCCTTGCTCTACCGCTTTCGCCGTCAGCTCGCGAACGCGGGAGAGGTTATACGCCTTGTCGCCGTTGCGATGTTCGAACTGGGCGGCACCGATTCGAATATCGCGCATCAGGCGTCTCGTTTCGCAAAAAAGCTCTCTGGAGAGGATGAGGCTCCTGCCGAACCGCAGAGTCTTTCGATTGCCGGTAGACTTAGCGGTTCGGCAGGAGCCTCACCCTCCCAATCATTGAAATCCTCACCCAAACCTTAGCCCCAGAACTTCTCGCCGTTCAGGTTCAATGGAGGGCGTGTTTCGACTTCCACTTCGCCGTTGCCGATGACTCGCGTCTGGCAGGCCAGGCGAATTTCTTTCTCTTTGCCGAGATATGCGAACATGGCCAACGGATCCAGCCACCAACGCAGCCGTTCCCACCAACCGGCGGGGCTGACATTCTCGGCCCCCTTCTTGATCAACACCTTGCACGACGCACATTGTCCCCAGCCCAGGCAGTTCACGTACTGATGCGGCCCCGTATAGAGCTGCACTCCTTCGCGAATGGCAGCTCGTCGCAGATCGGTACCTGGTTCGACCTCGATGGTTCTCTTTTCGTTCAGAAACTTGATCGTTGGCATGAATGAAATCTCAAGGAATGAGGACATTTTCAGAGCGTTGCGGCCTGTCATCGCCGCTTCTGCAGTGCATCACAAAACTACTCAAAATCATACGAAGCCACGACTTGAATTTCCAGCAGAGGCGGGGGGAGGGGGGAATGACGAATGTCGAAATCCGAATGACGAAAGAATGT
>JAZKFE010000387.1:0-2855 GCA_040386595.1 Planctomycetota bacterium | reverse complement strand
GAAGAAACCGATCCTCTGACGTCGGTTGCCAACGAAACGAGAACCTGGGCATGATCGTGCTTGTCATGCCATCAAAACGCATCATCGACCAGGACAGCCACGATGCGAGTATGCAGAACAACGGTAAGTACCTGAGCTTGTCAGGCTTGTCGGCGACGAACCACGCGACTGCGATTGCAATTGTGCAGGTCGTTGGCAAACCATAAATCAACAACGCGATTGGTATCGCATTAGCACGAAACACGACGCTTAATACCAAACCCGCAACCATCGCCAGAAACGAGAGCCAACGGATCGCAGTGCTTGCTTTTGAGTAAATTAGCCACCAGAGCGTTAACCCCAGTGCGACCACCAGGGCTCCACCGGCCTTTGCGGGGAACATCTCGATTTGCTCCGGCTCGGCGAGGTACACCCAAACAAGAAAAGCCCAGTAGAGTGCCAGGATGAGAACACCGGGCCACACTCGCCAAGGGCGCGACTGGTGAATGGCGCCACTGTAATGAGACGTCGCTTCTCGCTCGCTAATTTCCATGGGGATTTCTAGCTTCGTTGTATTTGCCATATTCCACGCTAATGACCACTGCAGATGTCAGATGCATCCGGGTGAGTTTTTTCCTCGACAATCGGGCCGCAGGCAATTGCCGGCAAAGAGGCCTATCGTTCGTTTCGAACGGATAGGCACGTCAGAAAGTCGAAAGCCATTTGCTCCGGCTCCAAACGCTGTGTGGCGCAGGCGTAACAAACAAGCGCACATTTGACCTCTATCATCTCAACACTAGGCATCGTCGCAATACAGAAGCGGAGTCAGTAGTTGTTTGGGCTCGTTACTTTCAAACGAAGACACCAGACTGGAACTCGCGACAGTGGGACGTAACTCCGAAGGAGTCAGAGTTGGCAGCTTGCTTCTGGGCATCAGTGCAGCGACGTAAGAAATCGCGGTCGCACAGTGTTCCGTTACGAAACGGACAAGGATTGCAAAGGAATGCTCCTTCAGGACGAGGACTCTTGATAGGCTGACAAGTGCGGTAAGCCAAAGTCTGTAGGCAGAGGATTTTCTGAACGGGAATAATAGTGCTTGAGACAAGTGATAGACTCCCGACATCGACCGCTGGTAGCCACTGGAAATGGTTTGGAGACTCTTGTCGCCGCTGCGTTCTCGCTGCTGGAATGGACATAGTATGCGATCGGGCATGTGGTTCCCCTCCCTGGGAATTTTGAAAATCACGCGTTATTCGCTGGCCGACAACTGTTCCTGATCAGGTTGCTCAGCACGGTCAGGTTGCTCGGTGCTGTCAGTTTGCTCGGCGCTGTCGGGTTGCTCGGCACGGTCAGGTTGGTCCTCTAGGTCTCGGGCAGCCGCATGGCCGGCAAGTTTGCCGACACCACCACCCAGGGCCTTTACGGCGAAGGATGCGAAAATTTGAGTTGCGCCTTTTCCGATGGGGAAAAAGTACAAGGCTTCCGAGACCACGGATCCAGAAAAATTTCCGTAAGCGGATGGGTACAGCTCGTTCTTCACTTCCTCACGGTCGCTTACCTGGGCATAGGTGATAACATCCGATGTCACTCGCCAATTGTGCGCCAGCGGCAGGACTGGAAGCTTCTGTGACATGGAGTATGTCCCCAACAATTCATGTTTGTGATACTCCTTCGCATGCCCCGCTTCGTAGAGTGCCTCAATGGGTTTCGCGGAGTTTAAGCTGAGGGTGTTTGTATACGGATTGTAACTATCGGAGTGAAACGCTCTTGCCGGAAACAGCGAGTAGACGACCACACTCAGCGAGCCACCCGTGTACTTCCAGAATGGCGAAATGCGATTGTTCGCCAGCAAGCGTGCCCATTGCTCGCCAGGCTCATATCTCCGTACGTCGATATGGACATCGTGTAGATTATTGTCCGTGAGGTATGCCTGCGCTAGCTCGATCGCTTCCGCTCTCAACTGTTCGGGCGACCTATCGTCGCTCTCATCTTTCTTCCACGGCAAATGTGATTTAATGAAACGCCCCGGCGCATGCACGGCAGTTTCTAATCGATCAATGCGCGGATGATGGCCTCCAATGGCCACGGGATTTGTTGGTTGCGGTTGATCTGGACGCTCGTAGGAAGTTTGCCCGCGCACGCCATACTGATAACGCGATTGGGCGCAACCAGACAACGTGAAAACAATGAGTATGTTTAACACAGGAAGGATTCGCAGTTTGATACACATCTTGCGCATTTCTCCGGGGTACGGACACCAAAGTGCCCGAATCAAACGTGTGCCGCGCGACAACGCAATCGTACTAGTTCAGTCGACTCTTGTCGGATCGCTCGTTAGAGCTGTTTGTTCCAAGTCGTGTTCAAGTGTGTCAGTTTGTTGCAAATGTAGGGCGAGGATGCGACGGACTTCCGCGATGACGCCTGGATGGCTCTGAACCTTAGTATGCGGTGCGTCAACAACTGTCTCTGACTCGACGCGACTCAAATGCGCACTGTTGTACTCAACGACGCTGTCGCCAGGATGTTTCCCGAAAAGAGCGGACTTTATGCTGACGATAGAATGCTCGCGGACCAATGGTGTGATTGGCAGTTTCGCAGTTGCCAACATGACAGGGCTCTGTGGAGAAAGATGTTCGATACTTGTGGGGATCGAGTGTCTGAATCCTCTGTGGAATAAGTTGCTGTTAGAATCTGTCAAAGACTTAAATCGTCGACGCGCGTCGCTGGAAAACTCCACGAACCCATTACCTAGTTTTGCAAGGGGACTCTCGGTCATTGTGGCTCCGTGATGGGGCGTTGCCAGATACACGACGCGGGTAATTCCTGGAGTGGGTTCAAAGAACAATAAGTCCCGAATTTCGTTGCGGGTCGGATCG
>JAZKFE010000386.1:0-4617 GCA_040386595.1 Planctomycetota bacterium | reverse complement strand
CAAATTTGAACACCCGACCCCAAAATCTTAAACGCGGACTCTCTCTTGCGACCGCGTGTCGTCCGTTGGGCGAGTCACGACTCTGACTCGCTGCAATTCAGTCCCGCAAGGGACGACAGAACCTAGCCGTGGGCGCGAGCCCACGGAACGATTCTCACGAAAGAATGAGCCCCGGAGGGGCGATACTTTGCGTGAAATCTGATTACGGAAGTGTCGCCCATTCATGGCTTTAGGTCAAATCAAGACGAAGTCCGTGGGCTCGCGCCCACGGCTAGGTTCTGCCGTCCCTTCGGGACTCGGAATCTCCCTGTCGGGAAGTCATCGCAGTCTCAACCTCCCAGAATCAATTCGAGCGTCGGCTCAAAGGGGAGCAAAGAAATCAAAGAATCGCGAAAATGTGCGCGAGTCCTTGAGCGATCACAGATCATCGTGCTGTGCCACAGCGCTAGCTGATGCCATTCACTTCCCAGCCCTTGCGGTAGCTGCGTCGGATCAGATGGGCGGCTTTGGGTTGATTCGTGAACTTCAATCCTGCGGCGTCCCATTCCAGTTTTTCGTTGGGGAAGTAGGTGGCGACTCCACCCAGCAGTACGCTTTCCGTCAGCGGCCCGGCATAGCCGAAGTGAGCGGAGGTGGTTCCTTCTCCGCGAACGGCGTCGACGAACTGATGCCAGTGATTGTTGTCGCCGAGCTGGGGCCGTGCATAACCCTGGTACTGGGCTTCGGGGAGCAGGATCGGCATGGCCACGTGCGGCAGCAACATGGCCCCGTTGGTGCCCAGGAAAAGTGAGCCTTGATCTGGCAGCGGCTTGTCGCCCAAGACGGGCAGCGTGACATCCTTCGAGGGCCGCTGATCTCCGTCGTACCACGTAATGGGAATTGAGGGACCAGTGGTTTGTTTCGTTTCCGGGAAGGTGAATTCGACGATCGCGTCGTTGGCCCAGTTGGTGGCATTGGGGGCGGCGCCGAGCGATTTCACCGTGAGGGGTGCGGTTAATTCCAAGGCTTTGAATACCGGGTCGAAGATGTGGCAGCCCATGTCGCCGAAGGTCCCGGTGCCGAAGTCGAGACGTTTACGCCAGTTGCCGGGATGGTCGTAGCCGCTGATGTAGGATCGCGGTGCGGCGATGCCCAGCCAGAGATCCCAATTCAATGAGGTCGGAATGGCATCCATCCGTTCGGGACGCGGTGCCGGATCACCCCATTTCTTGCTGCTCCAGGTGTGGACTGCCTGGACCTTACCAATCGCGCCGGCCTGAATCGTGGCGACCGCAGTACGGTAGGCCGCTGCCGAATGGACTTGAATGCCCATCTGCGTGACGAGTTTCTTTTCGGCGGCAAATTCCGCCAGCCGGCGCGATTCGTAAACGTCGTGGGTCAGCGGCTTCTGGCCGTACACGTGCAGCCCCAGTTGCATGGCCGACATCCCAATCGGTGCGTGCATGTGGTCGGGGGTGGAGACATTTACGGAATCGAGGTTCTTGTGTTCTTTATCAAGCAATTCGCGCCAGTCCTGGTAGACGCGGACGTCGGGGAAACGCTGTTTGGCCTCGGCGGTGCGAGCGAGATCGACGTCGGCGATGCAGACCAGTTTGACCTTAGGATGACTGACGATGGCTCCCCAATCGGCTGCTGCCATACCGGCCGCACCGAAGCTGGCATGACGCACCACTTCACTGGGAGCGGCCACAGACAGACGCGGGAGAAACGCCGGTAAGGCCACGGCCGCAGCCGCCTGTTTCAGAAACAGACGACGACTGAGTTGGTTCGTGCGCGACATCGAAAGACTCCGGTCATAAGGTGAGAGCAACAAAGAGGAGAGCCAACGGTTTCTGATAGTACAGGTTCCCAGGCCAGAAGTCAGCCATCCATGTGGAGGGGCTCTGCATTGGCCGTGGCCTGACTCTCCGAGTCGGGTGTTTTTCCTCGGAGAGAGACCCGAATCGGAGAGTCAGGCTACGGGAGAAAGAATCCCGGGGCTTACGCCGCCGGGCTCGCCTGAAGCCTAGTTTCCTAGCCGCGTGTTCTGGGTTCTTTGAAAATTCGAGTTCAAAAATCCCTTACGGACAACCGTGTCAGACTGGCATTTTGGTGAGCCAGAGGGCACACACCAAGCTGATCGCATTGAACAAGCCGTGCAGGACGACAATTGCGACGAAGCTCCGGCGGCGATAGTAGACGTAGCCCAAGATCAGTGCCAGTGGCAACAAGGGGAGCCAGTCGGTGGGCTGATGGATGCCGGCAAACGCGATGGCCGTCAGCAGGATGGCCCAGCCAGCGGGAATCTCGCGTTCCAAGGCTCCTTGCAATAGAACCCGAAACAACAGCTCTTCCACCAGTGGGGCCAGCACGACGACTTCTAAGGCGATCCAGGCGAGCGTTTGCCATTCGCTGCCAGAGCTGAGCAGAAGCTCCAGCACGGGATGCGGATTCGCTTTACGCAGAGCCTGTAGCGGGTACTCCACCAACCTGACGGGTAACTGGGCGAGCAGCACCCCCCAAACGGCGAATCGTAAATCAGTGAGCAGACCATGGCGGCGGAGGCCGAAGTCTTCCCATCGGCACCGGCACCAGATCCCCAGGATCAAGGGAATCAGCATCAGTTCTGCGACTTGTGACAGGGCAAAGTACTGCAGTCGCTGTAGCGAGTAACTCGCGGATTCGGGCGAACCGGCGACGGGCGCAGTGACCCATTGCAGCACGGCGCTGACGTAGAACAGGACCAGAATGATGGTGACGACGGCTTCCCAGGGACGCCATGGAACGTCGCGTCGCGGCTGCACCGGCCACGACCAGCCACGACCAATTCCCTGACGGAGCAGATTGATCCACAGTCCCGTGCTCACGGCCAGCAGCGCCAGGGTGAAGGCACCGACTAGATAGTCCGCGGTCTGCATACCGTCCTATTCCGATCACTATTGACGAAGTCTCAAGCGGTAAGAGTTTTTTAGAATGTTTAGAGTATTCAGCAGTCAGTGCAGACACCGGGTTGACGGTTCACCAACCGCTGAGCCACTCGATCTCTTCGCTCGACACAGTAGAGCAGTTCCGGGGTCAAGATTCGAGCGCCGGGAACTGACAATTGCGAAAACTTAAGGCTGTGCTTGCAGTTGCTTATTAAGTTGCTCGGCCTGGTCCCACTTGTCTTTGTATTCGGAAAACTTTTCCTTGTCGTTTTGTTCGAGTGACTCAATCAGCAAGTTCCAGCTTTCTTCACGGAGCGTGAGTTGCGAGCGGATCTGATGGATCAACTCGCGGCGGCCGGAAGGGACGTTGGTCAAGGTGTCGACATGCTCATGCACCTGTTTCCAGGGGGGCAGGATTTCTTTCTGGATGAGCTCCACTAGCTGTGGTGCCGTCAGTTTCTTCTCGTTGAATTTTGTGGCCGCCGCATCAAAGTTTTGCAGCGTCTGCGGCACGAGCTTGTCGTAGATGGCGAGTTCTTGGAACAGGTCGGGAGGTGGGGGGGGATGATTCATGATCATGATTTGCAGCGTCAGAACGGCGATGCAGGCCGTGATGACATTCTTCTTGAACCGTCGCTGCGAGGTGAATTGATCCAGTGGTTGACTGAGTAACAGGCCGCAGATCAGGCCACACAACAGCCCGCCAATATGTGCCGCCTGATCGATCCCTTGGATGCTCGCTCCGAACAACAGGTTGTAGCCAATGCACATGGCCAGGCTGTTGCGGAGTTGGGACAGGGCCTGCAGGGGGAACGAGTCAGCGCGATTCCAGATAAAGGTGGCGAAGGCCCCCAGGATTCCGAAGATGGCTCCGGATGCTCCGGCAGAAACGACATCTCCATTCCACCACAGGCTGGCCAGGCTGCCGGCAATTCCGGAGGCAAAATAAATGATGAGATACCCGGTGCTGCCGACGAGTCGCTCCAGCAGGCGGCCGGCACTCCACAAGGCCCACATATTCAACGCAAGATGCAGAATGCCGCAATGAATGAAGAGGTTCGACAGGAGCCGCCAGGGCTCGTTTTTCCAGGTGAGTGGGGCATAATTCGCGCCCCATTCGAGCAGTTGCGGAACTTCCGGCTGCAAGGGATCGACACCGCGGATCACCATCAGCAGATAGTATCCGACATTCAACGCTAGCAGTGTCGGCGTGACCCACGCTCGGGGGGTGAGCCTGTCCAGAAGGTCCTGGAAACTAATGACTCTTTGTTTGCGTAGCTGTTTCGGCGGCGGCAGTTCCTGACCCGCATTGGGGTCGGGCAGGACCACCGCCGGTAAGACGGGCGATAAGGACGGCGCAGGGGGCACCGGAGCGGCACCAGGCACCGCAAATAATTGATCAAGCTGGTCTGAGGGAGGTTGATCCGGATCCGACATCGAGAACTCGCGGGATGTTCTGCGCACGCCGGGCGCCCGAGAACGACCTGACCAGAGCCAAGTCCTTCACGACCATCCTCAACGTCACCAGAAGTGTGCCAAGTTTACGCAGTCCACCACTACGCAATACGGAATTGTAATCGGAATTGCTCTTTTAGCAGAAGGCGAATTGTGAATTGATTGAAATTGGGGTGCGGCTGTTAAACGGTGGGAAGACAATGTGTAAGGATTCTGGGAGGGTGAGGCTCCTGCCGAACCGCAAAGTCTGCCGGGA
>JAZKFE010000385.1:0-13102 GCA_040386595.1 Planctomycetota bacterium | reverse complement strand
TTGTGTCGAATTCCCAGGGCGTTGCCCTGGGCTGACCTAGTGCGCCCCGGTTGGGGCTCAAGGCGGTTGTCTTTCAAACCAACCCTACAGACGCAACATTTTTCATCAGAGAAAGTCGTTGAGAAAACAACGTCAAGGCCAACGTCTCCAACCCCGAGGGTGAGGTCCTCCCAGTCTGCGCCGGCTGTCGGAAAATCCATCATGGCGTTGCGGCCATCGGACGTTGCCTCGCAGGCACTTCGTAGTAAAAAAAGACCCCGTCTCGGGGAACTGCGCTGGCCCGCATGAATGGTAAAGCGGCAGCAGTCCGGTTGCTCCGAAAAGCAACTCCAAGACGGGGTCTCTATCGCCGATGATACGTTATGAACGGATCTTGCGGATGGGTAAGGTCGCCCTTGTCTGCGCGGGCTAGTTCGCTGGTTTGGCCCGTCGACCACCTGGCAACGATTGGCGGATTCTCTGGAGAAACGGGCGGCTCGCGGTCCACGTCCTGTGGTGCATTCGAGTTCTCGATTCCTGTGAGAAAATCTCAACCGGGGAACTCAACAATCAGGTTGAGTCCCCTCTTCACATTTGTCTGGTACAGGAAACGTAAACGCTGGCAGGTCGTGGACAGGCCTGAACGAAAATCCGTTGCAGAGCCATCCTTTTAGATGGGGAGAGGCGAGGCGTGATGTGGCAGTCTATTGGCTGCCCGGAGAAGCACAGGCATCACGAGTGCTTCCGAATGGAGGGCGATCTCAGATCCGTAGGACGGGCACTCCTGTCCGTCGGTTTTGGCATTTCCTACGAAGAGACGGGCAGGAATGCCTTGGGATTACCCTACTTTGGACACCTTTTTAAACTATCAATGCTTGGAAACTCAGGAGTTTTTTAATTTCTGTAGGACCAGTAAGCCCAAAATCGAAAGTCGGTCCTACAGCTGACGTTAAAAAACGCTGATTTCTCAGGGATTTTTGCGACTAAAAAGTAGGGTAATCCTAAGGCAGGAATGCCCATCCTACAGATCTTAGCGTTTCTCACCCAATCATCAGCGGGCGGCATCAGCGTTGAACAGAAATCGCATTGTCGATGGCGGCACCCGGTAGCAGCTCCTGCACCGCGTGTGTGGCCAGTTGCTTGACGTAGTACGATTCGCTCCGCCCGCGCAAAGTGACCCGCCCCGATTCCAGCACGACGTGCAGGTCGCGTACTTGACGAAACGTCTTCAAGTTCACACTCGCAGCCAATTCATCGCGATCCTGGCGACGCACAATTATTGTCGGTTCAGCGGCGGTCAGAGGAGTGTTCAAGGCAACCATGTTCGGCATCCCATTCAGAAAAATGTTGGAGCCGTGGTCGGCTTATTTATATATCAGTAATTTGGTCGTGTTTATATTATCGACAGCAAACCCAATTTTGTCAACACGATTTTTCAGGAATTATTGCCGAAATGTCTACAGTTGAGCCGTCGGCCAATCTTCTCGTGAATTACCGAGACGCGGTCGCACACTGATTCCACGGCATGCGGGCCAAGATCATGCCCATGCCGCAGGTATCGGTGATGCCCGCGAAGACCAAGCCGGCTCCGACGAACGCCGAAATCCCGATCAAATAGGGATGGACGAGGTAGGCCAGAATCACGCCCGTCAGAACGAGCGATCCAGCGGCGATCCGGACTTGTCGCTCCAGCGAAATGGCCTTCTGGCCGCGGACGACCGCCACCCCGGCTTTTTCACAGGCCAGTGTGCCCCCTTCGACGTTCACGACGTTCGTGAAGCCCGCCTTCTGGAATTGGTCACACGCCTGTTGGCCCCTGCTCCCGGAGCGACAGACAACATAGAGAGGTTCATTGGCGGAACCTGTCCGGGCTTGAATGACGGCGTTCGGATCGAGCTGGTCGAGCGGCACATTGCGGGCAAACTCAACGTGAATCTCACGGAATTCTACCGGAGTTCGCACATCAATCAGGTCGATCTTTTTCCCCGATTTGCTGAGTTCGTTCAATGCGGCGGGAGAAATTGTGGCGGTGCTCATGGACCCGACTCCTTGGTACGTGACAGTGTGCTCGCGAACTCCATTATATCGGCTTTAACGCCCGTAGCCTGACTCTCCGAGTCGAGTATCTTTCTAACGCAGAAGACCCGACTCGGAGAGTCAGGCTACGGGGGCGGGCAATGTTACTAAGCCCGTTGGATGCGCTTGATGGCATCGGCCAGACGGTCGACTTCTTCCGGGGTATTGTAAAACGCCAGTGACGGCCGAACGGTGGCTTCTAAGCCAAAACGCCGCAATGAGGGTTGCGAACAATGGTGGCCGGCACGCACGGCAATCCCTTCCTGGTCGAGCATCTTGCCGACTTCTTCCGTCTTTCGATTGTGCAATACAAACGATAGCACGCCAACCTTCTCCGCGGCCGTTCCGATGATCCTCAGCCCATTGATGCGGGCGAGTTGCTCGGTGGCATAAACCAGGAGTTCGTGCTCGTACTTCGCGATATTCGCCAGCCCCAGACGATTGACATAATCGAGAGCCGCACCCAGGCCCACCGTATCGGCCACGTTCGGTGTTCCCGCTTCGAATTTCGCCGGGGGAGGACTGAAAGTGGTCTCTTCAAATGTGACGGTCCGAATCATGTTGCCGCCACCTTGCCAGGGGGGCATGATTTCTTGCAGTTCTTCGGTGGCGAACACGGCTCCGATGCCGGTGGGGCCGAAGATCTTATGTCCCGAAAAGACGTAGAAATCACAGCCAATCTGCTGCATGTTGACGGGGATGTGTGACACGGATTGGGCTCCGTCGATCAGCACGCGTGCCCCATACCGTTTGGCCATCTGGGTCATTTCGGCGACCGGCAGAATGGTCCCCAGGCTGTTGGAAGCATGAGCCAGCGAGACCAATCGCGTGCGTGGTCCCAGCAAGGCCTGATAGGCTTCCAGCATGATCTCACCCCGATCATTGACCGGAATGACACGGATGATGGCCCCCTTCTCTTTCGCCACCATCTGCCAGGGAACGATATTGGCGTGATGTTCCAGAGTGGAAAGTATGATCTCGTCGCCGGGTTGCAGGAATTTGCGGCCGTAGGTTTGAGCGACCAGATTGATCCCTTCGGTCGTGCCGCGAACGAAGATGATTTCCTTCGATGACGAGGCTCCCAGGAAAGCCTGCACTTTATTGCGGGCTTCTTCGTAGGCATCGGTCGAACGGGCGGCCAGCGTGTGGGCCCCGCGGTGGATATTGGAGTTATTGTGCGAATAGTAATGGGAGATCGCGTCGATCACGCTTTGCGGTTTCTGGGTCGTCGCGGCATTGTCGAACCAGACCAGAGGTTTCCCGTGGATGTTCTGGTGGAGTGCCGGGAAATCCTTGCGAATGCTGGCGATATCCATCGGTCGCGCGCCGCCACCGCCCCCGGCGGGTGTTCGATTCGCGAAAAGTTGCTGGATCACATCTTGATCGGGGAACGCGGCACACCGCCCCGGTTGTGAACCGTACTGGGCCGTGCGGATCTTCTGCACGAAATTGCGCAGACCGTCAGCGGTACTTCCCGGATTCGTCCCTGGCAGACCTGACAATGACGAACTATCGGGAATGGCAGTGGAGAAACTCGAGAACTGACCCGGGCGTGGGGCCTGGCTATGACTGGGAATCGCACCATGGCTGGGCAGGTTTCCGTGATTGGGAAACGCCGCAGGGCTGGAAAATTGCTCGAAGCCCGGAAGGCTGGTCGAACCCGGAAAACTCCCCGGGCCTGGGACGCTCGGGTGCGACGGTAACTCGGTACGGCTGGGTAAACCGGCCGCATGATTGACGTGCCCCGCACTGGCCGCCGACTGATTGCCAGTCGGGCTGGGGAATCCGTACGCGCTGCTGGGAGGGCTGGCAACGGCCCCCGGCAACTCCGAGCCGTGAGGGGGGAATTGCGGCAACCCCGCATCGGGTTGAGAAAAGCTGCCGGCTCCCTGGGCTTCGTTATAAAGACGTGTCGCGATGGAGGCGATCAGGTCTGGCGTCACTTCCTGCATTCCGAAGGTCTCCACTCGTCAAGGTTTTTTACTCAGGATTCGCGATGGAAAATGTCGCCGCGAGGTAAATCACGGCGACCGGGATTGCATCACAGAGCCTTACTTGACCTTGGGCTTTCTATTTTCGTAATCGTGGTAGTACCCGACTTCGACGTTTTCCAGCACCCCCAGGGCATCGTCCGTCAGCACAGCACAGGAGAAGTACAGCGTCAACAAGTACGACGCGACCCCCATGCTGTCGAGTCCCATCAGGCGGGCTGAGAGGCTGGGCATGATCTCGCCGGGGATACCAGCTTGATGCAGGCCAACAACCCCTTGGTCCGCTTCGCCCACTCGCAGCAACAGAATGCTGGTGGTGCCGAACCATTGATTCGACTGGTAGCGGCTCTTCATTTCGAGCTTATCGCAAGGCACCAGCGGCACCCCGCGCCAAGTCAGGACTTGGGTCCCAAACAGATTGATCGTGGGGGGCGGAACTCCGCGCCAGGTGCATTCACGTTCGAAGGCAGCAATGGCTTTAGGATGTGCCAGGAAGAACGCAGGCTTCTTCCAGACGAGTGCCAGCAAGTCATCCAGGTCATCGGGCGTCGGAGCACCGTAACGGGTGCTGATCCGCATGGCGGGATCGACGGAGTGAATGAGGCCGAACTTCTTGCTGTTGATTAACTCCCATTCCTGGCGTTCTTTGATGCCCTCAATCGTCAACCGCATCTGCTCTTCGAGCTGATTGAAGGGATCGTTGTACAAATCGGAGACACGTGTGTGAACACGGACCACGGTCTGCACGGCAGAGAGAGAGTATTCACGAGGAGTCGCCGAATAATCGACGAAAGTCTCGGGAATTTCGACGTTTTCGGCAAAACCCGAGACCAGATCGATATTGCGTTCGCCATACCGGTTGACGGTGGAACGCAATTCCTGATGGTCAGAGATCGCCTTTTGGAACTCGTCGTTCAGGTTCGGCAATTCACTGAGGACCGAGTCCAAATCCTTGCGTGACAGAGTCAACAAAATACAGGGTGTGATCGTCCGAATGGTGACTTCAGAGGCCTTGTCGGAGATGAGTTCGGTCTCACCGAAGTACTCCCCTTCCGTCAGCAACGCGATCCGCAGATTGCTGCCATGGATACCCTTGCTGAGAACTTCCACTTGGCCTTGGGCGATGATGAAGAACTTACTGCGGTCTTCACCCTCGACAACGATCTTGTTGCCCAGCGAGACTTCCTCGCTTTTAAAACTGTTCGCCATGCGGGCGATGATGGCTTCCGGGAGTCCCGAGAAGAGGGGCACGCCGCGGAGGGCTTCCGGGGCGAAGGACGCCACGTTGCCGGAGACATCCACCCCGATGCGTTCGGCCTTGGTCAGCTCGACCTTGGTGCGGTTCACGCGGTAGGTGCCGCCATCGACTTGCACCCACGGCAGCAGGCTGAGCAGCCAGCGCGGGGTGATCGACATCATCTTGGGTGATGTCTTTGTCGTGTTCGACAAGTTCCGGGCGACTGACGTCGTCACACTGCGTTGCAACAAATTATCCGACATATTTACTACTTCCTGTCGTCGAGTAATGACATTTTATCAGGGGACGCCGACTGCCCAGCGTTAGATTCCGAGTCCGTTCAAGAACGTATTGCCGCCCATATTTTCGTAATCGTGGTAATAGCCGACCTCGACGTTTTCGAGCACGCCAACGGCATCGTCCGTCAGCACGGCACAGGAGAAGTACAACGTCAGCAAGTATGACGCGACTCCCAGACTGTCGAGTCCCATCAGGCGGGCCGAGAGGCTGGGCATGATCTCACCGGGGATGCCAGCCTGATGCAGGCCAACGACCCCTTGGTCTGCTTCGCCCACTCGCAGCAACAGAATGCTGGTGGTCCCCAGCCACTGGTTGGACTGATAGCGGCTCTTCGTCATCTCCAGCTTGTCGCAGGGAACGAGAGGAATGCCGCGCCAGGTCAGGACTTGGGTTCCAAACAGATTGGCGGTGGGGGGCGGAACTCCGCGCCAGGTACATTCACGTTCGAAGGCCGCGATGGCTTTAGGATGGGCCAGGAAGAACGCGGGCTTCTTCCAGACCAGTGCCAGCAAATCGTCCAAGTCATCGGGCGTCGGAGCACCATACCGAGTGCTGATCCGCATGGCGGGATCGACGGAATGAATGAGGCCGAACTTCTTGCTGTTGATTAACTCCCATTCCTGGCGTTCTTTGATACCTTCAATCGTCAGCCGCATCTGCTCTTCGAGCTGATTGAAGGGATCGTTGTAGAGATCCGAAACCCGTGTGTGAACACGGACCACGGTCTGCACAGCAGAGAGGGAGTACTCGCGGGGAGTCGCCGAGTAATCGACGAAAGTCTCGGGAATTTCGACGTTTTCGGCAAAACCGGAGACCAAATCGATATTGCGTTCGCCATACCGGTTGACGGTGGAACGCAGCTCTTGATGTTCGGCAATCGCCCGTTGGAAGGCTTCGTTCAGATTGGGCAGTTCGCTCAGAACGGCATCGAGATCTTTGCGAGACAGCGTTAACAAGATACAGGGTGTCAAAGTCCGGATGGTGACTTCAGAAGCTTTGTCGGAGATGAGCTCGGTTTCACCGAAGTACTCACCTTCTGTCAGCAAGGCGATCCGCAGATTGCTGCCATGGATACCCTTACTGAGGACTTCGACTTGCCCCTGAGCGATGATGAAGAACTTACTGCGATCTTCACCTTCGACAACGATCTTGTTGCCCAGCGAGACTTCCTCGCTTTTAAAACTGTTGGCCATGCGAGCGATGATGGCTTCCGGGAGTCCCGAAAAGAGGGGCACGCCGCGGAGGGCTTCCGGGGCGAAGGACGCCACGTTGCCGGAGACATCCACCCCAATGCGTTCGGCCTTGGTCAGCTCGACCTTGGTGCGATTCACGCGGTAGGTGCCGCCGTCGACTTGCACCCACGGCAGCAGGCTGAGCAGCCAGCGTGGGGTGATCGACATCATCTTCGGTGATGTCTTCGTCGTGTTCGACAGGTTCCGGGCTACCGATGTCGTCACGCTACGCTGTAACAGATTGTCCGACATGTCTACTCCGCCAGCAGAAAAGGCACTCGACGGCGCCGCCACAAGTCTCGTCGGCGGAGTTCTCCTTACGACGCAGTGTGCTTGGCTGCTCGACTACGCCGTCGATATGGTTACAGAATTTTCACGAGAAATATTTCTGTAATGTCTTTGTTGATATTAGGTTCCATCGTTGCTTGAGGATGGGAAAAACATCTCTCAAGCGGACTAACCTAGGGCTTATTTATAAATATGTAACCGAACTGGTGATACTTTACAAGCGTCTCTCAAAAAGTCCGTGAAGGGGCCGGATCACGGTTCGTCTGTGACAGAGATTGATGGCGAAAACTACGCGTCGGCGGTCGCTTCTAAGAAGTGGAGTGCCAGCCGCAAATTGGCCTGAGTCCACAGCAGCGGCGTGACGTCATTGGGCACATACTGCCCGCGTTCACAGTAATACGATTCAGGACATTTGAAGGCACCAAACGGGCAATCGGGGCCGGTCAACTGCCCCAGGGCTCGATGCACGTGCAGGACCTGTTGCTCTAAATCTTGCGGATTGCGTGTCTGCTGGTACCGCAGACCATAATGGATTGAGAGAATCGGATCGAAAATGCACCATTGGGCTTCGAGACCCGGGCGGAGCAGCTTGTCGCGAGCGGCCAGATCGTCGCTGAAGTCGGCGGTCCGAGCCTCCGGGGCGAGGGCCGTCTTGTAGTCAGCGCACCAGTACGAATCGCCGAGATACCTCCGGATGCCGTAGTCCCCCAGCAAATTCTGCGACACATCCTGGGCGATCTGTTCGGCCATGTTTCCGTCGACCACTTTTGTGGGGTAGATCAGAAACAACAATGCCGAGTCATAGCGTCGATTCAATGTCGGATCGGACTGCACACATTCAGCGGGCAGGATGGCCTGCAGTGCCGCCTGCCCCTTCGCCAATAGATCGTCAATAAGGCGCCGCAACAGCTCTTGAGTCTGGACGTCCCCCGAGGGAGTTTCCAGAACTTCCCGGAATTCCCGTAGCCCGGCGACCGCCACACCAATGCTGGAGGCTTCGATCTTCCGGGTTTCTTCCCAATGCCCGCTGTCGGCATCTTCCCAATAGCGAATGGCTTGCCAGTATTTCGGAAACAACGGCAGCACTTCCGCCGCGGTCGCATCCCACTCCATAACCCCTTCGTTAATCAACCGGCAATACAGCCAGAGAAAATATCCCAGAGCATCATTCTGGGCATGCGACCATTTTTCGAGGCTGTCTTCGAGTTCCTCACCCCGAAATCGAATATGGGGCCGCAACATGGGTTCTTGAGGATCGGCCTGACCATTGATGATGGCCGCGAATCGTGGCTGCTGAAGTTTGAACCAGCCGAGCAACGTCTGCGCCGTGCGCGCGGCAACAGCAGGCAAACCAATGACCAAGTGTGCGTGGGCAATATGAACGTTATCACGGACCCACACATGGTGATATCCGGTGTAGCCAAACTCTTCCGCGATGGCGACCGAGGCCGAAAACAGTCCATTTTGGAGCGTGGGGAAACGAAAAGTCCCCTGCTCTTCCAAGAAGGAAATCAAATCGCGAACTTG
Organism: Planctomycetota bacterium; assembly: GCA_040386595.1. GTDB lineage: Bacteria > Planctomycetota > Planctomycetia > Planctomycetales > Planctomycetaceae > JAKFVC01. The sequence goes on along the minus strand of JAZKFE010000385.1, from coordinate 4,472 downwards.
CTGCAGCCGATATCGCGGCAAGAGAAACTGTTGCATCTGAGGATGCTGAACGCTGGGCATACACACTCCGTTGTGCGCGAAAGTCGAAGTTGGAATGATCCGAGCGGGCGAGGCTTGGAGATTGTAACAGAGTCGCCGCTGGGATCGAAATGTCGGAATAATCTCACTTAGGACGCTGTGGTGCGGCCGCGATTTAGTCGAGGGGCAGGCCCATTTCTCTCATCAGGAACTTCATGTCTTCCCAGACGTCCTTCTTGGCCGCGGGGTTTCGCAGCAGGTAGGACGGATGATAGGTGCAGAGGACTTTGGCACCGTTGTACTGGTAGAAGCGGCCTCGCATTTTGCCGATGCTGCTGACCACGTTCAGCAGATTCTGCGCGGCACACGCTCCCCAGCAGACGATGTATTCGGGTTTGATAATCCCGAGTTGGCCGTCCAGGTATTCTCGACAATGGCCAGCTTCTTCAGGAGACGGCAGTCGATTGCCGGGTGGACGGCAGCGCAAGATATTGCAGATGTAAATCTCTTCGCGTTTCAGTTTCATGGCCTCGATGATCTTATTCAGCAACTGCCCTGCCTGGCCCACGAATGGCTCGCCTTGGGCATCCTCGTCCGCGCCGGGGGCTTCACCGATAAATACCAAGCGAGCTTCGGGATTTCCCACGCCGAAGACCGTTTGGGTGCGTGTCGCGGCTAGCTCGGTGCAACGCGTGCACTGGGCGACTTTTTGAGACAATACTTGTAGCTCGGTAATACGTTCGCTTCGAGAGTCTTTTTTCTCTGGACGCGACGCGGGTTGAACTGCTGCTACTGCTGCGGTCGCTTGTTCCGCCTGATCGATCACCATCTGCGGTTTGACAACCGGCTTCTGGGCCATGTCTGGTGCTGTCACTTGTGGCGCCGTGACTTCTGGTGTCGTTTCTGTCATGGAGACGGAAACGGGCGGCTTGGGGAGCTGTTCGGGAATGACGGCAGCCGGCACCGGCGCGGCCGGCGGTGCACTCACCTCGACGGGGAGAGCGATCTTCGCGACCGGGGGCACTGGCTGCGCGGCAGTTGTCAGGGCGGGGATCGACGTCAAATGCGTGATGCCCGCAGCGTGCCAACTCTCCAGCGTTTGCAGGATCACGCGACGCAGATCGGTTTCGACACTTTCGGACATAGTTTTCTCGGTGGGGCGAAATCGACGCCTCGTAAAATGGCCCCCTGCTCTTTGAGCTGGGTGTCTTTTTGTCGCGAAGAACCCGACTCGGAGAGTCAGGCTACGGGGCTGTTGCTGCGAATTATACGTGATACTACCAGCAGTACCACAGCGAGACGAATTGCCAGGGAAATCGCAGAAGTCGCCTCGAAATCGTGAACTTGGGCGGACCGCAGTTAATGTGAGGGTCGCGAAAGCGGTGTCATTCGCAGGCAGACCGGATGTGCTGGCCTTTTGATTGAATTTTCGGGTGAAACAGGTGATTTGATGTCCCCAGTCCAAATAACGTGGCACCCGACTCTTCCCGGGGCCTATGTGCTGACGACCGAGCAATGGTTTCCCGTTCCACGTGAAACGGCGTTTTCTTTTTTCGGCGATGCGGCAAATTTGGAAGCCATCACGCCGCCGTGGTTGCATTTTGAAGTGGTCACACCGCGGCCGATTGAGATGCATCCCGGCCAGTTGATTGACTACAAATTGCGACTACACCAGTTTCCTGTTCGCTGGCGAACGGAAATCTCGGCGTGGGAGCCCTCGACTCGATTTATTGATCGGCAGCTAAAAGGCCCCTACCACTTATGGGTCCATGAGCATACATTTGAGGATCATGAGGGGGGGACACTCGTCCGGGACCGTGTGGAGTACAAGGTCCCCGGGGGCCGGTTGATTCATGCCCTCCTCGTGCGTCGGGATTTGGAGCGGATCTTTATGTTCCGCAGACAAGTTCTGGAACAACATTTTCGATCGTAAATCGCTTTTCAACGACTTTGGAACACCATGTCGGATGTCGAAACCGCCGAAACTCATCCCGATGTGATCGTCCGCCGGGCGACGATCTCGGACGTTGCTGAACTCAGCAAATTCATTGAGCCTTTCGTGCAACAGGGCCGACTGTTGCGCCGCACGACCATGGAATTAGAGATCCTGGTGGCTCACTGCTATGTGGCCGTCTATGAAGGCCGCATCGTGGGTTGCGCCGCGTTGGAGATCTACTCCCACAAGCTGGCCGAACTGCGTAGCCTGGCGGTGGCTCCGGAAGTGCGTCGCATGGGGATTGGACAGCGCCTGGTGACGGCTTGTGTCGATGCGGCGAAGAAGCTGAATATCCTCGAGGTGATGGCGATTACGTCGTCGGAGGAATTCTTCAAAACGTGTGGGTTCGATTTCACCTTGCCGGGTGAAAAGAAGGCATTGTTCATCCAGACGCGAGAATTGGAACAGCCGAACGAACCGGAGCTCTAGTCGTGGTTCGCTCCGCGAACTGAACGTGTTTGCTATTAAGAGTTTGAGTTTGTTTGAATATTGAAACTGCGGGCCGGCCGGATTGTGGGATCGCGTTCAGTTCGCGGAGCGAGCCACGACTGTGACGATGCCGCAGTGCAACATTTCGGTTTCCTCACGTCAAACCTTTTCCTGCGAACGAGCCACCATGTCTTGCTCGGGAGACATGGTGATTTTTCTGGACATCGGCTTGTCGTGACATAATGTTGCAGGACAAGCACACCTGATTTGAACCATCGGGGATTGATCTGGCACGAATGGGGCAATTTTGTTAATTGCCGTTCGTGGGATCTGGATTGGCCCGTGGAATTGGTTGGGTGCTTGGGCTACGAGATTTTACTCGGCTCATTCCGAGCCGTGTGAAAAAAATCATTCCGCGTCCCATTTGTCACGTTGCATCCCGTGAGGTCGAGTCACCGATGGCTACTGTTTGCGTAGAACCGGCACCTGTCACCATGTCCGAATCCACCGTTTCATTGTCTCCGCTGGCTCAGCAACTCTCTGACAAAATCCGGGCTCGCACGGCGAAAGTCGGCGTTGTCGGTTTGGGCTATGTGGGCCTGCCGTTGATCAGCGCGTTTGTGAAGTCGGGATTTCAGGCGATCGGCTACGACATTGACGAACGCAAAGTCAATGCTCTGAAGGCCGGCCAAAGCTACATCAAGCACATCAGTGCCGAAACGATTCAAGAGTGGAGTGCCCTGCAGCAGTTTGAACCGACTGCCGACATGAAACGGTTGCAGGAAGCTGACACGATCTTGATTTGCGTGCCGACGCCGCTGTCGGAAAGTCGCGATCCGGATCTGACTTATGTCGAAAATACGGCCAAATACATTGCCGCGACGCTCCGCAAGGGACAGCTGGTGGTCCTGGAGAGCACCACCTATCCCACGACGACTCGTGATGTGGTGTTGCCGATTCTGGAAGCCACCGGGCTTAAGGCCGGAGAAGATTATTTTCTCGCGTTCAGTCCCGAGCGTGAAGATCCAGGTAATCCCAAATTCTCGGCTGCCGGCATTCCCAAAGTGGTCGGCGGCTACGATCCGCAAAGTTCGGTGCTGGCTCAGGAATTGTATGCTTCGGCGATCGTGCAGGTCGTCCCCGTTTCCAGCATGGAAGTGGCTGAAGCCTGCAAGATTCTGGAAAACACTTACCGCTGTGTAAATATCGCCCTGGTGAACGAGTTGAAGATGCTCTTTGACAAGATGGGCATCGACGTGTGGGAAGTCATCGACGCGGCGAAAACCAAGCCGTTCGGCTTCCAGGCGTTCTATCCCGGCCCCGGGCTGGGTGGGCACTGCATTCCGATTGACCCGTACTACCTGACCTGGGTGGCGCGGAAGTATGGCATGGCGACGCGGTTCATTGAGCTCGCCGGTGAAGTTAACACCCACATGCCCGAATACGTCATTCACAAGTTGGCCGAACGTCTGAATGACGTTAGCAAGCCGATCAAGGGGAGCAAGGTCCTGATGTTGGGTGTGGCTTACAAGAAGGACGTTGATGACCCGCGCGAAAGCCCGTCGTTCGAGTTGATGGATTTGCTGCGTGAACGCGGTGCCGAGTTGATCTACAACGACCCGTGGGTCCCCAAGCTGCCGCGAGTTCGTCACCACGACGTTCCCGACATGGACAGCACGCCGCTGACTCCGGAAGTTTTGGCCAGCCAGGATGTGGTCCTGATTGCAACCGATCACACCGCCTACGACTACGATTTCATTGTGCAGCACGCCAAGTTGGTGCTGGATACTCGTAACGCCACCAAGAATGTCACGGTTGGCCGCGAGAAGATTTTCAAAGCCTAAATAGCATTCAACGCAGAACGTCAGTTGGTTGCTGACAGACAGCCGCTCCGAATTAGGTGCGGCTGTTTGCGTTTCTCAATCACGGTCTCGTGATTGCGGAACGGGGTGGAGAATTGTTGGGAGGGTGAGGCCACTGCTTTAAACATCTTTGGGGCGAGCAAATCCCCTGAAAAACAGGGTGTTTT